>CAZLLV010000577.1:0-2599 GCA_964560325.1 uncultured Thermoanaerobaculia bacterium | reverse complement strand
CGGCGAGGAGCATGCCGCCGGCCTCGCCCTCCCCGCCGCCTGCGTAGTCGGGAACCACGCCGAGCGAGGCGCCGCCCGAGCGGGAGTCGCCGCGCGGCGCCGGGGCGGAGAGCTTCCGGTAGGTGAGCGGCTCGGTGCGCTGCGCGAGCTCCGCCGCCACGTCGGCGGCGAGCGCCGCGATCCGGGCGCCGCCGCCAGCGTTGATCTTCGGCGTGTCGTCGCTCGGCTTGTGGTAGTCGTCGTGGACGCCGGTGAAGAGCATCAGCACCGGCACGCCGGCGGCGTAGAACGAGGTGTGATCGGACGGGCCGTAGGCGTCGCCGCCCAGCTCGCACGGCAGCTCCAGCTCGGCGCAGAGCGGCGGGACCAGCGCCTCCCACTCGTCCGCCGAGTCGATGCCGAGCACGGTCAGCCGGTCGCGCAGACGGCCGACCATGTCCATGTTGATCATCGCCACCGCGCCCTCGACGTCGACCTCCCCGGGCGGCTGGCGCGCGAAGAGGCCGGAGCCGAGGATGCCCGTCTCCTCGCCCGAGAAGGCGGCGAAGACCACGTCCCGCGAGAGCTCGCCCCGACGGCCGGCGAGCCCGCGCGCCGCCTCCAGGAGCGCCGCCGTGCCGGAGGCATTGTCGTCGGCGCCGTTGTGCGGCTCGTCGGAGCCGGGGGCGAGCGACGACGTGCCGCCGTAGCCCAGGTGGTCGTAGTGGGCGCCGACGATCACCGATCCGTCGAGCCGCTCGGCGGCGCCGGCCGAGAGGCGCCCGACCACGTTCCAGGCCGGCGCGGTCCGCTTCCGGAGCCGCACCGAGAGCTCCGCCCTGACGGGTGATGGAGCCCCCTCCTCGAAGAGCGCCGCCCCCGCCTCCCGAGTCACCAGCGCCACCGGCAGCCCGGCGTCGCTCCCGGTCTCGATCGTCAGCCCCGGTAGCGCCGCGTCTTCCGGCGCCTCCGGTTCGTCCGCCAGGGGCAGGTCGACGATCAGCAGGCCGGCGGCCCCGCGTTCGCGCGCCGTGAACGCCTTGTAGCGCAGATCGCCGTAGCGCCGCTCGTCGTCGTCGCCCTCGATCGACGCGGGGACGAAGCGCCGCACGGCCACCAGCTTCCCCTCCACGTCGAGGCCGGCGTAGTCGTCGATCCCGTGCTCGGGCGCGACGATCCCGTAGCCGGCCGCCACCACCGGCCCGGAGGCCTCCGCCGAGGCCGAGAAGGCCGCCGGCGTGAAGGCGTCGCCCGCCACCTCGCGGCCACCGATCACGAGGCGCGTCCCCTCCTCGACCTCGACCGCCACCGGCACGTCGAACGCCTGGAACCACCCGCCGTTATCGCCCGCCGGCTCGAGACCGAGCTGCTCGAAGCGGCGGGCGAGCCAGTCGCGCGCCTCGACGAGCCCCTGCGTACCGACGCCCCGGCCCTCGCGGGCGTCGTCGGCGAGCCACGCCACGTCGGCCTTGAAACGATCGGGGGCACGCAGCTCGTCCAGGCGCTCGGGGGGAAGACCGGCATCGATATCCACCTCCCCCTCCTGCCAGCGCGCCACGAACAGGTTCGTCTCCCCCTCCTGCTCGTGAAAACGGTTCGAGGCGAAGGCGAGGCGGGTGCCGTCGGGCGAAAAGAGCGGGAAGCCGTCGAACTCGGGCGTGTAGGTGATCCGCTCGAGCCCGGCGCCGTCGACTCCGACCGCCCAGAGGTCGAACTCCCGGCCGCCCGAGTCGCCCAGGTTCGACGAGAAGATCACCCGGTCGCCCGACGGGAAGAACGACGGCGCGAAGGTGGCGCCGCCGTACCAGGTGATCTGGCGCGCGTTCGAGCCGTCGGCGTCGGCCACCCAGATCTCGAGCCGGCTCGGGCGGATCAGCCCCTGGCCGAGGAGGCGCTGGTACGCGGCCAGCTCCTCGTCGGTGCGGGGGCGCGAGGCGCGCCAGACGATCTTCGAGCAGTCGGGGGAGAAGAACGCGCCGCCGTCGTAGCCCGGGGCGTCGGTGATGCGCGTCACCTCCGAGCCGTCGGCCGAGCGGACGTAGAGGTCGAGGTCGCCGTCGCGCACCGAGGTGAAGATCGTCCGGCCGTCGACCGGGCAGACGGTCGCCTCCGCGTCGTACCCCTCGGCCTCGGTCAGGCGGACGAGGTCGGAGCCGTCCGGCGCCACCGACACGATGTCGTAGCCCGGGTAGAGCGCCCAGACGTAGCCCTGCGAGCGGTCGGCCGGCGGCGGGCACGCGGCGTCCGCGAGGTGCGTCGTGGCGTAGAGGATGCGGTCGCCTTCCGGATAGGTGAAGTAGGCGCAGGTCGTCCGCCCCTCGCCGGTCGAGACCAGCACCGGCTCGCCGGAACCGTCGGCCGCAACGCGGTAGATCTGATCGCAGGTGCCCTCCCGGGCGGTCGCCTGATAGACCAGCTCGGTCCCGTCCGGCGACCAGTACCCCTCGGCGTTCTCGCCACCGGAGGTGAGCTGGACCAGGTCCGCGAGGTGGACCTCGCGCGGGTCGCGGAGGTCGTCGGCGGCCGCGGCCGGCACGGAGCCGGCCCCGAAGCCGAGGCAGAGGACGAGGAAGATCGAGAACGCGAGAACGCTCGGTCGCATGGAGCTCACCTTTTCGGG
>CAZLLV010000576.1:0-8712 GCA_964560325.1 uncultured Thermoanaerobaculia bacterium | reverse complement strand
CGGCGAGGTCGAGCCGGCGGGGAGGACGCTCCATCCCGGCCAGCCTCCCCGGCAGCACGGGCAGCAGCTCTTCGAGCTCCGGCACCAGGATCGGGCAGCGGTCGACCGCCACCAGATCGTGGCTGCCGCGCTCGAAGTAGCCGACCGCCGGGCCCTCCGGCTCGTCGGCCGCGGCGACACCGGCCGGCGGCACGCTCGGATCGACGTGGAGCTGGGTGCGCAGGCGGTACGCCCAGGGCTCGGCGGCGATCACCTCGGGCGGCTCGGCGAGCCCGGCGACATCGAGCCGGCCCAGCCGCTCCAGGGTCTCGATCACCGCCGCCGCCTTGAGCTCGACCTGGAGGGCGTCCTCGATGTGCTGGAGGTCGCAGCCGCCGCAACGCTCGAAGTAGGGGCAGGGCGGCTCGCGGCGGCCCGGGCCGGGCTCGAGCAGGCCGATCACCTCGCCGCGGCCGAAGTCGGGGCGGCGCTCGGTGATCCGGACCCGCACCAGGTCCCCCGGCGCCGTACGGGGGACGAAGAGCGGTACGCCTTCCCAACGCCCGAACCCGTCGCCGCCGGCGACCAGCTTGTCGATTCGCAGCTCGACCTCGTCGACCTCCGCGAGCGCGAGGCCACGCGGCACGCGCTCGGCGCTCACCCGACCGTCTCCGGCGAGAGCGCCTCGGCCGGCGACGGCCGGCGCGCGACCTCTCCCAGGACGTGGATCCGCGGCGCGAGCTCCGGCAGCCGCCGGTCGACCGCCTCGCGCAGCTCCGACGGCTTGTGCCGGCGGGAGAGGTGGTGGAGGACGATCGCGCGGTTGCGGAAACGCCCGGCGCGCTCGACCAGATCCTCGAAGTGGAGGTGCTTGTACTCGGCCGCGCTCGCCCGCTTGCGCTCGTCGAGGAAGGTGCACTCGACCATCAGCACCTGGCTCTCGTAGAGGCGCGGCTCGCTCTCGAAGACGCCGGCGCCCGTGTCACCGCAGTACGACAGCAGGAGGCTCTCGACCGTGTCGGTGACGGCCGCCCCCTCGGTGCGCAGGCGGGCGATCTCCGGGCCCGGCCGTCCCCGGTGCTCCTCGCGCAGCCGCTCGCGCCGCGAGACGAGGTGGTAGCCGAGGCTCGGCACCACGTGATCGGTGGCGAACGCCTCGACCATCAGCTCGCGGCCGACATCGACCCGGTCGCCGGGCGAAAGACCGGTCAGGCGATAGTCGTAGTCGGTCGCCTCCAGCCGGCCGGCGGCGGCGATCAGGTCCTCGAGCGGTGCGGCGACTGCCGCGGGGCAGAAGAGGCGGGTGCCCACGCCCTGGTGGCGTGTGCGCTGCGAGAGCACGTAGGGCACGCCGAGGGCGTGGTCGAGGTGCCCGTGCGAGAGGAAGACGTCCGCGGCACCGGCGACGCGGGGCTCGCCGCGCCCGGCCTCGAAGGCGAGCCCCGGCGGGTGCACGCGGAACCAGGTTTCGGTCCCGGCGCGCGACGCTCCCTGGATGCGGAGCTGACCGAGTTGCAGGGTCTCGGGAGCGATCAGATCTCCCGGTAGATGAAGCGCCGGATGACGTTCAACCGCTCCTGCACGCTGTCCCAGTTCGGCTCGATCCGCCAGAGCGCCGCCGCGATCGACGACAGCAGCGAGTTGCCGTCCTGGGGCGTGAAGGCGAAGCCGAAGACCTCGCGTCCCCGCCGCACGGCGAGCGACGGCTCGACCACCACGACCTGCGACAGGATGCGGCCGTAGTAGCCGTGGTCGCGGCCGAAGCTGAAGATCAGGTTGGCGTCCTTCTTCGCGGTCATCGCCACCCGGGCGTTCGACCGGAAGCGGGCGGAGAGCTCCTCGACCGTCACGTCGCGCTTGACCGTCAGGTGGAACCAGAGCGAGTGCATGTACTGCGTGTTGAGCTTGACCGCGCTCGAGTAGAGGTCGAGGTCGAGGTCGAGGGTCTCGAACAGGGCGTGCGCGTCGCGCGCGTGGTGGGTGCCGAAGTCTGCGTCCTTGTGCGTGCCGACCTGCGGCGACGGCAGGTAGCTCGACACCTGGGTGATGTCGTTCGCCCGCCGCATGCAGACGAAGACCGCGCGCTCGAGGTTGAAGCCGGGGCCGCCGTCGGCGCTCCCGTTCTCCGGCCCCTCCCAGCCCTCGTCGCACAGCGTCTTCAGGATGTTCGTGATGCTGTGCGTGTTGCACGAGACGATCTGGACGAAGCGGTCGGCGTCGGCGTCGAGCGCCGCGTCGTTGACGCCGCGGGCGTACGGCTTGCCGAAGCCGAACTCGCTGCCCTGGGCGAGGAAGCCGCGCGGCCCGTCGAGCTTCGAGTAGTACTGCTCCTTGTTGGCGTTGCCCGCCGGCGTGCAGTCGATCACCACGGTCGCCCGCTCGAGCGCTTCCTCGGCGTCGTAGCTCACCACGTGGCCGAGCTTCTCGAACTCGTCGCGCATCTCGGGATCGGCCGCCAGCTTGGCGCCGCGCGCCATCAGGTGGTCGAGCTTCGCCTTGTCCGACGCGAGCGGGGTGCGCTTGTGGAACGTCACCTCGTCGATGCCCATGCCGGCGCGGAAATCCGTGAACAGACCGATCAGGGGCTCGCCGATGGTGCCGGTCCCCACGACATGGACGATCTTCTTCATCGCTCTCGATCCCTCGCGTTGGTGCTGTGTGGCGGTGCTGACGGTTCGGGGCGGCCCGAGGGGCCGCGGCGGGTGGGCCGGCGGACGGTGCGGTGGACGGCCGCCGAGCGGCCGCAGGGTACCACACCCGGGCGCTCTCTCACTCCTCCGCCCCGGCGTGCCGGCGCCCGCCCCGCCAACCCGGATCGCGCCGGGCGAACTCGTCGATCTCGGCCGGCACCTCGATCAGCGTCCGGGTGATTTCCGGATCGCAGACCTCGTTCTCGCACTCGTAGGTGTAGACGTTCCACTCGTCCCGCCGCTCGTAGCGGCAGAGCGTCTGGTAGGTCTGGCAGTGACCACACTTGATAGAGATATTCCGAATGTTCACTGTATTCATGGCAAGATCCCCGGCGGGGCAGACTCTAGGCTAACACCGGCCCCGTCTCCGACCATGCGCCCACCACCACCCCACCCCGTCCTCGTCCTCTCGGCCGCCCTGGCGCTCGCCGCCGCGGGCGCCGGGATGCCCGCCCAGCCGCCGTCCGAGCCGCCCGCCGAGCAAGCGCTCGGGGAGACGCCGAGCTTCGGGGAGAGCGTTTCGGTCTCCTGGGTGCTCGTCCCGGTCGTGGTGCGGGCCCGGCAGGGGCACGTCGAAGGGCTCGGGCGGGACGACTTCCGCCTGTTCGTCGACGAGCGCCGCGTGCCGGTCGAGGAGCTCGACCTGGGGAGCGACGTGCCGCTCTCGGTCGTCTACCTCCAGGACCTCTCCGGCAGCATCGCGAACGGCGGCAAGCTCGAGGCGAGCCGGCGGGCGCTCGCGACGCTGCTCGAGAGCGCCCGCGAGGACGACCGGGTGGCGCTCGCGACCTTCGCCGGCGGCCGCCTGCGGATCGACGTGCCCTTCACCGCCGACACCGGTGCCCTGGGCGAAGCCATGGATCTGTGGGAGGGGTACGGCACGACCGCGCTGCACGACGCGGTGTCGCTGCTGCCCGAGATCTCCGAGGGCGGCCGGGCCGGTCAGCGGGTCGCGGTGCTGGTGACCGACGGTCTCGACAACGCGAGCGCGCTCGCGCCCGAGGAGTCGGTGCGGATCGTGCGCGAGGCGCGCCTGCCGGTCTACGTGATCGCCCTCTCGGCCGCCGGCCCGGGGGGCGCGCGCCGAGGCGGCGAGGAGGGCGAGTACCTGTACGCCGACCTTCTCGCGAGCCTCGCGGAGCGCACCGGCGGCCGGTACTTCGAGGTGGCGGACGAAACGGAGGCGGAGGCGGCGGTCTCGGAGATGGTCGAGGATCTGCGCAGCCGCTACGTGCTCGCCTTCACCACCGCCGCCGAGGGGGCGCGCACCTACCACCCGATCCGGATCGAGGTCGCGCTCCCCTACCGCCACACGCTGACCCACCGCACGGGGTACACGGGCTTCGCGCCGGCCGGGAACTGATAGACTATCGTCGATATGTCGCGGCGCGCGCCTTGCAATCGCCCGCCGTCCGGCAGGACTCGATCCACCTACACCACGAGGAGGCCATTCCGATGAGCCGAGCGACTGTCATTCCCGTCCTTCTCGCCGTCGTCGCCCTCGCGACGTCCGGTTGCGCCACGAAGAAGTACGTCCAGCAGGAGACCGGCGCCGTCCACACGCGCGTCGACGACGTCGAGACCCAGGTCGAAGAGAACCAGACCGAGATCCGCCAGACCAACGAGAAGGTCGGCGCCAACGAGCGGCGGATCGGCGAGGTCTCGAAGACCGCCCAGGAGGCGCTCGAGCGCGCCGAGGCTGCCGGCAAGCTAGCCGAAGGCAAGCTCCTGTTCGAGACCGTCCTCACCGACGATCGCGTGCGCTTCGGCTTCGACCAGGCCGAGCTCTCCGACTCGGCGCAGGCGGCGCTCGACGAGTTCGCCGCGCAGCTCAAGGCGAGCTACGACCGCAACGTCTACGTCGAGATCCAGGGCCACACCGACGCCACCGGCTCGAACGAGTACAACTACGAGCTCGGCCTCGAGCGGGCCGAAGCGGTGCGCCTCTACCTGAACCGGGAGCACGGAATCCCGCTCCACCGGATCTCGGTCATCTCCTACGGCGAAGCCGAGCCGATCTCCGACAACGGCAGCCGCGACGGCCGCGCCCAGAACCGGCGCGTCGTGCTGGTGGTGCTGGCGTAGCTCGATCCTTCGGGATCAGCGGCGTCGGAGCGACCGCTCCGGCGCCGCCGCACGCTCGCCTCGGCCGGTCCCACCCCGCCGGTCCCCCATCCCCCCCGCCGATCGCCCCTCGGGGCGAAAGAAATCGCAGTTCGATCCCCCGGTCGAGAATCGCTCGAAAGGGGACATTTCACCTCCCATCGCCCCCGACGAGCGGGAGAGGTCCCCGTCCGAGCGAATAGTGACCCCGCAAGATGTTCTTATCAAAGAACTTACGCTTGCCAACAGGCACTCGTTTCCGTATAAACGGGCCATGGCGAAGGGCGATCCGAAGGCGCAGGCCGTCGGCCAGACCATCCGGTTGTGGCGCTCCATCCGAGGGCTCAGGCAGGACGAGCTGCAGAGGCGAGCCGACCTGAGCAAGAACCGGGTGTCGAAGATCGAGAACGGCGAGCTCTCTCCCACGTTCGACGACCTCCGGTCGATCGCCCGGGTCCTCGACATCCCCCTGATGGACCTCGTCCGGGCGAGCGAGCAGATGACGGAGCACGTGACCGAGGTGCTGGAGAGGGAGTTGGCGAGTCAGGACGTCGGTCGTCTCGACACCGAGGTCGCGATCCGGCTCATCGAGACGATCCTGGACCGTCTCCGGGCGGGGGGGCGGCCATGACGACCGACGGCACCGGGCCGGGCACGGCCGGCGCGCCGGCGGGTCAGGGCAGGAGATCGCGGACGAGAAGAGAGGATTCCGTCTCGGGGATCGGAACCTCGCCGTCCTCTTCGTAGGTGCGCCGCTCGGCGTACTCGCCCTCGGAAAGGGGGTGGGAGCGGACCTCGAGGCGGCGGGCGGCGAGGTCGAGGAGCCAGTAGATGGGAACGCCCGAGCGCGCGTAAAGCTCCGCCTTCCTGCGGTCGGCCGCCTGCGTGGTGTGGGAGACCTCGACGGCCAGGACCAGGTCGGTGCCGACCGGGAGCCGGTGCAGGTAGTCGTCGACCTGGCCCCGGAGGATCGCGACGTCGGGATCGGGCAGACTGTCCTCGGCCGCCTGGATGGTGGAGTGGGTCCGGGCGTGGAACCGGTCGCCGTAGGCCGCTTCGAGGCGGCGGCGGAGGCGCTCGGTGACGGTCTGATGCTCGGGTCCTTGCGGGCTCACGACGACCAGCTCTCCTTCCAGCAGCTCCACGGGCTCGTCCTCCGACAGGATGCCGGTCTCCACCATCCGCAGAACCTCGTCGGCGGTGAAGTGGCGGTGCTTGCGCGGTGGGTCGAGTACGGCCATGGCTGAAGTGCCTCCACCCGAATGATACCGCCGAGGCGGCCCGAGCGGAACTCGCGGGCTGGCTCGCTTGGTCAAGCCGCTCTCGGCTACGGCCCGGAGGTGCTGCCGCTGGGCTAATCGCCGCGGATCAGGTAGTCTCGGACCTTGGAAGTAGTCGGGTCGAATCGGACATCCAAGATATAGATCGAATCGAAGGACCACTCTCCAGGTTCCGCATGCTTGACTACGTAGGTCATGTAGCGTCCCCCAGGAGCCTCGAAACCAGGCGGCCCCAGCAGGTCGATCACCTCTTGCCTGGTGGCACCCTCTAGCCGCCCGGCTCTCGCCAGATCCCGGTAAAAGACATACCGCTCCTGCGGCGGCGATGACTGCCACGCGGAAGGAGAAAACTCCTCGAGGGGCCAGCTCCTTGGGGAAGTCGTATAGCTGGCGTACAGCCACGCCCCTACGATCCCGGCCACCGTAAGGCCGCCGAGAAGAGAGACGACCAGAAGAATCCGCCTAATCACGGCACCCGGCTCCCGTCTACACTCCGCCCCCGACGTCCGAGCGCGAGACAGGCGGCGGGATCTCGGGGGGTTGGTAGTAAGGGCCTCTCGGGCAGCAGTCCCCAGGTGGAGAGATCACCAGCGGTGTCAACGAGCAGTGGTCACCGCAGCTCATCGGCGGCCCGTTCGGTCCGAATCCACGACCTGCCGCGTTGTTGGCGAGGTCCATCCGCATCTCGCACGCGGGATTGTTCACGTTCTGCTCATGGCCGGTCCCCCAATCCTCCGCCTCGTCGGAGCCGATTTCCTGCGCCATGCAGCAAGACCAATAGCAGTGACGGAAGGCATCGCCAGCATCGTTGTGACTGCCACGTCCGAATCGCCGCTCGGTCTCGCGCCTCGCACGATCGCGGCACCCTTGGACCTTCCGACAGTCCAGGGGGTTGAGAATGCAGTTCAGGTAGTCCGTGCTCGCCGGCTCCAGCCCCAGGGGATCTCTCCAGACCGTCGGTCTCGACCCGGCGTAGCCGTACGGTGGAAGTAGACCCTCCACCACGTCGTAGTCACTGGAGCCCAGGAGCCCCGCAGGATCGGGCCTGGCATACGAGCCGGTTCCGTGTTGGTACCAGCGGTGGACGTTGTAGTAGACGCCGGCTCCGGAACCAGCATCCTGCCAAGTCTCGTCTATCCACTGTCCGGGGAGGCGTAGGAAAATCCCGTTCTCGGAGGCTCCCGCGGTCGTCCCGGCTTGGTAGTCGGTCCCAAATGGTTCGATCCCCCCATCCCACACCACGGTACCCGCATCGTCGGTCGCGACCATCGGGGTACCGAGGTGGTCGGTGGTGAGGTAGGTCCAGGTCTCGGTGCTGGTGCCGCTGTCGATCGCCACCTGGACGACCGGGCGGCCGGCGAGGTAGAGGTGGACGATCAGGTCTTCGGGTGAGGCGGGAGCGTCCTTGCGGCGCAGGACGTGGAGGAGGCCGGCGGAGTCGTAGAGCGGGGTGACGCTCTCGGTGCCGCCGGTGCTGGCGGCGGCGCTCGTCAGAAAGCTCCTGCCGTCATAGGTGAAGCCCGCAGCCTCGGAGGCGATGGCTCGGCTGATCCCGGCGAGCCGCCCGGCGGCGTCGTTCTCGAAGTCGATGACGTTGCCGGCGGCGTCGACCTCTTCCAGGTGGCCGGCGGCCCCCCAGGTGTAGTCACGGGTGCCGCCGACGCCGAGGGTCACCTGGTCGAGGATCGGGGTGTTGCCGGTGCCGTTGCTCGTGTAGACGTAGGTGTCCGGGTTGCCACCGGTCCTCGTCTCGGAGAGGCGGTTGCCGATCTTGTCGTAGGTCCAATCGAGTGTGCCCCAGGGGCCGTCGGCCAGAGTGAGGAAGTACTGCGGCGCTTGGTACTTGTAGGTCCGGGTCGAGAGCGGCGGGGCGCTGCCCAGGGTCGCGGCCACGAAGCTCGCGCCGGAGCCGACCGAGAAGCCGTCGGTGAGCACGATCTTGCCCACCGCCTCGAACAGCACGTCCCCCGGGCTCTCCACGGAGAAGCCGTTGCCCGCCTGGAGGTCGGCACAAGCCGTGAAGGTTTCGGTCGTCGTGACGGTCTGGTTCTCCAGAACCAGAGTGCCGGCGCAGGCTCCTCCGGCGGTCTCGACGATGGAGAGGATGTTGCCCGCCCGGTCAGTGGCGTAGGTCCAGGTCCGGTCGCCCACTCCCGTCGGGTCTCCCGAGATCTCGATCGCCGTCGGGGTGTAGCGGCCGTTGAAGAAGTGGCTCTCGACGCTGCCGCTGCCCAGCGCGAGCGAGGAGAGCGGCCCTGAGGGCAGGTAGCTGGCGGCAGTGACGGCGCTCTCCACTCCGCCCGGCGTCGTGACGGAGAGGCTCGTCTCGCGATCCGCGAAGTCGAAGCCGTAGACGGCGCTCACGCCCCCAGGATACGTGATGCCGGTCCGGTTGCCGTTGCCGTCCCAGGCGTAGACGAGCTCACCGTCGAGCGTCTGGCGGCCGAACCGGTCGTAGCAGTGATCGACGGAGGCGCCGTTCCGGGTGATCGAGCCGAGCCGGCCGACCGGGAAGCTGGTGCCGCCGCACGCCGCTGGTGCGGAATCCCAGGTGTAGGTCGTATCGAGCGCATCGTCGGGGTAATCGACGAAGGTCACCCGATCGGCGGCGTCGAGTGTGCGGGTGACGGTGAGCGCGCGGGCGTCGGTGGTGGCGACGA
>CAZLLV010000575.1:0-17684 GCA_964560325.1 uncultured Thermoanaerobaculia bacterium | reverse complement strand
CAGAAGTACATGCCGGCGCCCATCGGCACCGACAGCCACTTGTGCGCGTCCCAGGTCACCGAGTCGGCGCGCTCGATGCCGGCGAGCGCCGGGCGCAGGCGGGGCGAGAGGACCGCCGCGCCGCCCCACGCGGCGTCGACGTGGAGCCAGGCGCCGTGCCGCACGGCCACGTCGGCGAGCTCGCCCAACGGGTCGATCGCCCCGGCGCTCGTGGTGCCGGCGGTGGCGACGACCAGGAACGGGCGCTGGCCGAGGGCGGCGTCCTCAGCCATCCGCCGGTCGAGCGCCTTCGGGTCGAGCGTCCGGTCGGGGCTCAGGCCGACCTCGCGGACGGCGCCGGTGCCGAGCCCGGCCATCCGCGCCACCTTGGCGAAGGAGTGGTGCGCCTCGCGCGAGACGTAGAAGGTCGGCCGCCCTTCGATCGCGGTCAGCCCCTCCTCGGCGGCTTCGGGGAAGCGGTGGGCGAGGGCGACCAGGACCGCGGTCAGGTTCGCCTCCGCGCCGCCCGAGGTGAAGTGCGCGGCGGTCCGCTCGGGGTCCGGGTCGAAGCCGAGGGCGCGGGCGAAGGCGCCGAGGGTGTGGCGCTCGATCTCGTTGACCGCCGGCGCGTGCGACCAGGCGGCGAGCTGTGGGTTGTAGAGCGCGGCGAGCGCGTCGGCGATCGCCCCGGCCTCCCGCACGCTCGGGTTGAAGAGGCCGAAGTAGCGCGGGTGGATCACGTGGACCGCCCGGTCGCGCAGCAGGTGCACCAGCTCCCGCGCCACCTCCGGCAGCGGCATCGGCCGCCGGAAGTCGAAGCGCGCCAGCTCCGAGCGCATCCGCTCCGCCGTCACCGCCGTCGAGACCGGCAGCTCCCGCACGGCTCGCGGCAGCCGTTCGGCCTCCTCCGTCACCACCTCCCACGCCTCCGGCGTCCAGGCGGGGTCGAACCTCGAATCGTCCGTCATCGGGGAGCGACCCTATCGAGAAACCGGCTTCGTCGGGTGGGCTCGGCTCTACAACCCGAAGGCTTCAGGATCCCGGTCGACGGCGCGGGCGACGCCCGCGTACTCCGCGGAATCGGCGAGGAAGTGGCGCTGGAGAAACGCGGTGAAGTCCGCCGCCGCCGCTGCGGCGCCTCGCGCCTTCAGTCCGCGGATCAGATGGAGGAGGCTGGTCACCTCCTCCACCTTCTCCCGGCGCCGTTTCTTGAGCCGCCGCCGGCTGAGGTGAAAAACGCGAATCGAGGCCTCGCCCGTGGGACCGCCGTGGACCGCCACTACGCTGCCGTCGATGCCGAACTTTAGGTGGTCCTCCGGCCTGTCGTGGCAAGGATCGAGGAGCAGCGGCCTCTCGCTTTCCAGCCGGTCCTCGGGACGCAGAGCGCGGGTGCTCTCGTCCTCGACCGGGAACTGGTCGAGCTTCCCCCCGGACGGTCCCGTCGTCGGCTCGGCCCAGAGCGGCCGGTCACGGCGCGCCTGATTACAGTGCGTGCAGCTGAGATAGAGATTGGTCCACTCGTAGGCGAGCCAGTAGTAGCCGGGATGATCCTCTCGCTCCGCGACCCCGCCCTTCGGGCGAAAGTGCTCCACATCCCAGTCGGAGCCGGCGGCCACCTTCGTCTCGCAGTAGGCGCACTTGTCGGAGAAGAGCTCCTCGAGGGCGGCCTTCACCGCGTCGTCGGCGTAGAGCCGCAGCACCTGGTGTCGCTCGCCCTCCGAAAGGGCGCGTGCGGTGGCCTCGGCGGCCCGGTGATTCCAGTCGGCCCCCGGCTCGATCCGACGGCCGGAGGCGTCCCTCCGGCTCCGGTCGACGAAGATCATCTGCTCCGGCGCCTCAAAGGCCGTGTTTGGAGGCCAGTTCCCGAAGCTCGAGCGCCAGGGCACTGTCGGAGGACCGCGGTGCGGCTTCCTCGACCTCGGCCGCGAGACTGCGCAGCCGCTCCCCCTGCTCTGGAGCACGGCGGTCCTGGGGAATCGACAGGAGCTCGTGGTACTGCTCTACCTTCTCCTGGACCGGGTGCGAGTAAATTGGAGCGCCGAAGAACCGCTCATCCTCGAGGACATCCTCGGCTGAGTAGGAACTGAAGTCCGGCACGTGGAGCTGCCGCACCACGCGATCCCTCTCGCGCCGCAGGATCACCAGCTCTTCAGGTCTGGTGTCGAGGACGACCAGAGGACTATGCGTCGTCGCGATGAGCTGGATGCCCGGCAGCACCTCGGCGATGCGCGGCAGGATCTCGGCCTGCATGGTGGGGTGCAGATGTTGCTCGATCTCGTCGATCAGGACCACGCCGCGAATGGTGCCGTCATCGCCGATGGCGTCGGCGCTCAACGCGCGCCCGTACAGGTCGACCATCCAGTTGAAGGTCATGCGGAACCCATCCGCCCAGCCTTCGAGCCGCACGGTAGTACCCACGGAGGGTCCAGAGATCTCGACGCCACCGGTCGTAGGTAGGTGTATGTGGTCCTCGGATGTCAGCCCGAGCACTGTCTTCATGCCGTGGATGGCAGCGTCGTACTGCTCTCCTTGGAGGTGATCCCGTAACCTCCGAAGGGTAAGCTCCGGTGCAATCAGCGTGCGCTTGTAATCGAACAAGTTGAAAACGGCGTCCGCCACGCGGTAGCTGCGACCGCTGTCCTCGCCGAAGCGGTTCCTTCCGGCGCCGTAGCCACAGACGAAGACCTTCGGCGCCTGGCTTGCCGCACCGACCACCTCTTCCTTCATCCCGTGGGAGCGAACGGTGACTCCAAACCGCCTACCGTCGTTGGTGTCGACCTCTATGCACCCCTGCCTCGCGCCGTGGTGGACCAGCGCCCCGATCGGCTCAGAGATCAGCGCATTGGCGTCGGAAATGTCGCATAGCCCGAGCGCGATGGAGCGTAGAACGCTCGTCTTGCACGTGCCGTTCTTGCCGATCAGGACGGTTCGGCGGGGCACGGTCTCACCCGCGCCGAGATCGATCTCGAGCGTTTCGAAACCTCGGATGTTCGTGAGCTTCAGGCGGGCGAGGTACATGCCGGAAGTATATACATCGGCGGGCAGACCAGTAGCGCCGCTCAACCGGGCGGTGAGCGATCGTCACTCTTCGCGCTCACCGGCTCGACGTTGTCGTCGTCCTCGCGTTCCTCCCAGTCGAGCAGGTGGTACGGGTCGATGCCGGCGAGGTCCGGCTCGCTCGGCACGGTGACGGTGATCGTCTGGGAGCCGGATCGGATGCGGTGCTTCTCGACGGCGAGCGGCGCGCTCAGCTCGCCGCCGCCCTCCGCGGGCGCGGCGAAGACGCCGACCTCCACCCAGTCGTCCATCGGCACCTCGCTCTCGACACCCGCCTCGTCGGCCACCACCTTCTGCGCCCGCACGTCGAGCGTGACCCACCAGGCGCCGTCACCGGTCGGCTCGGCGACCGCCCGCTCGGTCTGGAGATCCCAGAAGGTGTTGACCTCGAAGAGGTCGTGGAGGAGGGGCCGGAAGCGCTCCGGCGTCACCGCCTGGAGCTCGCGGTAGAGGTCGAGCGTCGTCGCCAGCGTAGCGCCGGGCGGCCTGTGCGTCTCCACCAGGCGGCGCAGCGCCGTGTTGACCCACTCCTCGCCGATCGCCTCGGAGAGCGCGTAGAGCGCGAACGGCCCCCTGCGGTACGACATGTACGGATCGAGCCCCCGGAGAAGAGGCTCGCCGCGGCGGATCGGCGCGTACGGGTGGGGCTGACGCATGAAGTACCGGAGCCGCCGGAGCTTGTCGACGCCCTGGGCGTGCTCGACCACCTTCATCCCGTAGTACCAGGCGAGGCTCTCGGACATCACCGGCGCTCCCTCGACGAAGGCGTACGGGACCGTCCACTGGTGGCCCATCTCGTGCGCGACGACCGCGAACGGCAGATCGAGGCTCCCCGGCTCGTCCTTCGGGTTCCAGAGGGCGAAACCCTCGCCGTGCGAGATCAGGCTGGCGTCGGCGTGCATGCCGGTGCCCTTGCCGGCGCGCTCGACGACGGTGAGGTGGCCGTACGGGTAGGGGCCGAACTCCCGGGTGTAGTAGTCGAGAGAGGCCCGGATGCTCCGGACCATCCGGTCGAGGTGCGCGGTGTGCTCCGGGTAGTGGAAGATCCGAATCGTGACGGCCCGGCCCGAGCCGTCGGGGTTCTGCCACCGGGCCTCGCGGATCCCGTAGTCGGCGGAGAAGAAGGCCCACTCGTCCCCGATCGGAGCATCGGTCGCGTAGTGGAAGTAACGGCGTCCGCTCGGTTCCGCGCCGGCGGAAGGCTCCTCCGTCCACGTCCGGCGCAGCGCCCCCGGCGCGACGGCGACCTGGTCCTCGGCGGTGCCCACGATCGCCTCGAAGTCGATCCCCCAGCTACGCCCCTCCCGCGCCTCCTCGTCGTAGAGGGAGGGAATCACCGGTCGCGCCGGCAGCCCGTGCTCCCGCCGCTCGGCGGCGCTCGTCAGCTCGCGAAGCGGCTGATAGCCGATGGCCGGCAGCCAGGCGTTGGTGAAGTAGGTGCCGTTCGCCGCCACGGAGGCGTCGACGCCGCTCTCGCGGAAGCCGCGCGGCTCGGAGCGGACACGGAAGTCGAAGCGTAGCGAATCGCCGGGCGAAAGCGGCGTCTCCAGCTCGTAGATCCGATGGCCGAGCTCCTCGTCCACGAGCACCGGCTCCGCCGGCCGGTCGATCTCCACGTCGCCGGTCTCGACATCGGAGGAGGTGGCGATGTGGACGGTGTCGATCGCGACCGTGCCGCGGTTCATGAGCCGGTAGGTGCCGCGGATCTCGACCTCCCGCCGCTCCGGGTAGATCTCGACGCGCAGGTCGGCCGCCGCCAACCGGGGCTGCGGAACGTCCTCGTACCGCCCGTAGCGGCGCTCGTACTCGGCGCTCCGCTCCGCGCGCTCGGACTCGGTGAGGTACTCGTTCCGGACGTTGGTGTTGTAGAAGACGAACCCGCCCAGCACGAGGACGAGCCCGGCCGCGGCGGCGGCCGTCCGGGCCGTCGGACCCGCCAGACGCCGGCGCGCCGAGCGGAGCCGCGTGCCGACGCCCCGCTCCCGGCCGCGCACCCAGAAGAGCCTCGCCGCCACCGCGAGCAGCACCGCCCACGCCGCCCAGTACAGCTTGAACGCGAGCCACGGCCCGACGGTCGGGCCGAAGCCGCGCATCTCGGTGTACGACCACCCCGGACCGGCGCCGTAGACGAGCAGGTCGTGCTCGACGCCGAACAGGGAGGAGAGGGCGATGAAGACGTAGGCGAGGATCGCCGTCAGGTGGCCGACGTACTTCTGGTCGACCAGCACGTGCACGACCAGGGCGAGGAGCGCGAACAGGAGGTAGTCGGGGAGCTGGAGCCCGAACAGGACCTTGGCGTAGAGCCCGATCTCGAAGTCCCGGTATCCGAGGAGCGCCTGGGCGAGCACCCCGGCCGCCGCCTGGAGCGCCGTGAACAGGGCGAGCACGAGGCCGAGGCCGAGGAGCTTGCCGAGAAGAGGCGCCCACGCCGAGCCCGGCATCGCGTCGGTGATCTCGGCCACCCCCGCGTCCCGCTCCCGCCAGACCAGCTCGCCGGCGAAGAAGACGACCAGCAGCGGGACGATCACCCAGCGGCTGGTCTCGGCGGAGAGCGGCCCGGTCAGCTCGTCGAGCACCTGCGCGGTGGTCGGGGTGAGCGGCACGCCGTCGAGCACCATCTGGTCGATCACCACCGGGACGGTCAGGAGCGGGATCGCGACCAGCAGGGCGATCCCGGCCCAGCTCCGCGCGAGCGTCCGGACCGAGTCCCGGGCGACCGCGAGCGTCTGGCGCAGGTGGAACCGGAGCCCGAACGTTCGCGCGACCCGCGGGACGGCGATCGGTGTGCTCGCGGGACGTTCGGCCACCGGGGAGTGCACTTCCGGGCGCCGCCGCTCGAGCCGCCACCAGGTTCCCCGGCCCTCGGTCCGGTGGGTGAATCGGAAGCGGAGCCAGGTGAGCGCGAGCGCCCCGAGGCCGACCCCGATCCAGAGGAGGCGGTTCGTGAGCACGGTGCCCTCCAGCGCGAGCAGGCGCCAGCTCTTCTCGGTCGTCGTCCAGAGGTGCGACAGCTCGGAGAGGATGAAGTGGACGCCGATCGGGTCGAGTAGCTTCGCCAGCTCCTGCCGCCCCTGGAGGACGAGGAAGAGGCCGACGACATAGGCCATCGAGAAGAGGAGGAAGCTCCCGAGGTAGCTCGTCATCGGCCGGCCCTTCCGGGCCGCGAGCGCGAACTGGACCGCCGTCGCGGCGAAGGCGGTGGGCAGCGCGAGGTAGCCGTAGGCCGTCAGGAACGCCGCCGGCCGGAACGGCCCGATCAGCGCGGGGTCCACGCCGGGCAGGTAGATGCCGAGCAGGATGCCCGCCTGGACCGCGAGCAGGAGGAACGCATTGACGGTGAAGGCGGCGAGGAACCGCCCTCCGAGGTACTCGGTCTTGCGGACGGGGGCGGTGTAGACGAGGGGATGCATCCCCGTCGACACATCCCGCGCCGCGGCTTCGCCGGCGACGGCCGCGGCCACCAGGAGCCAGAGCAGGCTGCCGACGACGGTGGTCTTCGCGATGGCGAACGGCGAGTTGAGGAAGAAGTCTTCGTAGAGCGCTTCGGCGAGCGAGCCGTCCCGCGTCATCAGGAAGGAGACGGCGATCAGCACCGCGAAAAGGAGCCAGTTCGTGACCCGGCGACCCTGGTAGCCGAGCTCGAAGCGGAAGATCTCGGCGAGCTTCACGGCGCCTCCGCCCCCGGGCCCACGTGCCCGGCCAGGGCGCTGAAGTAGACGTCCTCGAGGTCGGGCTCGGCGGGCTCGAAGCCGGAATCGGGCGCCGCGTCGGCGTGGACGCGCAAGACGGTGCGTCCTGCGAGGAGCTTGGTCGAGATCACCGCGTGCCCCCGCTCCAGGTCGGGGAGCTCGTGCTTCGCGATCACGCGCCGCCAGATCCGGCCCCGCAGGTACTCAACCGCGGCGAGCGGCTCGGCTTCGAGCAGGATCTTTCCCCGGTCGATGATCGCCATCCGGGTGCACAGCTCTGAGACGTCCTCCACGATGTGCGTCGAGAGGAGGACGACGCTGCTCTCGCCGAGCTCGCTGAGCAGGTTGAGGAAGCGGACGCGCTCGGCCGGGTCGAGGCCGGCGGTCGGCTCGTCCACGATCATCAGCTTCGGGTTGCCCAGCAGCGCCACGGCGACACCGAAGCGCTGCTTCATGCCGCCCGAGTAGCCGCCCAGCTTCTGCCGGCGCACGTCCCACAGGTTGACCTGCCGGAGCAGCGCCTCGACGACCTCCCGGCGCGCCCGGCGGTCGGCGATCCCTTCGAGCACCGCGAAGTGGTCGAGGAGCTTCTCCGCGCTCACCTTCGGGTAGACCCCGAACTCCTGCGGCAGGTAGCCGAGCGTCCGGCGCACCTCGTCCTTCTGCCGCAGCACGTCGAGGACCCGATCCGAGCCGGCCGCCGGGTCGCCGAGACGGACGGAGCCCTCGTCGGGTTCCTGCAGCGTCGCGACGATCCGCATCAGCGTCGACTTGCCGGCGCCGTTCGGACCGAGCAGGCCGTAGAGGCCGTTCGGGATGGTGAGCGACACGTCGTCCAGGGCACGGACGCCGTTCGGGTAGGTCTTCGAGACGTTGGTGATCTGTAGCGTCATGATCTCTCTTGGTTCCGGTCGGTCGAGGTGGAGGAGCGGAGCGCGGTCGGTCTCCGGAAAGAAGCCGCGTTGCTGTTCGTGAAGTTCTTTGTGTTGCAAAGTTCGTGAGACTCCATGGCCGTTCGTGGTCACTCCGAAGCTACTCTCGCGTGGCGGCGATCAGCGCTTCCATGTGATCCAGATAGCGCTGGAGGGCGCGGCGCCCTTCGGGGGTGATCCGGTACTCGGTGTGCGGCGTCCGGCCGACGAAGCTCTTTTCGCAGGAGAGGTAGCCGGCGTCCTCGAGCTTGCGGGCGTGCACGCTCAGGTTGCCGTCACTCGTCTTCAGCAGGTCGCGCAGATCGGTGAAGGCGAGCGACTCGTTGACCGCCAGGGCACTCACGATCCCGAGACGGAGCCGCTCGTGGATCAGACGGTCGAGATCGACCGTCCTCTCGACCGCTCCTTCGATGCCCGTGACGGCGGGAGAGTCGGTCGTACCCGGTTCCACGGCATCCTCCGCGCGTTGCGTTGCTCGCTTACCCACCGTGGTTCCTCGCGATGATGTACCCGAAGACGATGTGGAGGCCGCCGAAGCCGGCTCCGAGGCAGACGTCGGCGACCAGGGGAGAGCTGAAGAGAGCGATCGTTCCGAGGAAGAGGAAGAGGACGCCGATCAGCGGCACGACCCGGACCGAGAACGCCCCACCGGCCACGACCGCCGAGCCGAAGAGCAGGAGCCAGAGCCCCGGCAGCAGCTCGAACGCCCCGGCGCGGTAGCAGGCCGCGGTCAACAGCGCACCGGCGAGGAGGGCGGGCGAGAAGCTCAGCGCGAACCGGCGAGCGGGGCGCGAGGAGAGCGGCACGCCGACCCGTCGCGCCTTGAGAAGGATGGCGACGACTCCGATCGGGAACGCGACCGCCGCCGCCGCGAGCCAGGTCAACAGCCACCCGGTCTCCCCCGCCTGCGCCGGCGCCACGATCGCCGCGGCCAGCCCCACGAGCCCCATCCCGACCGCCCCCCACCCCGGCACCGCCGTAAACGACCCCGCCCGCTCCATCGCGTCCCGGATGAAGACCAAGTTCTCGGCCGCATGCTCGTGAATCCGGCGGGGGCTCTCCATGGCGGCTACGCTATGCGAAGTACTTTGCGTCGTCAAGTGTAATTACCGAAGCCGGCAAGCCAGTAGCGTAGGGTGCAGCAGGGAGGGAAGGATGATTTCGAACGGGCTCCCCCCTCGGCCCGGGGCCGGGGGCTCCCGCCCGGGCGTCGGGATCGAAGCCCGCATTCGGCGGCAGCGGTGGGGGAGGCGGGCGTGGCGGGCGGTCACTTTCGTTGCTGATGGAACCGGCGAGCGCAGGCGCTCTCCCAGGCGGGCGCTCCCCCGAGCGACCCGGTTCGGGACCCCCGACCCCGGGCCTTCCCCCCTCCCCGCGGTATGCAACGAGGTCCGCCGCGCAACGAACGGGTGTAGGGGAGGAGCCTTGCCTCCTCCCGCGCACGCCGATCGGGGTCGATCGCGCGTCCGGCGGTGCGCCGATCACCACACCTCGGGCTGGTCGTAGGGTGCGATCGCATCGCACCGGTGCGACACGGTCGCACCCTACTCCGTTCTTCCGGCGGCGGGCGAAGCACGCTACCATTCCAGAAATCGATGAACCGCCGAGTCTCTGTCGATCCATCCACCCGAGCTGTCCTACCCGGGCTCATTCGGTTTTCCCGCAACCCGAGAGCGGTCTGCCGTCGCCGGAGTAGCCGCCTGTGACGGGAAAGCTCTTCGTCCGGGAGCACGAGGGCCAGGTCCAGGTGAGCTGGCACGCCCCCGGCCAGATCGCGGCAGAGGGCGGGCCGTACGAACCGTTCGAGTCTCCGCTTTCGGGCCAGGATCTCGAAGACCTCCGCTGGTACCTGGAGGACTATCTCGTCGCTCCGTATGCGGTCTACGAGGACCGCGGCCGGGAGATCGAGGGGCGGCTGCCGGCGTGGGGACAGGCACTCTTCGCGTCGGTCTTCGGGAGCGGCCGGGAGGGAGGCAAGATCTACCAGCGAACCGCGGGGCGGAAGGACTGGGAGCTCTGGATCGCCTCCGACTCGGCCCCGTTCCTGGCCCTACCGTGGGAGCTGCTGCGCGACCCGGACCGGAAGACGCCGCTCGCGCTCGGCATCTCCGGCATCCACCGCACGATCGACGCGCCCTCCGACGCCGCCCAGGTGCCGACCGGCGAGTCCCTTCGGGTCCTGATGGTAATCGCTCGCCCGTATGGCCAGAAGGACGTGCCCTACCGGACCATTGCCCGGCCGCTCCTCAGCCGCCTCGAACCGGTCCAGGGAAGGGTCGAGCTCGAGGTCCTGCGGCCGCCCACTTTCAATGCCTTGAAGGAGCGGCTCCGGCGCGCGCAGGCGGCAGAGGAGCCGTTCCATATCGTCCACTTCGACGGCCACGGCACCGTCGGCCGCCCGGTCCGCGGAGGCTCACCCGACCCCCTGCGCTACGCGGCAGACCGACCGGTCGGGGTCCTGCTCTTCGAGACCGAGGCGGGCGGGGAGGATCCGATCGCCGCCGACGACCTGGCACCGGAGCTGGCGACGGCCGGCGTCCCGCTCCTGGTGCTCAACGCCTGCCGCTCCGGCATGCTGGCGGGGGCGGAGCCGAACGCGGCAGTCGCGACGCGCCTCCTCCACGAGGGGACCGCCGCCGTGGTGGCGATGGGCTACACGGTCTACGCCGTGGCGGCGGCGGAGATGATGGCCGCCTTCTACGAATCGCTGTTCGCGGGCGACTCGGTGAGCCAGGCAGTGACCGCCGGCCGTCGCCAGCTCCACCGCCGGAACCTCCGCCCGAGCCCGAAGGGCAAGCTGCCTCTCGCGGACTGGATCGTCCCGGTCCACTACGCCCGCCGGGAGATCGCCTTTCCCCAACTGCGACGGCAGGCGACGCGCGGCGGGATCTCCCTGGACGAGGCCCTGGAGAAGGTCCGCGAGCGGGAGCAGGCGGCCGCCCGCCCCGAGGGCGAGGGCGTCCACGTCGAGGGGGAGATCGACGCCGCCGAGGGCCGCTTCTTCGGCCGCGACCAGGAGTTCCAGTGGCTCGAGACCGCGCTCCGTACCGATCGCGTCGTGCTCCTCCACGGCATCGGCGGCACCGGCAAGACCGAGCTGGCGAAGGCCTTCGGCCGCTGGTTGCGGGACTCCGGAGGACTCGACCATCCGAGCCTCGTCTTCTTCCACTCCTTCGAGCCGGGCCTCCCTTCGTTCGGCCTCGACGGCGTGGTGGCGTCGGTCGGTCTGCGCTTCTTCGGCAGCGACTTCGCCCGGCTCGATCCTGACGATCGGGTCCAGGCGGTTCTCGAAGCCCTACGGGAGACCCGGATGCTCCTGATCTGGGACAACTTCGAGACGGTTCACTCGATGCCCGACCCGCAGGGGGTGACTCCGACGCTCGACGAGACCGAGCGGGAGCGGATGCGGCGCTTCCTGGAGGCAGTCCACGAGAAGGGGAAGGGCGGCGTGATCATCACCAGCCGTTCTCGGGAAAGCTGGCTGGGTGAAGAGATTCGCCGGCGGGAGGTGGGGGGACTCGCGCGCGAAGACGCGATCGAGTACGCAGACGCCCTCCTCGCCGGCCGGCCGGAGGCGATTGCGCGGCGCAAGAACAGCCCCTTTGCCGAGCTGATGGAGCACCTCGCCGGCCACCCCCTCAGCCTCCGCCTCGTCCTGCCCCGGCTGGAAGAGACGGAGCCCGAGGCGCTCCTGGAGGAGCTACGCAACGAACCGGTCCCCGACTTCGACGAGGCGGAAGACGGAGACCGCCTCCGCTCCGTCGCCGCCTCCGTCCACTACTCCTTCCGCCACCTGCCCGACGAAGACCGCCGTCGCCTGCCAGTGCTGTCGCTCTTCGAAGGCATGGTGGACGCCGACGTGCTCGGTCTCCTCTCCGCGCAGGACGACGCGCCAGACCGAGTCCGGCAGGTGGACACCGCCGCCTGGGTGACGACCCTGGACCGATGCGCGGCGTTCGGCCTCCTCACGCCGCTCGGAATGGGGATCTACCGCCTCCACCCGGCTCTACCGCGCTACCTGCGCGCTGTGTGGCGGCGGGAGGCGAGAGACCGATTCGAGGAAGAGCGGGAGGCGACGACCAGAGCCAACATCCGCGCCCATGCCATCTTCGGCGACTGGCTCCTTCGGCAGATCCGGGGAGGAAAGGCCGAGGTCGCCCACACCGTGCTGCGGGTGGGGCGACGGAACCTGGGCGCCGCCGTGGCGGCCGCACTCGATCGGGAGGTCTGGACCGAGGCGCAGGCGATCCTCCAGCCCCTCAATGAGCTGTGGAAGGCGACCGGGAACGTCGTGGAAGCTGGCGGGTGGACCATTCGCTGCCGGGAGGTCCTGGAAGGCTCGGGCGGCAAGCCACCCGACCTCGACACGGACGCCGCTGCCCTCTGGCTTTTCATGGTGGGCACGGAAGCCAATCGGCACCTGGTGGCGGGCAGGCTCGGCGACGCCGAAATGATCTACGACGACCTGCGCCGCGCGCTGGAGCAATCGGCCGGCGAGCAGGTGAAGGAACGGCTCGCAGTCACATACCACCAGCTCGGAATGGTGGCACAGCGCGGTGGCGACCTGGCGTCCGCGGAGAAGTGGTACCGGCGGTCGCTCGAGATTAAGGAGGACTTGAAGGATCGCCCGGGCATGGCGAGCTCCTACCACCAGCTCGGGATGGTGGCACATCTCGGGGGCGACTTGGTGGCGGCAGAGTCGTGGTACCGGCGATCGCTGGAGCTCGAGGAGGAGTTGGGAAACCGTCCGGGCATGGCGAGCTCCTATCATCAGCTCGGGTGGGTGGCGCAGGACGGTGGCGACCTATCGTCCGCGGAGAACTGGTACCTGCGATCTTTAGATCAACGAGGAGTTGAGAGACCGTCCGGGCATGGCGAGCTCCTACCACCAGCTCGGGAGGGTGGCTCAGCTCCGTGGCGACCTGGCGTCCGCGGAGCAGTGGTACCGGCGGTCGCTGGAGATCGAGGAGGAATTGGGGAACCGTCCGGGCATGGCGATTTCCTACGCTCAGCTCGGCCACCTGGCGGAGGCGCAGGGTGATGAAGCTCAAGCTTTCCACTGGATCGTCCGTTGCCTCACCCTCTTCCCCGACTTCCCCCATCCGTCCACCGGCCCCGGTCCGGACAACCTCGCCCGGCTCACCGCCAAGCTCGGCTGGCCGGCGCTCGAACAAACCTGGCGAGAGGTGACCGGGGACCAGCTCTCGGAGCCCGTCCGCCGCTGGATCGAAGAACGACTGGAGGAGTGACCAATGCCCGAGAACCCGAACACGCAAGACCCGTCCGAAGCCCTCGCCCGCCGCGCCGCCACGCGCTTGGCCGGCGAGCTCGACCCGCGCCTGCCGGCGCTCACCGAACGGGCGATTGCCGGGGAGGACGGCGAGATCCGCACGCGGGCATACGACCCGACCCTCGCCCTGGGCCTCGCCGGCTTCCTCCTCAGCGTCGCCCAGTTCGCCTGGACGATCTACCGAGATCTGAAAAAGGACCGGAAGGACGAGGAGGAGAAGGCCGCGGAGCGGGGAAAGCTCGGGCCGCTCCTGGCGCGCAAGATCCGGCTCGGAGTCGATCTCCCGTCCGGGGTGACGCCGGAGCAGCGGGATCGGGTGATCGAGGTGGTGGTCGAAGAGATCCTGGCCCCTGGCTCGGACCCCTCGTGAGCCGCCCTGCTCCAAGCCACGATCAAACGTGGTCTCGGGGCGCGGCGTAGCCGGCCACCACAGGGCGGAGCGAAGCGATCGCCCGAGTCCCCCCGCTCATCCACCCACGAAGTCGAGGGTGCGGGCCGGGGGCTCTCGCGCCGGAGCGCGGTTGAGCGAGGAGAGCCAGCACGCTCGCTGGGAGTGCACGCCGGGCGCCCTCCGAAGCGAATCCAGGCGAGGCCTACGGCGGAAGGGTCCACAGCCGAGCCGTGCCGGAGGCGCGAGAGCCCCCGGCCCGCACCCGCGGCCTCGCCACCCCCGCTTCGCCCACCTCCCAGCCCAACGCTCAGACTCGTCACGCCCCCCGCCTTTGCCACCCACCCCCCGGTCTGAGAAGATCCCGCCGCCATGCCGAACCCCGCCCCCGTATCCGACGAGATCTTCACTCCCCACGCCGACCGCGAAGTCCTGGTCGCCGGCTCCCTCGCCTTCGACCAGATCATGGCCTTCCCGGGCAAGTTCCAGGACCACATCCTCCCGGACAAGCTCCACATGATCAACCTCTCCTTCCTGGTCGAAGAGCGCCGGGAGCGGAAAGGCGGCTGCGCCGGCAACATCGCCTACGGCCTGGCCCTCCTCGGCGAACGCTCGCGCATCGTCGCCGCTGCCGGCAACGACTTCGGCGAATACCGCCAATACCTCCAAGACCTCGGCGTCGACGTATCCCAGATCCGGACCTTCGACGACCAGCCCACCGCCGCCTGCTTCATCACCTCCGACCGCGCCAACAACCAGATCACCGGCTTCCACCCGGGCGCCATGGGCAAGGCCCGCGAGCTATCGATCGCCGAAGCCGCCCGCGGGCGCGACGCCGCCTTCGCGATCGTGGCGCCGGACGACCCGGAGGCGATGGTCCGCCACTGCCGCGAAGCCAAGCAGGCGGGCGTGCCCCTCCTCTTCGACCCGTCGTTCCAGGTCATCGCCTTCGACGGCGAGCCGCTCCGCGAGATGGCGGACGGCGCCGACTTCGTGCTGCTCAACGACTACGAGCTCTCGGTCTTCCAGGAGAAGGTCGAGGTCGACGACGCCGGCTGCCTGGAGCTGGCGCCGATCTGGGTGGTGACCCTGGGGGAGCAGGGGAGCCGCATCCTGGTCCGCGGCGAGACCGCCATCGACGTGCCGGCCGCGCCGGCGCGCGAAGTGAAAGACCCCACCGGCGCCGGCGACGCCTACCGCGCCGGCTTCCTCGCCGGCCTGCTGCGTGGGCTCGATCTGCCGACCTGCGGCCGCCTCGGCGCGCTCTCGGCCGTCTACGCCGTCGAGCAGTACGGCACCCAGACCCACCACTTCACCCGCGACGAGCTCGAGCGCCGCTACCGCGAAGCCTTCGGCTAGCCACCTGCGCCTCGGCTGGAACTTCGGCCGCCGGCGCTCGTAGATCGGGGGAGCGAAAGGAGCCGTCCATGCCCACCCGTTCCCTGAAGTCGTTCCGTTCGATCCTCGCCGCGCTCGCCGTGCTCGCCGTGGCCGCGCTCGCGGCGCCCTGGGCTGCCCAGGAGCCGGCGCCGGCCGACCCGCCCGAGGCCGACCCGAACCGCTGGGCCGCGCTCGCCCACGAACGCCTGCCGATGCTCGACATCTGCCGCGTGGAGGGCGCCCAGGAGGACATGCTCTGCGGCACGCTCGAAGTCTGGGAGGACCGCGCTGCGCGTACGGGAAGGAAGATCGGGCTGAAAGTCATCGTGGTCCCGGCCCACACCGAGGCTCCGGCGGCCGATCCCATCGCGTTCATCGCCGGCGGCCCGGGCGACGGGGTGACCGGCGCGGCCGCCTTCGCGCCGCAGTTCGCCGGGGACCTGCTCGCCCGCCGCGACCTCCTGCTGGTCGACCAGCGCGGGACCGGCGGGTCGAATGGCCTCTTCTGCGACTTCGGCATCACGGACGAGAATCCGCAGCCGGCCTACGACTCGATGTTCCCGATCGAGGGGGTGAAGCGGTGCCGCGAGGAGCTCGAGACGCGCGCCGACCTCACGAAGTACACGACGTCGATCGCCGCCGACGACCTCGAGGAGGTGCGGACCTGGCTCGGCTACGGCCCGATCAACCTCGACGGCGGCTCGTACGGCACCCGTTTCGTGCAGGAGCTCTTGCGCCGCCACCCGGACTCGGTGCGTGCCGCGTTGCTGACCGGCGTCGTCTCGATGGACCACCGGATGCCGCTCAACCACGCGCTCGACGGCCAGCGCTCGATCGACCTGCTGCTCGCCCTGTGCGAAGAGGACGAGGCGTGCTCCGCCGCCTACCCCGACCTGCGGCGCGAGCTCTGGGAGGTGTTGGACCGGCTCGACCGCGAGCCGGGGCGGGCGACGCTCGACAACCCGCTGAACCCGGGCCAGGAGATCACCCTCCAGGTCGGCCGCGGGATGTTCGCCGAGGCGCTCCGCAGCCTCCTCTACTCGGTGGTCGGATCGACCGAGCTGCCGTTCCTCGTGCACCGGGCTCACCAGGGCGACTTCGCCCCCTTCTTCCGGACGACCGTCCCGTGGCGCGTCTTCGTCGAGAGAGAGCTCGCGAACGGCCTCTACCTGTCGATCACCTGCGGCGAGGACGTCGTCCGCTTCACCGAAGAGGAAGCGGAGCTCCACAACGCCGGTACCGCCGTGGACGATTTCCGAACCGACGCCCAGAAGGGCGCCTGCTCCGTCTGGCCGACCGCCGAGGTCCCGGACGCCTTCAGTCAACCGGTCGAGACCGACCGTCCGGTGCTGATCGCTGTGGGCACGCTCGATCCGGTCACGCCGCCGCGCTACGGCCGCGAGGCCGCCGAGCACATGCCGAACAGCCTCCTGGTCGAGATCCCGCGCGGCCACCACGGCTTCGAGGGCCTGACGAACCAGGAGTGCCTGGAGGGGATCCTCGACCGCTTCCTCGAAACCGCGTCCGTCGAGGGCCTCGACACCTCCTGCGTGAGCACCATGGAGCGCCCGCCGTTCGTGCTGGAGGAGTCGGAGATGCGCTACATGCAGCAGCAGGGTGGCGACGGGGCGGAGGGGGAGGACGAAGGCTAGCCGATCCCGCGGGAGCGTTCGGTTCGGCGCGCTTCACCCGAGCCCTGCCTCGGGACGTGGAGCGTAACCAGGCCACTCCGAAGCGCGTAGAGAGCCGCCTCCACCCGGTTGCTCACTCCGAGCTTGTCGAGGATGTGGCTGACGTGGGTGCGGACCGTGATCTCGGCGACGCAGAGATCGCGGGCGATCTGGCGAGTACTGGCTCCCTGCGGCGGCGGATGATCGAGGCGCTGGACCGGGAGGCGAAGCGGCTCGGTGTGCCGCGGGGGTCCGTGATCAAAGTCTGGATCGCCGACCGCCTCGAGAGGACCGTGGCGTAGCGGAGCCCGCGTCTACGTCTCACGTCGTGATACATTCGGACCATGAGCACGGTGAGCATCCGCGATCTTCGAAACCAGGGCGGCAAGGTCGTGGAGCGAGTCCTGGCCGGCGAGTCCCTGACGGTGACCCGTGCCGGTACTCCCGTTGCCGAGCTTCGGCCCGTGCGGCGTCCCGGCCTCGATCGGGAGACGCTCCTCCGACGGTGGCGCCAGGTGCCGGCGATCGATCCCGAGGCGCTCCGTCGGGACATCGACGCCGTCCTGGATTCCTCGCTGTGAGCTCGGAGCCCAGACCCACCGGTCTGCTGGACACCAGCACCGTCATCCACCTGGCGCGGATCTCGGACGCGCAGGTCCTGCCGCAAGTGCCCTTGATCTCGGCGGTTTCCCTCGCCGAGCTTGCGGTCGGGCCTCTGGTCGCCGCTACGGACAGCGAGCGGGCACGCAGGCAGGCGCATCTGCAGCAGGCGGAGGCGGATTTCGAACCCGTGCCCTTCGACGCCGCGGCGGCACGGGCCTTCGGCCAGGTTGCCGCCTCCTTGCGCCGCGCGGGACGAAAGCCGTCAGCCCGCGCCTACGATGCCCTCATCGCCGCCACCTCGATCGCCAACGGCCTACCGCTCTTCACGGTGAATCCTGGGGATTTCGACGGCATCGACGATCTCGAGGTGGTCCCCGTCCCGCATCCCGATGCCCTAACGCCGGAGTAGGGCCCAGAGGAACGCCGCTCCCGCCGCACCCCAGAGCCAGAGCGCGGCCGGGTCGCCCGGACGCGCCAACTCGAGCTGGATTCCGCCCAGGAAGAGGGCGGCGGCGGTGACGGTCCAGGCGAGGCGCCGGCCGCCCCGCTCGAGCCGGCGGACGGTGCGGCGCAGGTCGTCCGACAGCTCGGCGCGCACGCGCAGGCCCTCGCGCTCCACGAGATCGAGCAGCCGGTCGGCCCGGCCCGGCAGGTGGAGGAGGACGCGCCCGGCGTCGGCCGCGTCCCCCGCGACCC
>CAZLLV010000574.1:0-8057 GCA_964560325.1 uncultured Thermoanaerobaculia bacterium | reverse complement strand
GCACGCCTCGAGCAGCACCTTCTCGGTGAACGGGTCGCCCACCTGCACCGTCGGGCGCTTCGCCTCGCTCTCGTCGCCGAACGACTCCGACGCCATGGTCGCGCCGTGGATGCCGTCGCGCCCGGTGCGGCTGCCGACGTAGAGGATCGGGTTGCCGACGCCGGTCGCCGCGGCCTTGAAGATGCGGTCGCGCCGGGCGACGCCGAGGGCGAAGGCGTTGACCAGGATGTTGCCGTCGAACGACGGGTGGAAGGTCGTCTGCCCGCCGACCGTCGGGATGCCGACGCAGTTGCCGTAGTCGCCGACGCCGCGCACCACCCCGTCGACCAGGTGGCGCATGCGCGGAGCGTCGAGCGAGCCGAAGAAGAGCGAGTCCATCACCGCGACCGGCCGCGCGCCCATGGTGAAGACGTCGCGCAGGATGCCGCCGACGCCGGTCGCGGCGCCCTGGTACGGCTCGATGAAGCTCGGGTGGTTGTGGCTCTCCATCTTGAAGGCCGCCACCCAGTCCTCGCCCAGGTCGACGATGCCGGCGTTCTCGCCCGGCCCCTGGACGACGTGCGGACCGCTCGTCGGCAGCTCCTTCAGGTAGACCTTCGACGACTTGTACGAGCAGTGCTCCGACCAGAGCGCCGAGGTCACGCCCAGCTCGGTCCAGGTCGGCTCGCGGCCGAGGGCGCCGCGCAGGCGGTCGTACTCCTCCTCGGTCATGCCGTGGGCGGCGGCGACCTCGGGTGTCACCTGCGGCTCCTCGTAGGTCTTCACCGCGCTCATCGGGCCGCCTCCAGCACGCGGCCGCCGGCGCGGGCCGAGGCGACGACGCCGGAGAAGAGGGCGAGGCCGTCGGTGTTGCCGAGCAGCTCCTCGGAGGCCCGCTCCGGGTGGGGCATCATGCCGAGGACGTTGCCCCGTTCGTTCACGATGCCGGCGATCGCGCGGGCCGAGCCGTTCGGGTTGGTCTCCGGGTCGGAGGGATCGACCGTGCCGTCGGCCGCGCAGTAGCGGAACACCACCTGGCCGTTCGCCTCGAGCGCGTCGAGCTTCGCTTCGGAGTCCTCGTAGTTGCCCTCGGCGTGGGCGATCGGAAGGCGCAGCACCTGCCCCACCTCGTAGCCGCGGGTGAACGGCAGGTCGTCGCGCTCGACCCGCACGTGGACGTCCTGGCAGAGAAAGCGCAGGTCGCGGTTCCGGCGCATGGCGCCCGGCAGCAGGCCCATCTCGAGCAGCACCTGGAAGCCGTTGCAGATGCCGAGCACCAGGCCGCCGGCCTCGGCGTGGGAGCGCACCGCGTCCATCAGCGGCGACAGCGCGGCCATCGAGCCGGCGCGCAGGTAGTCACCGTACGAGAAGCCGCCCGGCAGCACGACCATGTCGAGGTCGCGCAGGTTCGCGTCCTGGTGCCAGAGGAAGCGGGTCTCCAGGTCGAGCACGTGCTTCGAGACGTGGTACACGTCGTGGTCGCAGTTCGAGCCGGGGAAGACGACGACGCCGGTCTTCATGACGCCGCGTCCCCCGGCCCCGCCTCGGCGAAAGCGATCTCGTAGTCCTCGACCACGGGGTTGGCGAGGAGCTTCCGGCACATCTCCTCGACCCGCGCGCGCACCGCCTCGCGGTCGGCGCCCGCCCCTTCGGTCAGCACGATCTCGAAGCTCTTGCCCGCCCGCACGCTTTCGATGCCGTCGAAGCCGACCCGGCCCAGGGCATCGCGGATCGCCTTGCCCTGCGGGTCGAGGATCTCCTTGCGGGGGTATACGGTGACGATGGCCTTCACTTCGCTTCCTCCATGGTTCTCGTGGCTCGCACGGATCGTTCCAGAACGGTCGACGGGCGGCCGGGATTTCAGGCGGTCAGGTCGATCCAGCCGCTCGGCCGGTCCTGCCAGGTCAGCTCGACCCGCGCCCGGCACCCTTCCCGGTCGAGGATCTCGGCGATCGAATCGGCGGCGAGCGCCGGCGAGTTGTTGGTCTGGGACAGGTGGTAGCAGACGACCCAGCGCAGCCGGTCCCCCACCAGCTCCGGGATGCCGCCCGCCGCGTCTTCGTTCGACAGGTGCCCGTGGCTGCCGGCGACCCGCTGCTTGAGCGACCAGGGGTAGGGGCCGTTTCTGAGCATCCCCAGGTCGTGGTTGGTCTCGAGCACCAGGCAGTCGAGCTCGACCAGGCGGCCCCAGGCGAGACGGCTGCGGCTGCCCAGGTCGGCGGCGAGGCCGAGGCGGCGCCCGCCGCCGTCCTCGATCGCGAATCCGACCGGCTCCGCCGCGTCGTGCGGGATGGCGAACGGCTCGATCTCGAAGCCCGCCACCTCCGCCGGCAGGCCGGAGGCGAGGCGGTGGCAGCGCGCGCGCACCTCGGGGGCGAGCTTCGATCCGTCGCGGGTGCCCGCGGTGGCGTAGACCGGCAGATCGTAGCGCCGGGTCAGCACGTCGGCGCCGCGCACGTGGTCCGAGTGCTCGTGGGTGAGGAGCAGGGCCGACAGGCTCTCGGGCGCGATGCCGAGCAGCGCCATGCGCCGCTCGAGCTCCCGGCAGGAGAAGCCGGCGTCGATCAGCAGGCGCCGGCCTCCGGACTCCAGCACCATGGCGTTGCCGCGGCTGCCGGAGCCCAGGATCGCGAGTCTCATGACGGGGTGGGCCGGTCGTGGAACCGGTGGCGGAAAGCTATCACGGCTTCGTCACCGATCCGCCGCCTCTCCGGCGTCGTCGCCGGCTCGCTCGCCTCGTTCACCGAGCCTGCGGCAGCGCGCTTCCAGGGTGCCGAGCAGCCACGCCTGCCGGTCGCCCACGCGGTTCCAGCGCACGGCGAGCGCGATGAAGGTGTCGTGGACGATCTCGGCCGCCGCTTCCTCCGGGACCCGGTGGCGCCGGAGCAGCTCCAGGATGCGCGGGCGCATCGCCCGCAGCAGCTCCTGGAGCTCGGCCGAACGCTCGGAATCGCGCGAATCCATCGTGGTCACGCCCGGCCGTCGCGGCGGCCCCGTGGGCCCGGGCCGGCGCAACGGATCAGAAGCGATAGATCCTGCCCTGCTGGAGGAAATCGAGGCTCGGGTTGCCGAGCGCCCGGACCTCGGCATGGATGCGTTCGATGCAGGGCGGCTTCAGGTGGTGCAGGAGCACCGGGACGTCGACCTCGAGCTTGCGCAGCTCCTCCTCGAGCGTCCGCGGCGTGAGGTGGAGCGACAGGTCGGCCACCTGCTGGAGCGAATTGTCGAAGCTCGTATCGAGGCACACCGCCTTCAGGTTGCGGGTCCGGTTGGCGATCTCCCACAGCCGCTGCGTCGGACCGGTGTCGCTCGACCAGAGGACCGCCGCGCCGTCCTTCTCGATCAGGAAGCCGTGGGTCGGCACCAGGTGGTCGACCGGGATCGGGGTGAAGCGCACGCCGTCGATCTCGAAAGGCTCGCCGCTCCGGATCTCGTGGAAGCGCACCGCCGGCAGCAGGTGGTTCGGCAGGCGGGTGAAGTCGGGCCAGGTGGCGTTGTTGAAGAGGTACTTGCGGATCGCGTAGATCGTCGCCTCGGAGGCGTAGAGGTCGATCGCGCCCGAGCTCTGCCCGTAGACGTTCTCGATGAAGAACGGCAGGGCGCTCGTGTGGTCCATGTGCGAGTGCGAGAGCAGGATCGAGTGGACCTCGACCTGCCGCTCGATCGGCAGCGCCTGCGTGAGAGACCCGGCGTCGAGCGCGATGCTCCCCTCGACGAGCAGGCAGGTCAGGCGGCAATCGGGGCTCTCGCCCCCATGACTTCCGAGGACCTCGATCTCCATGGACCCGGGCAGTCTACCCCCGCTCCCGCGAATGTCACAAGGAAACGACCGAGGGCGGCGGCAGAGCTGGCTGCGGATTCAGAACCGCTGGCCGATCCAGAGGTTGGTGTCCCAACTATCGTTGACGGTGTCCTCGAAGTCCCACCGCTTGGAGAACTCGAAGTTCAGCGGCAGACCGAAGAGGTAGGCCGTGATCCCGAAGCCGTAGGCCGAGACGCCGTCCTCCAGCCGGTCGTTGTCGCTGTCCCAGAAATCGAACTCCTCCCGGCCCTTGAAGTAGGCGCCGCCCGCGTCGAGGAAGAAGACGCCGCGGATGTTCCGGATGTTCAGGAACGGCAGCGCGATGGTGTCGATGAGCGGGAAGCGCACCTCCGCGTTGGCGTAGAACGCCTGGTCGCCGACCAGGGAGTAGATGAGAGCGCCCCGGATGGTGTCGAGCCCGCCGAAGAAGAAGGGGCGGGTGAAGTTCCCCTCGCTCGAGCCGCCCCAGGCCCGGAACGCCAGGTTGCTCCGGCGGGTGAGCGGGACGTACTTGCGGGCGTCCAGGATCAGGTCCCGGGAGAGGGTGCCGCTCTCCTCCAGGTCGGGCGCGTAGCTCGCGGTGAAACGGTACCGGTGGCCGGCGATCGGCCCGTAGCCGGCGAACAGCGTGGTGTCGCCGACGAAGGAGACTTCGACCGCAGGATAGGCGTCGCTCCGGGCATCGTAGACCTGGACCAGCTCCCTCTCCCCCTCCTGGCCCCGGTTCGCGAAGAGCGGGCTCGGCACGTCGCGGTAGCGGGCGCCGATGCCGAGCTCGACCCGGCGGTAGAAGCTGAACGGGTAGACCAGGTAGCCCATCAGGCCGCTCTCGGAGTAGCGGGCGTCCCGCTCGATCTCGCCCTCCGAGGTGAGGCGGACGAAGTAGTCCCGGTCGTCGTACAGCCGGACCATCCAGTTGATCCGGCGCGAGGTGTCGAGGTAGATGACGTTGAAGTCGGAGAAGCTCCGGACCGAGGTGAAGAGGGTGTAGAGCTGGCGGTCGCCGATCTGGTCGGAGAAGCGGAGGTAGATCTGGCCGAGGACGGTCTGGTCGTCGTCGACGGCGACGAGCGTCTGCGCGTCCTCGAGGTAGAGCTTCAGGCGCGGGTAGCGCTCCCGGTTCGCCATGTCGATCGTCACGTCGATGTCCGGCTCGAACACCGGCAGCGCCTCCGGCTCGGCCGTCTCACCGCCGAGGACCACGAACGGCTCGGTCTCCTCCGCCACGTCGTCGGCCGCGCCCGTGGGCGCGTTCGGGTCGCCCGGCTCGTCGAGCTCGGGGGGCTCGATGCCGTAGGGCGCCGCCGGCTCGGACGGAGCGACGATGTCCTCGCCGACCAGCACCTCGTCCGGATCGGCGAGGTAGAGGCTCTGGCTCTGGCGCCAGAAGCCGACGAAGACGAGCTGCTCCTCGCCGTCCTCGTCGAGGAAGGCGGACGGCATGTAGCAGCCGGTGACCGCGTTCGTGTGCTGCGAGACGCGCCCGGTTTCGGCCTCGACCGAGTAGACGTTCTCGGCACCGGTGCGGTCGGAGGTGAAGTAGATCCGCCGGCCGTCGGGCGAGAACGACGGGTCGCGCTCGTGGGAGGCGCCGAAGCTGACCTGCCGGCGCTCGCCGGTCTCGAGATCGAGCTCGAACAGCTTCTCGTAGCCGTCGAGGACGCTCGAGTAGACGATCCGGCCGCCGTCCGGCGAGTAGACCGGGCCGCCGTTGTAGAGGTCGTCGTCGGTCAGGTTCTCGAGCGCTCCCGACTCGAGGTCGTAGGCGAAGAGGTCGAAGTCGCCCTCGAGCCAGGCGGAGAAGGCGACCTTCGTCCCGTCGGGCGAGTAGACCGGCGAGAGCTGCTGCTCGAGGCCGAGGTGGTCCATGTCGATGATCCGCACCACTCTGCCGGAGATGACGTCGAGGAGCATCAGGCTGCGGCCGCTCTCGCGCTTGACGAAGAGAGCCAGCGTGTCGCCGTCGGGCGAGAACGCAATGTCCTTGCCCATCCGGCGCGAGACGTGGAGCCCCTGCGCGACCAGGTACTGGTAGTCGTTCGCGTACCCCGCGGTCAGGTTGCGCAGGAAGCGCCGGCGCCGGTTGTCGAACAGCACCACGTCGACCTCGCCGGCGAGCGTGCTGAAGGCGGCCACGAGATCGCCGGAGGGCGAGACGGCGGGCGAGGTCTCCGTCGTGTTCGGCTTGTTCTCGACCCGGTACGGCCGACCGTAGTCGAGCGGCTCGCCGCTCGCCACGAGCTGCGGCAGGTAGCGCGCGCGCAGCCAGCGCCGGAACTCGATGTCGAACTCCTCCGGCTCGATCCGGAAGGCGCGCTCGACCGCCCGGTCGGCGCGCGCGCCGATCGTGTTGCGCAGCTCGTAGATGAAGTCCTGGACGCCGTCGTCGCCCCAGCGCTCCTCGACGAAGTCGAAGAAGGCGTGGCCGAAGCGGTAGGCCATGTAGCCGCCGAAATCGACCCGGCTGATCGGCGGGATCAGGTCGTTGACCACCGCGTCGCGCAGGTACATCTTCTCCCACGACTCCTCGTCGTCCGCCATGTAGCTGGCGAAGCCCTCCATCATCCAGGTCGGCGGCGACTGCGAGACCGCGCGCGCGAGGCTGCCCTGGAAGAGGATGTGGTACTCGAAGATGTGGGTCAGCTCGTGCATGATCAGCTCGAAGAGCTGCGGGTCGGGCAGGTCGGCCGGCATCACCATCCGGTAGCGCACCGGCGTGGCGAAGGCGCCCACCCCCTCGGGCACGAAGTTGAAGAGCAGGTTGTTCTGCTCGAACGCCGAGTGGGTGGCGTAGACGATCAGCGAGGTCGGCTCGTCGATCTGGAAGTCGAGGCGGCGCGACAGGCGATCGTAGGCGCTCTCCGCGAACGAGACGATCTTCGGCAGCAGGTGCTCTTCGGCCTCGTAGTAGTAGACGTCGAAGTGAGGCGAGTGGTAGATGTGCCAGTCGAACGCTTCGTAGGCGATCTTGTTCTTGCCGAAGTAGCCGAAGACGTACTGCGCGTCGGCCGGCGGCGGCGCTACGAGCTGTCCGAAGGAGGCGGCGGCCAGAGCGGCGAGAACGAGAAACGTCGTGCGGTGGCGCAAGGGGACCTCCCTGTCTCCGGGCTGGTGTCGGGCTCGAGCTCGCGGACGCTTCCCGAGCTCAGCGGGCATGGGTGAAGAGGGTCCGCGTCGTCTCCACTTCGTTCTGCGTGAACACGCTCAAGATCCGGTCCTCGAGGGAGTAGAGGTTCTCGAACATGCCGGCGACCGGGTCCACGTCGCCCGTGGGAAAGCTGCGGAAGTCCTTGAAGTTGTCGCGGTACAGCAGGCGGCCGGTGGCGCCGTCCATCACCACCATCAGGATGTCGTACTCGAAGCCGGTCTGCTCGACCAGCACCTGCCGGTAGTAGGTGCGGCCGTCGACCGGCGAGACGAACTCCTGCGTGCTGTAGCCCGTGCGGTCCTGGATGTCGAAGTCGAGGCTGCCGGCGACCAGCAGGTCGACCTGGAGGCGCTCGGCGAGGTCCTGCCAGAAGCCCTCGTTCTCGACGAGCTGGTCGAGGTCGAAGGTCGGGTACGACACCGGCCCCGGCTCGAGCACGCGCAGGTCGGTCTCGCGGCGCAGGATCTTCTCGAGGTAGCGGATGAACTCGCCCTCGACGTCGACGTCCCGCTCCGCCCCCGGCGTCTCGCCCTCCTGGGCCACCACCAGAAACGGGGTCACCACCACCGAGTCCTTGCCCCGCAGGTCGAGCTTCGCCTTCTGCGGCAGCGTCAGCCGGACCTCCACCTCCGCCCGCGCGGGCGGCGCGAGCGTCCCCGCCAGGAGAGAGAGACTCAGGGCGCCGAGGAGCAGGGGGAGGGGTCGGCGGGAGGTCGAACGGAACGTCATGGCGTACCCTCCGCCGGAGCCTCTCCGCCGTCGAGGAGGGCCGGCACCTCGTCGGTCTGGAAGCTCTGGTAAAAGTCCACGAAGCGGGCGTAGTTGGCTTCCAGGTCGCGGTTGCCGGGCGCCAGGCGGATCGCCTCCCGGTACGCCTCCAGGGCCTCCTCGTACCGCCCCGCCGCCTCCAGCGCCACGGCGATGTTGTTGAGGATCCGCGGGTTGGTGGGATCGGCCGCGCGCGCCTTCTCGAAGCGGAAGAGGGCCTCGCTCCACAGCCCCCGCTGCGCCATGCGCACCCCGAAGCCGAGCTGATCCTCGGTGTCGTGGCGGACGGCGTTGCCGCTGCACCCGACCAGGGCCGGGAGCAGCGTCAGGAGCAAGGCGAGGAGCCCGGCCCGTGCGTAC
>CAZLLV010000573.1:0-3757 GCA_964560325.1 uncultured Thermoanaerobaculia bacterium | reverse complement strand
CTCCTCCGCTACCCGGCGCTCACCCTGAGGACCTTCCTGTGGATCTACGTCAACGCCTCGATTCTGAAGCTCCGGGGGCTTCGCTACTTCCCGCATCCCGCGAAGGCGCGCGCCGAGGGCGGGCCGGCGGGCTGACGGCGCTCGCCCGCCGCGGCGTGCTGCGGTCGCTCGACCGGCTGGTCGAAGGGCGGCTGACCGTTCGCGAGGCGGCCGGCGGCCTGGTGCAGCGGTTCGGCGGCCCGTCGATCGACGGCCTCTCGGCCGAGGTGCGGGTGCAGGACGCGACCTTCTGGCGCGCCGTCGCCTTCGGCGGCAGCCTCGGGGCCGCCGAAGCGTTCGTCGACGGCGCCTGGGACAGCCCGGATCTCACCGCCGTCGTCCGCCTCTTCGCCCGCAACCGGGAGTCGACCCTCGGCCTCGACGGCGGCCTCGCGGGCCTGCGCGGGCTCGCGGCGCGCCTCCACCACCTGCGCCGCGCCAACACCCGGCGCGGGAGCCGCCGGAACATCGTCGAGCACTACGACCTCGGCAACGACTTCTTCCGGCTCTTCCTCGACGAGAGCATGACTTACTCCTCCGCCTGGTTCGACCGCCCGGAGGCGACGCTGGCCGAGGCGCAGACGGCGAAGATCGATCGCCTCTGCCGCAAGCTCCGCCTCGGGCCGGAGGACCACCTGCTCGAGATCGGCACCGGCTGGGGCTCGTTCGCCCTCCACGCCGCGGGCCGCTACGGCTGCCGGGTCACCTCGACCACCATCTCCCCCGCGCAGCTCGAGGGCGCCCGCCGGCGGGTGATCGAGGCCGGGCTCGAGGACCGGATCGAGCTCCTCGACGCCGACTACCGGGACCTGCCGGGGCGCGTGGCGGGCCGCTTCGACAAGATCGTCTCGGTCGAGATGATCGAGGCGGTCGGGCATCGGAACCTCCCGGCGTTCTTCGGCGTCGTCGACCACCTGCTCGCCCGCGACGGCCTCGCCGCGATCCAGACGATCACCATCGCCGACCGCAACTACGACGACGCCCGGCGCGCGACCGATTTCATCCAGCGCCACGTCTTCCCCGGCGGTGCGCTGCCGTCGGTCTCCACGCTCGCCTCGGGCGCGGCCCGCGGGAGCCGTCTGACGCCGATCCACCTCGAGGAGATGGGGCTCGACTACGCCGAGACCCTGCGGCGCTGGCACACCGCCTTCGAAGAGCGGCGCGAGCGGGTGCGGGAGATGGGCTTCGACGAGCGCTTCCGCCGCCTCTGGCGCTACTATCTGTCGTACTGCGAAGGCGGCTTCCTCGAGCGCGTCATCGGCGCGGTGCAGATGGTTCTCGCCGGTCCCGGCTATCGCGGACCGTCGGTGCGGGGGGTGCTTTCGTGAGCGTCCGGCAGGAGGCTCTGGAGATCGTTCCCGAACCGCTCTCGATGCGGGTGGTCGACGCTTTGCTCGCGCGCGGCGTCGTGCCCGACCCGGTCCTGCGCTTGGCCATCCGCCGGCTGCTCGTCGGCCGCCTGCGGCGCGAGCGGCCGGAGGACGAGGCGTCGCGCCGGGCGGCGGTCGACCGGTTCGCGGAGACGCTCCGGTCGAGCCCGGTCGCGACCCACACCGAAGCGGCCAACCGGCAGCACTACGAGGTGCCGACCGAGCTCTTCCGGCAGGTCCTCGGACCGCGGCTCAAGTACAGCGCCTGCCTCTGGCCGGAGGGGGTCGAGAGCCTGGCGGCGGCCGAGGAGGCGATGCTCGCGCTGACCGCCGAGCGCGCCGCCGTCGAGGACGGCCACGAGGTGCTGGAGCTCGGCTGCGGCTGGGGCTCGCTCACCCTCTGGCTCGCCGAGCGCCACCCGGCGCTCACGATCGAAGCGGTCACCAGCTCCCGCACTCAGCGCGACTTCGTCCTGGAGCGGGCGCGCCGGCTCGGCGTCGCCGAACGGGTGGCGGTGCGGGTGGCCGACGTCCGCGAGCTCGGCCCCGACGCCTTCGGCCGGCGCTTCGACCGGGTGGTGTCGGTCGAGATGTTCGAGCACCTGCGGAACTGGCCGGCGATGCTCGAACGGATCGCCTCCTGGCTCGACCCGGACGGCCGCCTCTTCCTCCACGTCTTCTGCCACCACGACACGGCATACCCGTTCGAGGCCGAGGGTCCTTCGGACTGGATGGCCCGGCACTTCTTCAGCGGCGGCCTGATGCCGTCGGCCGATCTTCTCGACCGCTTCTCCGAGCACCTCGAGGTCGAGGCCCGCTGGCTGCTCGACGGCACGCACTACGCACGCACCGCCGAGGCGTGGCTCGAGAACCAGGACCGCCACCGGCACGCGATCCTCCCGATCCTGGAGCGCACCTACGGTGCCGACGAGCGCGACCGCTGGTGGCACTACTGGCGCCTCTTCTTCCTCGCCTGCGCCGAGCTCTTCGCCTACCGCGGCGGCAACGAGTGGCAGGTCGCCCACTACCGGCTCCGGCCGGTGTGAGCCCCGCCCGCCGTCACTCCCCCGCTTCGACGAACCGGATGTGGTCGTCGCGGTTCGGGACCATGCAGAGGAACTCGAAGGGGGCTTCGGTGACGCGGTAGCTGTGGGGGGTGCCGGCGGGAATGAAGAGGAAGTCGCCGGCCGAGACCTCGTGCACGTCGTCGCCGATCGTGATCCGGGCGCGGCCGCAGAGGACGTACTGCTCGTGCTCGACCTCGTTCGTGTGGAGCGGCATTCCACCGCGCTCGCCCATGATGAAGCGGCGCATGGCGAAGTGGGGCGCGCCCTGGTCCTCGCCGACGAGCACCTGGACCTGGGTGGCGTGGCCGGCCGCGACGGCACGGCGCTCCACGCTGTCGGCCTGCCTGACGAGCGGACGGGGGGCGGTCGGGGGCATCCTCGGCTCCTTTCGGTGGCGATGAGGCTGGCCGATTGTAGCTTGTCGCGCTATGAGCCCGACCGCCCCGACAGCTCGACCACCTCCCGCCCGCCCGGCGCCCCGTGCGGGAGGATCAGCCGGGCGCGCCGATCGCCCGCCGGCCCAGACGCCGACGGGGCGAAGCGGACCCCGACCGTGCACTCGCTCCCCGGCGCCAGGAAGCTCGCCCCGTCGCAGGAGCCGGCGACGGTCTGGAACTCCCCGGCGTCGGCGCCGACGATCCCCACCGTCCCCACCTCCATCCGGGCGGTGCCTCGGTTGGCGAGCGTCACCGTCACGATCTCGCTCCGCCCGCCGGCCGGCACCGTGCCGAAGCCGACCGCCGGCGGATCGACCGCCGCGCGCGGCGCCGGGGCCGGCGCCCCGGAGCCCCGGAGCGCCACTTCCTCCTCGCCGCCGGCGCCCCGGTGGCGGACCGCCAGCACCGCCTCGCGCACGCCCTCGCGCGCCGGCCGGAAGCGGACCGTCACCTCGCAGCGCTCGCCCAGGCCGAGCGGAGCGGTCGGCGCGCAGCCGTTCGCCACCACCGCGAACTCCCGCACCGCATCCTGGCTCGGTGAGGCACGGACGGCGATCTCCCGGATCTCGAGCGGCGCACGGCCCCGGTTCGAGAGCACGATCTCGCGCTCGGCGGTGCTCTCCAGCCGGACCTCGCCGAACGAAACCGTCGCCGGGGAGATCGACAGCCGCGCGGCGGCACCGGCGCCGGCGAGCGCGACGGAGGGCGCCGCGTCCGGCAGGTCAGGGAAGCGCACCTCGAGCCGAGCCCTCTGGACCCCTTCCTGCCGAGGGCGGAAGACGACCGTCGCGGTACAGCTCCCGCCGGCGGTCAGGAAACGGCCGGTGCAGCCGTCGTCGCGCAC
>CAZLLV010000572.1:0-4949 GCA_964560325.1 uncultured Thermoanaerobaculia bacterium | reverse complement strand
CCTGCGCCGCTTGGGCGACGACGAGACGATGCTGGTCCAGAGCGGCAAGCCGGTGGCGGTGTTCCGCACCCACGCCGACGCGCCGCGGGTGCTGATCGCCAACTCGATGCTGGTGCCGAAGTGGGCGACCGGCGAGGAGTTCCGGCGCCTGGAGGGCCTGGGGCTCACGATGTACGGCCAGATGACCGCCGGCTCGTGGATCTACATCGGCACCCAGGGCATCCTCCAGGGCACCTACGAGACGCTCGCCGAGTGCGCGCGGCAGCGCTTCGGCGGAACGCTCCGAGGCCGCTTGACGGTGACCGCCGGCCTGGGCGGGATGGGCGGCGCGCAGCCGCTGGCGGTGACGATGAACGAGGGCGTCGCGCTGGTCGCGGAGGTCGACCGCTCGCGCATCGAGCGGCGGCTTGAGACCCGCTACCTCGACGAGGTGGCGGGGAGCGTCGAGGCGGGGGTCGAGCGGGCGCTCGCCGCGCGCGACCGGAACGAGGCGGTGTCGATCGCGGTCGAGGCCCACGCGGTCGACCTGCTCGCGCACCTCGTCGAAGCGGGCGTGGTGCCCGACGTGCTCACCGACCAGACCTCGGCCCACGACGCGCTCGAAGGCTACGTGCCGCACGGCATCCCGTACCGCGAGGCGCTGGCGCTCCGTCAGAGCGACCCGGAGGCGTACATCGCCCGTTCGATGCGCTCGATGGCGGCGCACGTGCGCTCGATGCTCGCCCTCCAGGAGCGGGGTGCCGTGACCTTCGACTACGGCAACAACCTGCGCGGCCAGGCGCTCGAGGCCGGGGTCGAAGACGCCTTCGGTTTCCAGGGCTTCGTCCCGCTCTTCATCCGCCCGCTCTTCTGCGAGGGGAAGGGGCCGTTCCGCTGGGTGGTCCTCTCCGGCGATCCCGACGACCTGGCGGCGACCGACGAAGCGATCCTCGAGGCGTTCCCGGAGGACGAGACGCTCGCCCGCTGGATCCGCCTGGCGCGCGAGCGGGTCGCCTTCCAGGGGCTGCCGGCGCGCATCTGCTGGCTCGGCTACGGCGAGCGGGCGCGGGCCGGACGGGTGTTCAACGAGCTGGTCGCCTCGGGCCGCGTGAAGGCGCCGATCGTCATCGGCCGCGACCACCTCGACTGCGGCTCGGTCGCCTCGCCCAACCGGGAGACCGAGGGGATGCTCGACGGCTCGGACGCGATCGGCGACTGGCCGATCCTCAACGCCCTCTTGAGCTCGGTCAACGGCGCCACCTGGGTCTCGGTCCACCACGGCGGCGGGGTGGGGATCGGCTACTCGCTCCACGCCGGCATGGTGGTGGTGGCGGACGGCACCGAGGCGGCGGCGAGGCGCCTGGAGCGGGTCCTGACCGGAGATCCGGGGATGGGTGTCGTACGCCACGCCGACGCCGGCTACGAGCGGGCGATCGTCTTCGCCCGCGAGCACGGCGTCGACCTGCCGATGCCGGGCTCCTCGTGATCCGGCCGCGGCCGATCCTGCGATCATGACCGAGGAGCGCCCGGAGCGGCGGAGACGGAAGGGCGAGCCGCGGCCTCCCCGCCGCTGGCCGCGGGCGTTCGCCGCCGTCTGCGTGATCGGCGCGGCGCTCTCCTTCGCCGCGCCCTGGACCGTCGATCTCCTGGTCGCCTCACGGGCGGCCGCGGGCGGGCCGGAGCAGCTCGCCGCCGCGGCCGCCGCCGGCTACGAGGAGGTCTGGCAGGAGCTCGCCTCGGCCGCGCGCGAAGCGGCCGAGGGGTTGCCGGCGCCGGCCGAGGGGGACGAGTTCCGCCGGCTCTCGTTTCGCCACCTGACTCGTCTCGCCGAGGAGGCGCCGCGGCGCGAAGACGCGCCGAACCTACTCTTGATCGACCCCGACGGCGAGGCGGTGGCGTGGTCGGGCGAGGGGCTGCTGGCCGAGCCCGATCCCGGGACGGTGGCGCCCCGGGGCTTCGACTTCCTGCCGGCGTTCGGCTCCGTGACCTGGCTCGCCGTCGAGCCGCTCGAAGAGGGTCCCCGGCCCTGGCGCCTGGTCGCCGGCCGGAGCTTCCCGACCGACCGCTGGCCGTTCCCGCCGCCGCTCGCCGTCGCCGCCCGGCGCCAGTACCGGGACGTGCACTGGTCGCTCGCCTGGCCGGACACGCCGGTCGCCGCAGACGCCCTGCAGGTGACGGCGGCGACCGGCGGCGTCGAGGGTCGACGGGTGCCGCGGCTGGTGGTGGTGCCGTCGGCCGACGCGGCGCCTCCGCCCCCCTGGCGGCGCACCTCGGCGCGGGTCGGCTGGGGCTTCCTGGCGGCACTCCTCCTGGCCGCAGGCGCGTCACGGGTCCTGCGCCTGGCGTTCCCGGTCCGGCTCGTTCCGGGTGCCGCGGCCGGAGGTGCCTCGCCGGCGGTGCTGCCGGCGGGTCTCGCCGGGGGTGCGGGAGCCGCCTGCACGGTCCTGGCGGCGGGCGGGCTCCCGACGGCCGCGCTCGTCCTGGGCGCCGGGGTGGCGCTCGTGGCGACGGCGGCCGTCTACGCCCGTGGCGTCTCACGCCCCGCCGTCTCCGCCGCGCTCGCCGCCGTCGGCGCCCTCGCCCTGACCGGCGCCGCCTGGGGTCTGCTCGAGTCGGTCGGCGGCGTCGGGCCGGGACCGGCGTCGGCGCCCGACCTGGCGTCGCGGATCTGGCCCGGCCCCGACGCCGTCGCCCTGCGCCTCGGGCTCGCCGCCGCCGCTCTCGCCCTCTTCCTCGGGCTTCGGCCGCGGCGCCCGGCCGGCGCGTCGTCCGAGGCGGCTCGCCCGTCCGATCTGTGGGCCTGGATCGGGCTCGTGGTCCTGCTCGCCGCCGGGGCCGCCCACGACTTCGCCGCTCCGGCGCTCGTCCTGCTGGCGGCCGGCGCGGCGGCGTGGACGGTCTGGGCGGGGGGCCGGGACGTCTTCCGGCCGATGCCGGCCGGCGTCCTCGCCCTGGCGGCGGCGCTGGTCGCGTCAGTGGCTTGGGAGACGGCGAACCGGCTGGAGGTGAAGCGGGAGCTCGGGCTCGCCTACCTCGACTGGATGGCGCCGCCCGAGCCGGACGAGCTGGCGGCGGTCGAGGCGGGGCTCCGGAGACACTTCGCCGGCCTCGATCTCGCCGAGCGGGTCCCGCGGAGCCCGGAGGGGCTGGCGCGCGACGACCTCGCGTTCTTCCTCTGGCGCAGGTCGCCGCTCGCCCGTGCCAACGCGCTCTCCGCGCTCTCGATCGAGCCGCTGACCGGTGCCGGCTCCGCCTTCGGCTTCGGAGCCCCGGTCACGCCCGGCGTCGAGCCCGACTGGACGGAGGTGCGCTGGATCCGCCCGGCGCCGGCGGCCTGGGAGAACGAGGTGGTGAGGGGCGAGGCGGTGCTGTCGTACGGCGGCGAGGAGTGGGCGCTGGCGCGCTACTGGCTTCTCCCCCGGCCGGGGTTCGGCCTCGTGCAGCCGGCGGTGGTCGAACCGCTCGAGCTCGATCTCCTCCGCGGCCGGCCGGCGGTCGACCGAGTACGGGGGCTGCCGGAGCCGGCGGTTTACGCCCTCTACGACGCCTCGGGCCGAGCGTTCTTCTCGCCCTGGACGGAGACGCCGCCGCTGCCCGACGGCCTGGCGCGGATGGGGGCAGAGGCGGGGGAGGGCGACGGCGAGCGCACCGCCCGGCCGGTGGAGACCCCCGAAGGGCCGGCCTGGGCGTGGGCGCGCGCGGCGCGCGACGGCATCGAGGTGATCTTCCTGCCGGTCCGGACGCCGGGGCTGGCTCTCGAACGGGTCGGCACCCACGCGCTCGGCACGCTCACGGCGCTCGGAGTGGTGGTGGGGCTGCTCGTCCTGCTGGCGCTTCCGCGCCCCGCCTTCCAGGATCTCCTGCGCCGGGCGCTGCGGTCGTACTCGAAGCGGCTGATCATCGTCTTCACCCTTCTCCTCCTCGTGCCGCTCCTCTCGCTCAACCTGGTCATCCTGTCGGACGCCGAGGAGCGCCTCTACCGGGCCCAGCGCGCGGCGGGCGAGGCGGCGATGGTCTCCGCCCAGCGCCTGCTCGGCGACTGGGTCGGCACCTTCGAGCCCGGCTTCAGCTTCGCCACCGTCATCGACGACGCTCTGCTCAAGTGGGTCTCGCGGCTCGTCCACCACGAGGTCAACCTCTACTGGGGGAGCTCGATCTGGGCGTCGAGCAAGCCGGAGCTGTTCGCCGCCGACCTCTTGCCCGAGCGCATCCCGGGCGAGGTCTTCTCGCGCCTCACCCTCCAGCGCTACGACCTGGCGAGCCGCACCAACCTGACGCCGGGCATCGAGTACCTCGAGCTCTACGCCCCGTTCCGGATCCCGGGCGGGCCGATGGAGCAGGAGCGGCTCTTCCTGTCGCTGCCGCTCCTGGCGCAGCAGGAGGAGGTGGCGCGGGAGCTGGCCTCGCTTCGCCGCCGCGTGATCCTCGCTTCGACCGCCCTCTTCGGCCTCCTGATCGCGGTCGGCGTCGGGCTCGCCCGCCGCTTCAGCCAGCCGCTCGAGGGGCGGGGCGAGGGCACCCGGCGAATCGCCGCCGGTGCGCCGTCGCTCGACCTGCCGGGCTCGGCGCCGACCGAGCTCGAGCTGGCGGCGCTGGTCGAAGCGGTCGACGAGATGGCCGGCCGGATCGCCGAAAGCCGGGCGCGCCTGGTGCGCGAGAAGGAGGTGGTCGACCGCATGGTCGAGAACATCACCTCGGGCATCGTCTCGCTCGACCGGGAGCACCGGGTGTTGATGAGCAACCGGGTGGCCGAGGAGCTGCTCGGCGTGACGGTCGGCGAGCGGCTCGACGATGCGCTCGCGCGCGAGGCGCGGCTCGCGCCGGTGGCCGAGGAGCTGACCAAGGCCGGCGCCTCCAGCCTGGAGCGGCTCCACAAGGCGACCGTGCACCTGCCGGACCCGGAGGGCGGCGGGGACCGGGAGTGGACCCTCGTCTGGGTGCCGGTGCCCGGCCGCGGCGAGCCGACGGCG
>CAZLLV010000571.1:0-2979 GCA_964560325.1 uncultured Thermoanaerobaculia bacterium | reverse complement strand
CGCATCGGATGGGGATTTCGCTCGGGGTGGCGTTGGTGTTGGAGGAGGGGCGGTTCGAGGTGTTTCCGGAGGAGCGGGTGGGGGAGCTGGCGGAGCTGCTCGGCCGGGCGACGCTGGTCGTGGGCTACAACATCCGGCGTTTCGACTACCGGGTGCTCTCCGGCTACACCGGCGTCGACTACGACCGGCGGCTCCGGACCCTCGACCTGCTCGAAGAGGTGCAGCGGCGGATCGGCTTCCGGGTGAAGCTGGACGATCTCGCGGGCGAGACCTTGGGGGCGCGGAAGTCGGGCGACGGGCTCCAGTGCCTGGAGTGGGTGAAGCAGGGGCGGTTCGACCTGGTGGAGAGGTACTGCCGGCGCGACGTCGAGCTGCTCCGCGACCTCTACCTCCACGGCCGGCGCGAAGGCTGCGTCTGGTTCCGCCACAAGGAGCGCGGACGGGTGAAGGTCACCGTCGAATGGTGACGCCGACGGAAGGTCGTCAGTCCGTGGGAGCCAACAACGAGCGTTGCGCCCGAGTTTCGAGCTCGCGGCTCCAGAGGACGATCTCGCGGCCGCCGGGCTGCTCGGCGTAGTCGCCGAGGGCGGCGAGGGCCGCCGCCACCTCCTCGCGCAGGCGCTCGACCGTCTCCACCCCGGCGCCGGTGGCGAGGATCTGCCGCCCCAACGACTCCGCCTCCTCCGGGCTCACCCGCGGCGCGTTCCAGAGGCGCGTCACCTCCCGGCGCACGTCCTTCGAGCGCTCGGCGGCGACCAGGATCGGGAAGGTCGGCTCCCGGTTGAGGATGTCGGAGAAGGCGTCCTTGCCGGTGCCGAGGTGCTGGAGGTCGAGGAGGTCGTCGGCGAGCTGGAAGGCGATGCCGAGGTGTCCGGCGCAGGCGCCGAAGTCCTCCGCCGCCCGGTCCTCGGAGACCAGCCGCGCCGCCGACCGGGCGCACCAGGCGAAGAGCGACCCGGTCTTGCCGTCGACGATCGCCCGCCACTGGTCGATCGGCAGCTCGACCCGGCCGCGGGCGAGCACCTCCGCCATCACGCCGCGGGTCATGGTCGCGATCGTGTCGACCGCTTCGGTGGTGATGATCCGGCGCCTCTCGCGGAGCTGGACGAAGGCGAGGGTGAGCACCAGGTCGCCGGAGAGGACGGCCGGCGTGGTGCCCCAGATCGCGTTGGCGGTCGGCCGGCCGCGGCGGGTGGCGGCGCCGTCGACCACGTCGTCGTGGAGCAGGCTCCCGGCGTGGATCAGCTCGCCCGCGACCGCCACGTCGACCAGCCCGTCGGCGGGCGCACCGATGGCGCGGCCGAAGAGGTAGGTCAGCCGCGGCCGGGCGCGTTTGGCGGCGCCGGCGAGGATCAGGTTGCGCGCCGCCTCCATGAGGATCTCGGGACCCTCCGGGCCGGCGTAGGTGCCCGCATGGAGCGCCCGGTCGAGCGCCTCCTCGACGTCGCCCACGAACGTTTCCAGCTCGACCGCCCTCTCCAGCATCTCCACGTGGGAGCTCTCGCTCGGCATCGGGCGGAGTCTACACGCTCCCCCGCGGTGCGGCGACCCGGGTCGGGCGGGAGACTGGCAAGCATCCTGCTACTCCGATCGGAAGGAGGACCCGACCGTGAATCGCGAACGACTTGCCTTCCGCACCCCGATCGCCGTGCTCGCCGCCGTCGCCTTGACCCTGGTCTCGAGCGGCTGCTCCGGCCTGCTCGGAGCCGCCGGCGTCGAGGAGCCGGAGGTGACGGTGGAGAGCACCCGTCTCTCCGGCGTCACGCTCCGCCAGGCCGACCTCGACGTGCGCTTCCGGATCGACAACCCGAACTCGTTCGGCCTCCAGCTCGCCGGGCTCGACTACGAGCTCGACGTCGGCGGCCGCACGCTCTTCACCGGCGACCGGCGCGAGAGCCTGCGCCTCGAGCCGGCAGGGGTCGGTTTCGTCGACCTGCCGATCACCATCACCTACTCCGAGATCTACGCCGCCGCCCGCGATCTCTGGCGCCAGCGGGGGGACGGCGACGCCGACTACACGCTGCGCGCCGGGTTGCGCTTCGACGTGCCCGTGCTCGGCCTGGTGCGGGTGCCGGTCGAGACGACGGGCGACCTGCCGTTGATGTAGACCACCCCGGAGTCGGGGTACGATGAGCGCCGTCTCGCGCCCCGACCACCGACTCCGAAGATGCGCCCGAGCCCCGAAACTCGACCGGCCACCGCACCCCGTGCGTCCGTCGCCCGCTTCCGGCTGGCCGCGTTCCTCGTCCTGCTGGTCGCGGCGAGCGTCGGCGGTCCGCTACCCGACGCCCAGTCGCGCGGCACCGTCTATCCCCTCCTCTTCCCGGTCGACGGCGAGCACCGCTTCATGCGCGACTTCGGCGACCCGCGGAGCGGCGGCCGGAGCCACGAGGGGGCCGACATCCTGGCCGAGAAGATGACCCCGGTGGTGGCGGTGGCGGACGGTACGGTGCGCTGGATGGCGGACGAGCGGGGGGGCCACTGCTGCGCGGTCTTCATCGTCCACGACGACGGCTGGCGCTCCCGGTACATCCATCTCAACAACGACACCCCGGGGACCGACGACGGCCGCGCGTACGGCATCGCGCGGGGGCTCCGGCTCGGCTCGCGGGTGCGGGCCGGGCAGCTCATCGGATGGGTGGGCGACAGCGGCAACGCCGAGGAGACGACCTCGCACCTCCACTTCGAGCTGCGCCGGCCGGACGGCACGCCGGTCGATCCGTTCCCGAGCCTCCAGGCGGCGCTCGGCAACCCGGTCTCTGTCGGCACGCCGCGCATCGCGGGGCCGGCCATCCGCCCGCCGGAGGACGCCCTGCGCCCCGAGGTCCGGCGGCCCCGGGCGGCGGCGCCGGTCGAGCCGCGCCCGGAACGGAGGGCGGCGCCGGAGCTGGCCGAGGAACCGGGCGAATCGGGGGCAGACGGCGCGGCGCCCGCCGATGCCACCGATCCCACCGATCCCGGAGCCGATCCCGGAGCCGA
>CAZLLV010000570.1:0-4905 GCA_964560325.1 uncultured Thermoanaerobaculia bacterium | reverse complement strand
GCACGGGCCGGCTCCCGCGGGAGCACCGGCCGTGCCGGCCGCCTGGTTCGCCCTCTTCGACGAACCCGAGCGAGCGGCGAGCCCGGCCGACGGCGCCGTCGAAGACGCGACCGCTGCGGACCGGCCCCCGCGCCTCGACGCCACGATCGCGGACGACGACTACCGGGAGCGGATCGAGGCGATCCGCCGCGCGATCGCCCGCGGCGACACCTACCAGGCGAACTTCACCTACCGGCTACGGGCCGAGCTCGCCGGAGGTCGGCCGGAGGGCGCCGCGGCCGAGGCGCTCTTCGCCCGCCTGTGCCGCGCCCAGCGGGCGCCCTACGCGGCCTTCCTCGACCTGGGGCCGGACTCCGGCGGCCGGGCCGTCTGCTCGGTCTCGCCGGAGCTCTTCTTCCGCCGCGAGGGCGGGCGCGTCGAGTGCCGGCCGATGAAGGGCACGGCGCCGCGCGGCCGGACGCTCGCCGAGGACCGGGCCGCGCAGGCGGCGCTCCGCGCCTCGGCCAAGGAGAGGGCCGAGAACCTGATGATCGTCGACATGGTGCGCAACGACCTCGGCCGGGTGGCGCGGCCGGGGAGCGTGCGGGTGCCCTCGCTCTTCGACGTGGAGCGCTACGACACGGTGCACCAGATGACCTCGACGGTGGTGGCGGAGAGCGGCGCGCCGCTCCCGGAGCTCTTCGCCGCTCTCTTCCCCTGCGCCTCGGTGACCGGTGCGCCGAAGGTGAGCACGATGGAGATCCTGACCGGGCTCGAGAGCACTCCGCGCGGGGTCTATACCGGCGCGGTCGGCTGGGTGGCGCCGGGCGGCACGGCCCGGTTCTCGGTCGCGATCCGCACCGCCTGGGTCGAGAGCGATCCGGGCGGCCGGGCACGGGTCGAGTACGGCACCGGCGGCGGCGTGGTCTGGGACTCCGATCCGGAGCGCGAGCTGGCGGAGACCCGGACCAAGGCGATCGCCCTGCGCCGGGCCCTCGATCCGGCGGCCGCCACCGGCCGGGACTTCGTGCTGCTCGAAACCTTGCTCTGGACGCCGCGGCGGGGCTACGTGCTCCTCGACCGCCACCTCGCGCGGCTGGCCGAGTCGGCCGAGTACTTCGGCTTCCCGGCCGGTGCCGACGAGGCGCGGACGGTGCTCGCGCGGGCCGCGGCGGGATGGGCGGAGCGCCGGCGGGTGCGGCTCCTCTGTAGCCACCGGGGCAAACTACGCGTCGAGTCGGCGCCGATCGACGGAGAGGGCTCGCGTCCAGCCGGGGCACGTACCGTGCGCGTGGCGATGGCGCCGACGCCGGTCGATTCCTCCGATCCGTTCCTCTTCCACAAGACGACCCACCGGGCGGTCTACGAGCGCGCGCTCGCCGAGGCGCGGCGGGCAGGCGGCGAGCCGGGGAGCCGGTCGATCGGCGACGCGATCCTCTCCAACGAACGGGGCGAGCTGACCGAGTCGACGATCGCCAACCTGGTGCTCGACCTCGACGGGGAGCTGGTGACGCCGCCGGTCGAGTGCGGCCTCCTCGCGGGCACCCTGCGCGGCGTGCTCCTCGCGCGCGGCCGGCTGCGGGAGCGGGTGCTCGTCCCGGCCGATCTCGAGCGCGCGCGGGGTGTCTATCTGGTGAGCTCCGTGCGAGGATGGCGGCGGGCGGAGGTCGTGCCGACCGCCCGACCCCGATGAACCGACGATTCTCCCGCTACGCCTGGCTCGTCCTCGCCTACACGATCCTGGTCGCCGTCTGGGGCGCCTTCGTGCGGGCGACCGGCTCGGGCGCCGGCTGCGGCAACCATTGGCCGCTCTGCAACGGCGAGGTGGTGCCGCGGGCGCCCGCCGTCGAGACCGTGATCGAGCTGTCCCACCGGCTGACGAGCGGCCTGCTCGGTCCGATGACGATCGTCCTCGCGGTCTGGGCGGTGCGCCGTTTCGGGTTCCGCCACCGGGTGGGAGCGGCGGCGGTCACCGGGCTGGTGCTGACGATCGTCGAAGGGTTGATCGGTGCCGGCCTCGTGAAGTTCGAGCTGGTGGCGGGGAACGCCTCGATCGCGCGCGGGTTCGTCATGGCCGCTCACCTGGTCAACACCTTCTTTCTGCTCGCCGCGCTGGCGCTCACCGCGGCCTGGAGCTCCGGCACCCCCAGGCCGGCGCGTGCCGGCTTGGCGGCCGATCCGAGGTCCGGAGAGGAGCGGCACGGCGTCTTCCGGCGGCTCGGACGCGCCGCCGGCTGGCTCTCGGTCGGCGGCCTGGCCGCGCTCTGCTTTCTCGGCGCGAGCGGCGGCGTCACCGCCCTCGGGGACACGCTGTTCCCGGTCGCGGAGATGACCGAGCAGGCGTTCGCCGAGCTGCCGGCGTCGGCGAAGCTCCTGGTCCGCCTGCGGGTGCTCCACCCCTACCTCGCGATCGCCGTCGCCCTCTACCTCGGGCTCGCCGTGCTGGCCGTGCGGGAGCGCTTCCCGGTCCGCGCCGAGGGCCGCTCCGGATGGATCGGGCGCCTCGGCTCCGCGGTGATCGCGCTCCTCGGAATCGAGCTCGCGGCGGGCCTGGTGAACGTGGCGCTCGCCGCCCCGGTCTGGCTCCAGCTCGTTCACCTCGGCCTCGCCTACCTGGTCTGGATCGCGATGGTGCTGCTCACGGCCGAGGTCCTGGCGGAGCCGCGGGCAGGGGCGCCCGCCGCGGCAGGCCGTCCGTCGGGCCGAGGCGGGCTCAGTCGTCGATCGTGACCCGGCCGTCGACGCGGTCGTGCGACACGCCGCCCGAGCCGTCGCGGTCGACCCGGAAGTCGCCGCGCACGTCGGAGACGTCGATGTCGCCGGAGCCGTCCTCGCGCACGATCACACTGCCGCCGACGCCTGCCACCCGGATGTTGCCCGAGCCGTCCTCGGTCACCACGATGTCCCTGTCGACGTCGCGCACGTCGATGTTGCCCGAGCCGTCGTCGATCTGGACCCGGCCGCCGACGCCCGCGATCTCGATGTCGCCCGAGCCGTCCTCGACCGTCACGTCGCCGCCGATCCCGAGGAGCTCGAGGTCCCCCGAGCCGTCGTCGATGCCGACGTTGCCGACGACGTTCGAGATCTCGATGTCGCCCGAACCGTCGTCGAGCTGAAGCGACGCGACACCCTCGACCACGACGGAGCCGCTGCCGTCGTCGACCGTCACATCGAGACCGGCAGGTACCTCGACCACCAGGTCGAGGCGCGCGTTCCCGTTCCAGTCGCGCGGGAAGCGGGCCTCGACGCGGACCGTGTCGCCTCGGCGCTCGGTCGCGATCTGCACGTCCTCGAGCGCCGATTCGCTCGACGCGCACGCTTCCCCGCGTACGGTGACGGCGCCCGCTCCCTCGACGCCCCGGACCTCGAGGCTTCCGGCACCGGCGTCGATCACGACACGCCCGGCTCCAGCCGCGTCGATCTCCGCGGAGCGCGCGGCGGTGTGGTCACAGGAGTCCGCGATGACGACGGTGCAGCTCAGGGCGTACCCCGCCAGGATCGCGACGCCGAGAACGGTGGTGATGCGCTTCATGGTCAGCTCCTCCCGGGCCGGCCTCTCCGGCCGGTCGTTCGATGTCCTACGACTCTCTGCCGGGCACTACGGGGAACGCGCCGAAAGGATTCGGCTCTCCGGCGAGAGACGGCGCCGCTACGCTCCCTCGGCCGCCGCGGGCTCGCTACCGACCGTGATCGTCTCGCGGCTCCGGACCTCGCCGTCGACCGCCATCTCGATCCGGTACTCGCCGGGGAGCCAGTTCGAGGTGTCGCCGGCGTCGAAGTAGAGGTAGCGGGCCTCCGCCGGGACCTTCTTCTCGTCCTCGGCGACCTTCTCGCCGGCCGCGTCGTAGAAGACCGCGTGGACCGCCGCGTTGGCCGGCGCGCCGTCGATCTCGATCGAGGCGTAGATGCTGTCGCCGGGAGAGAAGCTGGCGGTCTCCTGGTCGGCGAGCACCGCGCCCTGCGGGTCGACGGCGCGCCCGACGCGCACCTCTCCGAGCCAGCCTTCCACGGCCGGCGATGCGGCCGAATCCCGCGGCTCCGATTCGGTGACCGCGGTCTCGGCGTCGCCCGGATCGGCGTCGTCTGCCGGCGTGCAGGCGACGCTGGCGAGCAGCAGGGGCAGAACGAGAAGAGTGACGAGCAGAGGGTGGTCGAGTCGGGCTCTCGGCAGCATGAAAGGTGTTCTCCTGGTCGATCTGGTGAAGGGGCGACTCGCGATTTCGGGGACAAAAGCGAAAGCCCCCGGGTCCACTGAAGGACCCGAGGGCTTTCTGAAGATAACTCCCGGCGACGACCTACTCTCCCACACCGTTTCCAGTGCAGTACCATCGGCGCTGAGGGGCTTAACTGCCGTGTTCGGAATGGGAACGGGTGTTTCCCCCTCGCTAGAGCCACCGGGAAACTCGTATTCAAATGCTTTTCAATCCCAAGAGCCGTGGGGACCGGAAGAGAAACCCCTCCGAGATCCCGCGCTGTGCTCGGGAAGGCTCACCATGGGGCGAGCCGCTGAATCGGGTGAAACGGCAATAGGATCCGTCGAGTGTGAAGTAAGTTGGTCAAGCCGGACGGCCGATTAGTACGGGTAAGCTCAACGCCTCGCAGCGCTTACACATCCCGCCTATCAACCTCGTCGTCTTCGAGGGGCCTTCAGGGAGACCTCATCTTGGGCGAGGCTTCCCGCTTAGATGCTTTCAGCGGTTATCCTTTCCGAACGTAGCTACCCAGCTGTGCCACTGGCGTGACAACTGGTGCACCAGAGGTTCGTCCGTCCCGGTCCTCTCGTACTAGGGACAAATGCCCTCAAGTCTCCTGCGCCCACATAAGATAGGGACCGAACTGTCTCACGACGTTCTAAACCCAGCTCACGTACCACTTTAATCGGCGAACAGCCGAACCCTTGGGACCTGCTTCAGCCCCAGGATGTGA
>CAZLLV010000569.1:0-9313 GCA_964560325.1 uncultured Thermoanaerobaculia bacterium | reverse complement strand
TCGTTGGGTTCCAGGCTGAGGAGAACTTCGTTTAGAGAGTCGAGGTGGTCACTGTGGAAAGCTGGGGTATCGAGTGATTCCCCGATGAGTTTAAAGGCATCATCAATAGAGGATCTCGCTTCAAACTCTTGAAGAAGTTTGCCTAACTCGGACTGAATGGAGGTGGGGAGGTACCGCACCTCTTGACAACCAATGCATGAGTTCAACGAGATGACCCTGATGCGCGCCTTACTCTTTACTAATGTTGTTTGGCGGGCAGCATCAGCCGCTAGCACAGAAAGATTCTTGGTCTTCCAAACCCTCTCTAAAGGGCGAAATTTATCGAATAGATTTGTGCTTGCCTTTGCCTCCTGAAGGTTTACGTCATGATTGCCGGGGACTATATGCAGACCATTAGGCGCCCATTTTTCAAGCTCAAGGGCTTCATTCAGATAGTCCGCACAGTCCTTGTATTGCGCCAAATCGCCACGCGATGTTAAGTCGCCGCAAATTAAGAGCGCATCCGCGCCGTCCGATTCCCGGAGCAACTGTCGGACGGAGTTCTGGAGGGGGGAGACCGTGACAGCGTCCCTCACATCCGGTGGGAAGGACTTATCCTTCAAGTCGACACGGGTTTGCCCTCGGGACTCGGGGAAATGGATGTCCCCAACCTGTACGACCTTTATCTCAAGCATGCAGAAAACTTACTCCACGTCTATCAGTGTGCGGTTCCACGTCGCGGGGCCTTCTCGAAAGAGAGTGCGGTGTGGGTCGGTCCGCTTTCCTGATCGGGAGAAGGCGGGTCTTCCGGGGACCTGGCGATACTGCGGGGATGGGATTCTGAGGGTGCGGATTACGGCAGTGCTTCCGCGCCTTAGGCATGAGTCCCTCTCTCCTTTCGCTCGGGCGGCCTGCTGGGAGGCGATCGTAGCTGTCATCTTTGCTAGTCGACGGGTTCAGAGGAGATCTTGCCGTGTAGGGACTCGGGCCGGTGTGGCCGGGAACTGAATTGTCCCCCTTCCATTGATGCAGGTGGCGAAATAGCACAGTCGGCAGTCTAAACCGTCGAAGCAGTCGCTGGTCACATCGAGGCGGAAGAGGTGCCGCCTTCTTCGGGGAAGAGGCTCCTTTGGATCGATCTCCTGCCCAGCCGGAGAGGTGCCAGTGACTCGGACTGGTGGCAGGTTAGCCCTGCCTTCACCAGGAGTCAAGGCGAGTTCGCTCGAGCGCCTGCGGGACGGCCTGTGGTGACGGATGAAAGGTTGGCCGCCACCGAACCAAGCGTTCCTGGTCCGGGGGCATTCGCGCTGGAGGTGGTTGAGCAAGCGGAGCCGGCACGCCCGCTCGGGGGGAACGCCCACCTCACCCGCGCAGCGAACCCAGGCGAGGCCTCGCCCGGCGTCCGACCAGCCGAGTCGTGCCGGAGGCGCGAATGCCCCCGGACCGGGAACGCCAGCGTAGGCACGCCCGTTTCGGTCACCTCGCCCGGACGTCGCCCACGGCTCGCCGTCATCGTGCCGCCCCCCGCCCGGATCCTTCCCTCTCGGTCCCTTCGGCTTCGCAGGACAGGCAGGATGACAAGAGGTTGTCGGCTTCTTGCTTGACGTCTGCACGGCGTTATTGTAGCGTAAGTCCATTGAGCCCGGGCTGCGGCAGCGGCCCACCACCGAACCAAGCGGGCAAGGCAGCGGGTGCAACCGCCACCCTGCCCTCGACGACGCAAGGAGCTACGCCATGCGACGCCGTGACGAGAATTCTACCCCCTCCTCCCCCACCGACCGGACCGACCCCGGCCGCCCCCTCCCCGACAACGCCTTCACCCCGGCCCTCTTCGCCGAGCTCGACCAACGCGAATTCGCCCCCGCCGTACCCGAAGGCGAGCTGCCCGGCCCGTGGCGCGTCACGCGCCTGTGGGGCGACGGACCGCCGCTCTGGGCCGTCTACGGCCTCGGCGAACGGGCGCCGCGGGTGACCTTCGACGACCCCGCGAGCTCACCCGCCCACGGCGACCTCGCCCACCTCACCGCCGCCGCCCTCCACCTCGCCGAACGCCCCCGCCGGTTCCGCTTCCTGCGCGGCGCCGACGACCGACTCCACCTGACGTTCGACGGCGCCGGCGTCGCCACCGTCGGCTCCGCCGTGCTGGAAAACACCTCCCTCGCCGACGACCTCACCCGCCTCGCCGACCTGCGCAGCCAACCGCTCGCGCTGTCGCAGTTCCTGGCCGCCGTACCCGCCGGGGTGCTCGAACGAGCGGGCGCCATCCTCATGGACGAGCTGCGCAAGCTGAGGTGAACCCACTGGCGGGCCGGTCCCCGTGGCCGGCCCGCCATCACACCCACCACCGAACCCGCGGTTCCGGGCCGGGGGCGCTCGCGCTGGAGGCGGTTGAGCAAGCGGAGCCAGCACGCCAGCCTGGAGAGAACGCCCGTTGCCCCGCGCAGCGAACCCAGGCGAGGCCTACGGTGGAAGGGACAACAGCCGAGCCGTGCCGGAGGCGCGAGCGCCCCCCGCCCGGAACCGCCGGCGCAGGCACACCCGGTCGAACCCTCAAGAATGCCCGAGCACCGGGTGCGGCACGTACGGCTCCTCGAGCTGCTTCACGTCCTCGTCCGACAGCTCCACGTCGAGCGCCCCCACCGCCTGCTCCAGGTGCTCGACCTTCGTCGAGCCGACGATCGGCGCCGTCACCGCGGGCTGCCGGAGCAGCCAGGCGAGCGCCACCTGCGGCGGCGTGACGCCGAGGCTCCGCGCCACCTCCACGCAGCGGTCGGCCACGTCGAAGTCCGCATCCTCGCTGTACAGCCTCCGCGAGTAATCGTCGTCCGCCGCCCGCGCGGTCTTCTCTTCGCCGCCGCGGGTCCGGGTGCCGGCGAGCAGCCCGCGCGCGAGCGGGCTCCACGGGATGACGCCGAGCCCCTGATCCAGACAGAGCGGGATCATCTCGCGCTCCTCCTCCCGGTAGACCAGGTTGTAGTGGTTCTGCATCGAGACGAATCGCGTCCAGCCGTGCAGGTCGGCGAGGTAGAGCGACTTGGCGAGCTGCCACGCGAACATCGACGAAGCGCCGACGTAGCGGGCCTTGCCGGCACGCACGACGTCGTGGAGGGCTTCGAGCGTCTCCTCGATCGGCGTCTCGTCGTCCCACCGGTGGATCTGGTAGAGGTCGACGTAATCGGTGCCGAGGCGACGTAGCGAGGCGTCGATCGCCGACAGCACGTGCTTTCTCCCGAGGCCCCGGTCGTTGCGCCCGTCGCCCGTCGGAAAATAGACCTTCGTCGCGATCACCACCTCGTCGCGGCGGGCGAGCTCGCCGAGCGCCTTGCCGACGATCTCCTCGCTGCGACCGAGCGAGTACATGTCGGCGGTGTCGAAGAAGTTGATCCCGAGCTCGAGCGCGCGCTCGAAGAACGGCCGCGCGTCGCCCTCCGGCAGCACCCACTCGCGCCACTCCGGGTCGCCGTAGCTCATGCAGCCGAGGCAGATGCGGGAAACGTCGAGGCCGGTGCGGCCGAGCTTGGTGTACTGCATCGGCGCCTCCTACGCGTTCGGTTCGAGCGAGCCCGGCAGCGTCGCGACCCAGTCGCGGATCTCGTCGCGCACGCGGCGGTAGTGGGAGAGCGCCTCCTCCTCGGAGGCGGCGCCGGCGGCGAGGTGGGGCGGATCGTCGAAGCTCCGGTGCGCCTTCTGCGCCTCGCCCGGAAAGACCGGGCAGCTCTCGCGCGCCGAGTCGCACACCGTCACCACCCAGTCGAAGCCGTCGCCGCCCCGCTCGGCGAGCACCTCGTCGAGCGACTTCGACCGCTGCCCCGAAAGATCGACCCCGACCTCCGCCATCACGGCGACCGCCCGCGGATCGAGCCCCTTGGGCGCCACGCCGGCGGAGAACGGCTCCAGCTCTCCGGAGCGGAGGTGCCGCGCCCACCCCTCGGCCATCTGGCTGCGGCAGGAGTTCCCGGTGCAGAGGAAGAGGAGGGTCGAGCGGCTCATTCGCTCAGGATAGCAGTCACAGGAGAGCCGCGAATTTACTTTCTTGCGAATTTTAAACTTCCTTGTTACCGTGCATCGACTCGCACCCGGCGCCGAAGAACGATGCATATGACTCACACAAGGAGGAACTGATGAAACTCACGACGCTCTCGCTGTTCGCTCTCCTCGTCCTCGTGGCCGTGCCGGCCGCCGCCGACTCGCCGGATCGGGCCACCGCCCCCGGCGACCCCGCCTTCTTCACACCCCCCGACATGAGCCAGAACGCCTCCCCCGCCTTCGCCCAGGCGCTCGAGGACGGCCGCGTGGAGCTCGCCGACTTCGGCGAGTTCGGCTCCTGCGGCGCGACCGCGGACTGCGCCGGCGGCGGCTCGGTCTCCTGTACCGCGCAGTCCGGCTCGTGCTGGTTCCTCGACAACTGCTACGCCGTCTGCAACCACGCGTACTACTGGTGCGGCTACCGGCCGTACCCGTGCCCGGTCTGATCCGGAAATCGCGGACCTGAACCCCTGACCCGGCGCCGGGTGCGAGCCGTCGCCGGAGCAACGGTCGGCCGCTGCTAGACTCCGCGCCGATGACCGACGCGAGCGGCGAGGCCCCGGTGAGGAGCCCCGATTTCGAGGTGGATCTCGGGGTGGATCCCGGGGTCGAGCCGCATTCCGACCCGCTCGCGCTCTTCCGCGAGACCTGGGCGCTCGCGCGGGAGCGGCATCCCCTCGATCCCACCGCGGTCGCGCTCGCCACTGCGGACGCGGACGGCGCGCCTTCGGTCCGGGTGGTCCTCCTCAAGGAGGTCGACGAGCGCGGCTTCGTCTTCTTCACCAACTACGGCAGCCGCAAGGCCCGGCAGCTCGACGCCAACCCCCGGGCCGCGCTCTGTGCCTACTGGGAGTCGATCGGGCAGCAGGTCCGGGTCGAGGGCGCGGTCGAGAGGGTCTCGCCCGAGGCGTCGGACGACTACTTCGCGAGCCGGCCGCGGATGAGCCAGGTCGGCGCCTGGGCCTCGCGCCAGAGCGAGCCGCTCGACTCGCGTGCGCTGCTCGCCGGCCGCGTCGCCGAGGTCGAGGCCGAGCACGAGGGGCGAGAGATCCCGCGCCCACCGCACTGGGGCGGCTACCGGATCGTCCCCGACCGGATCGAGTTCTGGTGGAACCGCCCGTACCGCCTGCACGACCGCATCGTCTACCACCGCGCCCCCGCCGGCGGCTGGCGCACCGAGCGGCTCTTCCCGTAGCCACCCGCCCGCCGTCAGAGGTCGATCTCTTCGCCCTCCGCGAGCACGCGGAAGCCGGCCGTTTCGAGGTCGCGGCGGGCGGTCGAGCCGAGGTCGAGAGCCGGGTTCGAGTGGTTGAGGTGGGTGAAGACGACCTCCAGCTCACCCGCGCGCACGGCGGGGCCGAAGCGCTCGACGCTTTCGGTGATCCGGGGGTGGCCGATCTTCGACACGTCGCGCCCCGGCAGCTCGTCGTCCGAGTAGAAGGTGCCGTCGACGAGCGCCACGTCGACACCGGCGAAGGCCGGTTCGAGCGCGCTTCCCCACTCCTCCCAGCCGTCGATGTCGGGGACGTAGAGGAGCGTCCGCCGAGGTCCCCGGAGCTTCCAGGCGACCGTATCGCTGTACTCGTCCCGGTGCGGCACGGCGATCGCCTCCGCCGTCACTCCGTCGCCGAGCGCTATGCGCTCCCCCGGATTCGCCGCCTCCGCCGGCCTCCCATGCGCTCCCGGCGCCGTCTCCCGGAGCTCGACGTTGCCCAGCTCGACGAGCTGGCCCCACGGCCCGTTCTCACGCAGGAAGGCGGCCATCCGCGGCGTGCACCAGACGGCCAGGTCGCGGGTGTTCACCGCCTCGAACCCGAAGAACGCGAGGCCGAGGTAGTGGCCCATGTGGGCGTGGGTCAGAAGCACGCCGTCGAGCGGGTCGCGGTCGGGCCGATCGGCGGTCACGTCCGCGAGCGCCGCGAGCTGCGCCGGCAGGTCGGGGGTCGCGTCGACCAGGTAGACGCGGCCGCTCTCCGGCAGCACGACGGCGAGGCTCGCCACCCGGTGCGCGAGCTTCGGATCGCGCCGGGCCGCCTCGCAGCGCTCCTCGGAGCATCCGGCCTGCGGCACGCCGCCGTCCTGGGCGATGCCGAGGGCGCGAACGTACGGCCCGGAGCGGGCGCGTGCCGGCTCCGGCGCGGCGGCGGAGGGCTGCGGCTCGCGGCCGGCGCAGCCGGCGAAGGCGGCCAGGAGGAGCACGCCCGCCGCGGCGGACGGAGCGAATCGGGGGAGCGCGAGCATGCCGCCGATCTTACGGGAGCGGACGGGAGCGGCACGGCGACGGCGTCCTGTACAATCGCGCCGCCATGCCGGACGGCTACACCACTCTGACCCTGCGCGTGAACGGCGAGGATCTACCCGTCGTCTTTCCGACGCACCACACGCTGCTCGAGGTGCTGCGCGAGGAGTGCGGGCTGACCGGCACCAAGCACGGCTGCGAGCTCGGCGAGTGCGGCACCTGCACGGTGCGGGTCGACGGCCGTCCGGTCCTCTCCTGCCTGGTGCTGGCGGCCGAGATGGGCGGCCGGTCGATCGAGACGGTCGAGGGCCTCCAGCAGGGCAACCGGCTGCACCCGTTGCAGGCCGCCTTCGCCGACCTCGGCGCCGCCCAGTGCGGCTACTGCACACCCGGCATCCTGATGGCCGCGCAGGCGCTCCTGGAGGACGAGCCCGCCCCCTCGCGCGAACGGATCCGCGAGGCGCTGGCGGGGAACCTGTGCCGTTGCACGGGTTACCACAAGATCGTAGAAGCGGTCGAAGGCGCCGCCGCCGTTCTGCGCGGCGAGGAGTGGACGCCCGAGCGCGAGACCCTCTACGGCGCACCCGAGCCGGGCGCCTAGCGGTCTGACCAATCGCGCTGGCACACCGCTTGCTCTTCATCGGGAGCGACGGGGCCAGCAGCGAAGATCCCACACCGATAGCCGAAGCCCCTTCGAGACAACACCGGGTCGCCAGCGCGCGGCGGCCCGTTCGACGATAAGAGACCGCCTCCCCCGCCGGGGAGGCGGTCGTTTTTTTGAGCGATCGTGGTACAAAGCCCGCTCGTGACGGACACGGCCGGAGAGCTCCCCGAGAACGGCGCCTCCGCCGGCGGCACCAGCCGCGGCGGTGGGGGCGCCGCCATCGTGCTCTTCGGCGGCGGTGCCCGGGCCGCCTACCAGGTCGGCGTGCTCCGCGCGCTCGCCCGCCGCATCCCCGACCTGCGGATGCCGATCCTCACCGGCGTCTCGGCGGGCGCGATCAACGCCGCTTCGATGGCCGCGCACGCCGGCTGCTTCCAGGAGTCGGTCGAGGAGCTGACCGAGCTCTGGAGCAACCTCGAGGTGTCGGAGGTCTTCCGGGTCGACACCTCCTCGCTGCTCGGCAACGTCGGCCGCTGGGCGGGGCGGCTGGTCTCCGGCGGCCACGCCTTCGCCCCCAAGGTCCGGGGGCTGGTCGACACCGAGCCGCTCCGGGGCCTCCTCACGCGGTCGCTCCACGCCGGCCCCGGCGGCGAGATTCCGGGGATCGCGCGCTCGGTCGAGACCGGCACCCTGCGCAGCCTCGGCATCCTGACCAGCAACTACGGCACCGGACAGTCGGTGGTCTGGATCCAGGGGCGGCAGATCGAGGCCTGGGAGCGGCCGAACCGGCGGAGCGTGCCGACCACGATCACGGTCGAGCACGTGATGGCTTCGGCGGCGCTGCCGATCTTCTTCCCGGCGGTCCAGCTCGGCACCGGCTGGCACGGCGACGGCGGTCTGCGGCTCACCACGCCGCTCTCCCCCGCCATCCACCTGGGGGCCGACCGCATCCTCGCGATCTCGACCCGCTACCGGCGTACGGCCCCCGAGGCCGACCGGCCGACGATCCGCGGCTATCCGCCGCCGCTCGCCATCGCCGGCCAGCTCCTGAACTCGATCTTCCTCGACAACCTCGACCAGGACTACCTGCGGGTCGAGCGGATCAACACGCTCGTCGCCGAGCTGCCGGAGGAGAAGCGCCACGGCCTGCGCCCGATCGAGGTGACGGCGATCCGCCCCTCCCGCGACCTGGGAGCGATCGCGGGCGATCTGGAGCCCCGGCTCCCGCGCGCCTTCCGCTACCTCGTCCGCCGCCTCCGCTCGCGCGAGACCTCGTCGCCCGACCTGCTGTCGCTGATCATGTTCCAGGGCGACTACTGCCGCCGTCTCATCGAGATCGGCGAGCACGATGGAGAGGAGCGGATCGAGGAGCTGGTGGCGCTGTTCGACGTGTCTTGACGTCATCGTGGTAACCTCCGGCCGGAGCTGCACCTGTTTTGTCGGCTTTTTGTCGTCTCTTTCTTTCCGGAGGTCGTCATGCACTCGATGCCGGGGCTTCGCCTCTTCTGCCGGGTTCTCTCCATCCACCTGCTCGCAGTCACGGCGGTCGCCGCGCAGCCGCTCGCGCCCACCGCGAGCCCTGAGGAGGCCGTCGGCCTCCGGGAGTTCCGATCCGCGGCCGGCGAGCCGGTGCGTCCCTGGATCGTCGAGCTCGAAGCGGCCCCGGGCTTCCGGGTCTCCCTCGGCCCGGAGGAGCGAGCCGCCGGCCTCGACCGGCACGCGGCGGTGGTCGGGCACGCGCGCGACGCGTTCGCGCTCCAGAGCTCTCTCCTCGAGCGGTTCTCCGCCGCCGGCGGCCGCGCCCTCCTGCGCACCCGCGAGCTGGTGCAGCCGGACGGATCGACCCACCGCGTCGCCTACCGGTTCCACTACCTCCTGAACGGCTTCGTCGCTTACCTCCCCGATTCGCAGGTCGAGCGGCTGCGGGCGTTCCCCGGCGTCCGGAGCGTCACCGAGCCGGCGCGCGGCCGCTTCTTCCTCGACAACTCGGTCGACTACATGCTCGGGTCCGATCCGGCGCCGGCGAACCGGCGGCTCGACGTGTACGGCGCCGTCGAGGAGCTCGATCCGCTCACGAGCGGCGACCCGGGGTTCGACCCGGCGCATCCCGAGGAGACCGACTGGACCTCGGTCGACGGATTCGAGGGCCAGGGCATGTATCTGGCGGTGGTCGACTCGGGCCTCGAGTACACGCACCCGATGTTCGGCGGCTCCGGCACGATCCTCACCACGCCGTTGCCGCAGCTCGGCGGCGTCGCGCCGCCGTCCACCGACGACAACCGGAAGGTCGTCTACTTCTACAACCTGGGCGGCGCCCTCACCCTCGACGACTTCGGCCACGGCACCCACGTCGCCTCGACCGCCGCGGGCTATCGCGTCGACGCCGCGCGCCACGACGCCCACGTCTGCGCGGGCGCCTTCGAGGCCACCCTGCGGGGCCTGACGCGCCTTCACGCGCTCTCGGG
>CAZLLV010000568.1:0-2857 GCA_964560325.1 uncultured Thermoanaerobaculia bacterium | reverse complement strand
GACGGCGTGCCGCGGCGGGTGCTCGAGCTGGGCTGCGGCACCGGCCTGCTGCTCTTCCGGCTGGCGCCCGAAGCCGAGCGCTACGTCGCGACCGACCTCTCGGCCGAGGCGCTGGCGGCGATCCGTCGCCAGGAGGCGGCGCTCCCGCAACCGCTCTCGGGGCTCGAGCTCCTCCACCGCCCGGCCGACGACCTCTCCGGGCTCGTGCCCGAGCGCCCCGAGGACGGCTTCGACCTGGTGATCCTCAACTCGGTCGTGCAGTACTTCCCGGGCGCGGCCTACCTTCGCCGGGTGCTCGCCGGCGCGCTGCGGGCGCTGCGGTCGGGAGGCGCGGTCTTCGTCGGCGACGTGCGCAGCCGGCCGCTGCTCGAGGCGTTCCACGCTTCGGTCGAGCTGGCGCGCGCCGAGGCGGGCGCGACGGCCGCGGAGGTCGCCTTCCGGGCCCAGCGCTCGCTCCTCGAGGAGACCGAGCTCGCCGTCGCCCCGGGGTTCTTCGCCGGCCTCGCCGAGCCTCTGCCCGAGCTCGCGCACGTCGAGATCTGGCCCAAGCGGGGCCGGGCGGACAACGAGCTGACCCGCTTCCGCTACGCCGCGGTGCTCACCCGCCGTGGCCCGGAGACCCCGCCGCCGCTCGTGCCGGAGCGCTGGCTCGACTGGGACGAGGAGGGCCTGTCGGTCGAACGCCTGGAGAGCTTGCTGGCCGATGCGGCCAGCCGGGCCGGATCGGAAAACATCGTCGCGATCGCGCGGGTCCCGGTCCCCCGGATCGCGGGCGCCGTGGCCGCGGCCGAGGCGCTGGCGGCGATCCGCCGCGGCGAGGCCGGAGAGGGGGGCGGCGACGAGCCGGCCGCGGACCTTCGCCAGCGATTGACCGGCCTCTACGGCGACGGGGTCGCGGCCGGCCTCGACGGCGACGAGGACGACCTGCTCGAGCGCCTCGCCGCCTGCGCCGAGCGCCACGGCTACCGGCTGCGGGCCGGCTGGGGACGGGCCTCCCAGACCCGCTGGGACGTGGTGCTGGTGCCCGGGGCGGCGGGGCCGATCGCCTTCCCGCTGGAGCCGGCGCCGCCGGAAGCGTGGGCCAACGATCCGCTCGCCGGCGCCTTCGCGCGGCGGCTGGTCCCCCGCCTGAGGAGCTTCCTCGCCGAGCGGCTGCCGGAGCCGATGGTGCCCTCGGCCTTCGTCCTGCTCCAGGAGCTGCCGCTCACCCGCACCGGCAAGATCGACCGCCGCGCGCTGCCCGCGCCCGAGCCGCGCGGCAGCGCGCCGGCCGGCGCGGGGGCGCCGCGCACGGAGGCCGAGGAGACCGTCGCCCGGGTCTTCGCCGAGCTGCTCGGCACCGGCCGCCCGGGACCCGAGGACGACTTCTTCGCCCTCGGCGGTCACTCCCTCCTCGCCACCCAGGCGGTCGCCCGCCTGGGCGAGGCGTTCGGCACCGCGGTGGCGCTGCGCACCCTGTTCGAGGAGCCCACCGTCGCCGGCCTCGCCGCACGCCTGGAGCGCGACGCCGCCGGAGGTCCGGGTGCCGAGACCCCGGTCGCCCCCGTCTCCCGCGACCGCAGCCTCCCCCTCTCCTTCGCCCAGGAACGCCTCTGGTTCCTCCACCGGCTCCACCCCGAGAGCCCCTTCTACAACGAGCTCCTGCGCCTCTCGCTGGCGGCCGTCGAGCCGGCCGTCCTCGCTTCGGCGCTGGCCGGCGCGCAGGCGCGCCACGAGGTGCTGCGCACCCGCTTTCCGGAGATCGACGGCCGGCCGATCCAGGTGATCGCGCCGCCGCCACCGCCGCGGCTGCCGGTGGTCGACCTCTCCGGACTCGCCGGCCCCGCCGGCGGACGACGTGGTGCGGCGGCCGCGATCGCCGGAGCCTGGCGGGAGCGGCCCTTCGACCTCGGGAGCGGCAGCCTCTTCCGGCCCCTGCTCGTGCGCATCGGAGCCGAGGATCACCTGCTGGCGATCGCCGTGCACCACGTGGTGGTGGACGGGTGGTCGCTCGCGATCCTGCGGCGGGACGTCGAAGAGCTCTACCGGGCGCGGCTCGAAGGCCGCACGCCGCGCCTGCCCGACCTGCCGGTGCAGTACGCGGACTTCGCCCACTGGCAGCGCCGTCGGCTCACCGGCGACCGGCTCGCGGCCGAGGTCGAGTGGTGGCGGTCCCGCCTCGCCGGCGTGCCGGACCTGGCGCTTCCGACCGATCGGCCGCGGCCGCCGGTGGCGAGCGACCGGGGCAGCTCGGTACCGGTCGCGCTGCCGGCCGCGCTCGCCGAAGGGGTGGCCCGGATCGGCCGCGATCACGGCGCCACGCCCTTCATGACCTGCCTCGCCGCCTTCGCCCTGCTGCTGGCACGGATCGCCCGGCAGAGCGACCTGGCGGTGGGTTCGCCGGTCGCCAACCGGACGCAGCCGGAGCTCGAGCCGCTCGTCGGGTTCTTCGTCAACATGCTGGTCCTGCGGGTGGACCCGGAGCCGGCGGCCACGTTCGGCGATCTGCTCGGGCAGGTACGCGAGACCGCGCTCGGGGCCTTCGAGCACCAGGAGCTGCCGTTCGAGAGACTGGTCGACGAGCTCCAGCCCGACCGGAACCCGTCGCGCAACCCGCTCTTCCAGGTCTGCTTCCAGCTCTTCGCACCGCCGCGCGCGGAGGGGCGCGCTCACGGCGAGCCCGGTCCGGTCCCGGCCGCGCGCGAGGACGCGATCGAGAGCCCGGCGCCCGCCGGCGTTCCCCGGGGGAGCGCCAAGTTCGACCTCTACCTCGCCCTGGTCCGCGACCCCCGCGGCAGCGGGCTGGCCGGGTTCCTGGAGTACGCGGTGGAGCTCTTCGACCGCACGACCGTGCAGCGGCTGGCCCGCTCCTACGGAG
>CAZLLV010000567.1:0-6929 GCA_964560325.1 uncultured Thermoanaerobaculia bacterium | reverse complement strand
CCGGGAGGAGGCCCGCCGGCCGACCCAGCTCGATCCAGAGCGGCTCGCGGGGTGCGAGCCGACAACTCTGGACCGCCGCCTCAGCCTCCAGACGGACCGCCTCAGGCCACCGGACGACGAGTTCTCCGTAAGCTTTAACCTGGCTCAGCGTAGCTGGCAGTCCGAGTTCGAAGCCTGGGACCGCGGTGTCAAGTACGCGCCCCTGCTGCGGATGGTCGAGCCTCATCCGGACAAGTTCCGGCCTAGCCGGATCTAGGCTCACTCGGAACGTGGTGCGCTCGGGTTCCTTCGCCACGGTCCGTTCCCGCTCACAAACCCGCTGCCCGCGCGAGTAGCTCGTGCATCAGCCACCACGTGGAGGAGTTACTGACGTCGCCATGACTGGAGATCGTGCGGTCGCTGCGTACTGCGACGATCTCGTTTACCGAGCCGGGGGCGAACTCGGGGTAACGCGAGGTCGGATCTTGGATGTCGGCTACCGCCGCGGCGTGCCCCGCCGGGCCGTAGCCGCCGAGAGCGGCGAAGCGACTCGGCGCCGAATCGCCAGCCGCGGCGATCTTGACCTCGCCGAGGTCGCGTTCGCGCCGCACTGCAAGGTGAAAGAGCTTGCGTAGCGGCCTGTCATGGCGGCTGAAGGTGGTCGCGATCGGCAAGCGGCAACGCTCAGGCACGCGGTGGTAGCCGCCAGGGAACCCCTTGCCTGCAACATTATCGGCGAAGCACCAGAGGTTGACCGCAGGTTGGAGCAGCAGCACCGTGTCGACCTGCCGGGGGGGCTCGCCGCTTGCCAGGGCCGAGAGAACTACCCGACCGCCGTAGGAGTGGCCGATCATATGAAAGCGTGCGCCGGAGCCAGCCATCATAGCGTCCCGAAGCGCCGGCCCCACTCCCCGAGTGCCGACCACGCCGGCGCGATCCTTCATCTTCCAGACCGTGAAGGGCCTGATTAGGTTTCGGGGGTCGAGGCTCCCGACCCCGGCCGCCTCCGGAGCACCCACCGGCGCCTCGGCGAACCCGCCGCCGACGGGCGGGCCGCCGTCACCGGTGGCCTTTCCAACATCTCGTGCCAAGGCAACGAGGTCGTCGGCGTCCGGCATCTCGGGCTCCTCAACCGCTTCTGGGTCCTCGGCCCTTGTGTAAAGAGGAGCCAGGAGATCGGCGAGATGCTTGGCCTCGTCGACCGTCAACGCCTTCTTCTGAGCGAGGGAGTAGAACTCCGCGATCTCTCTATCATCGGCGCCGCGTTCGGTGAGCACGCTGGCAACCTCCTCGGCTTCGGAGAGCGCCTCGCCGACCTCTATGTCCTGCTCCGCCGCACCGCCGGCGACGGCCGCCGCAAAACCGGGTCCTCGTTCCTCGCCAAAAACAAGAGCTGTCGACGGCCAGAAGATCCCGATCAGGAGCGGCCTGTACGGCTCTGGCCGCGGCAAGGCGTGCTCCTCGCGCTGGCGCATGAAACCTCGAAAGAAGCTTCGGTAGCGATCGGTTGCAACCAGCCAGTCATTGTTCCAGCCGTGCGAGAAGAGGAAGACATCCGTGAAATCACCCCCGGCGAGAGCATCAAGAAGGTGCCGGGTAGTTCGAGGGCCGCGAGAGCGCCCACGCTTGTCGAAGGGCAGAACGTACCAGGGAGTTGGGCCGACTCCGGAGACATTGAGCGTCTCGTACGGTCCGGCCGGAAGGGTCTGCGACACGGCAACCTCCTCGCGCCCGCAGGGCGGCGTGCGACCGCTCGGGGCATTCTGTAGGTAGTTCTGTCCTTAAAACACGATACCACAAAACTGCTTGTGTCAACAAATCTTGGAAGACCTTGCCGCAATGGAGGGGGTTCTGAACCGTTTGCCGTGCTCCGCTAGGCGCACCGCTCTCGCTCTGAGGATTCGACTCCCTGGCTATACGACCTCCTTGTGTCGGAAACTCTCGCTACCTCCCTGATCCTGAGTGCCAGCGGCCCGCTGTTATCCGGCGCTGTCTATCGACATCCAGCCTCCCTTGTAGGACAAACTCGCCGCTCAAGGCGCAGCGCCTCACGCTGAACGTCGATACTTTACCGCCTGTGATAGATCGCATTACGAACACTCCCGCCTCGCGCAGTCTTTGGCTCACTGCCTGAGCCGTTGTTAGCGTCTCAACGATGCTTCTCCCGCGGATGCCTTCTCCTTCCGGCCGCGGCTCCTCCGCGTCCCTCTCGCCCGCTATCCTCAGGGCCGCCTTCTCGCGGCCTTCCCCACTCTGGGAGCCCCGCCATGCCGCTCTCTCGGCTTCCCCGCTGCTCGATCCTGACCCTACGCCTCACTCCGGGTGAGCGTGCTCGACTCGCTGGACGTGCTCGTGTGGCCGGGCTGGCGCTGTCTCCCTATCTGCGGCGGGTGGCGCTCCGGCATCGCGTGCGCTCGTCAGGCCCCCGGCTGGCTGAGGCCGATGTCGAGGAGCTGGTTCGGCTCGGCGTGCGGCTGAACGGCTTCGCTCACGCTTCGAACACCACCCGCCGTCTGGTCGGGGTGCCGGAGCTGCGCGAGCTGCTGGCGGAGCTTCGGTCGACGGTGCGGGAGCTGGCTGCGGGTCTTCCTGAATAGCCGGGCACGCGGCGACTTCACTGAGGGCGGCTTCGGCTTCGTATTCTGGGCCGGGCCTGCTTCCATGGTCGTAGCGGCCGCCTGATGCCCCTCTCCCCTCCTCCACCTCCGACCCGTCGCACGCTGCGGGTGAACGTGCGTCTGTCTCTGGCTGAGCGGGCTGCGCTCGACCGGAAGGCGGCCCTGGTGGGGTTGCCGGTGTCGGCGTACGTGCGGGAAGTGGGGCTGAGGCGGGTGGTTCGGGCGCGGCGGCGGCAGGCGGATCGGGCGGCTCTGGCGGAGGTGGCGCGGATCGCCAACAACCTCCGCCAGCTCCGGCGGGTGGCTCTGGAGTCTGGCGACGAGGAGATGGCGTTCGAGCTGGACCGGGTGCACGAGGAGCTGCGGGAGCTGGCGGACCGGATCGTGGGGACGTTTGCGGGCGGGTAGGGGTTCGGTGGTTGGTGGGGTGGGTGGGGTCGTGGTCGGGTGGCGGGGTGATCGGGGAGATCCGGACCGGGGGGTCGTTTCGGGGGCTGACGCACTACTTGCTCCACGGGTCGGCGGCGACGCGGGCGAAGACGCCGGAGTGGGTCGAGCTGCGGAACCTGGCGAGCCGGGATGCGGAGCGGGCGTGGGTGGAGATGGAGGCGACGGCTTCGGAGAACCCGCGGGTGGGCAAGCCGGTCTTCCACGTGGTGCTGTCGCCGGCGCCGGGGGACGAGCTCGGGGACGGGGACTGGAAGCGGCTGGCGGACCGGGTGCTGGGGGAGCTGGGTCTGGGGGAGCACCAGGTGCTGGTGGCTCTGCACCGGGACACGGATCATCCGCATCTCCACCTGGCGGTCAATCGCGTCCATCCGGTGACGGGCAAGGCATGGTCGGCGTGGCGATCGAAGACGCGGCTCGAGGGGATCTTGCGGGGGGTCGAGCGGGACTGGGGGCTGCGGGTGGTGCCGGGGCGGCTGGCGGGGGCGGAGCGGGACGAGGTCGATCGGCGCTCGGCTCCTCCGCTTTCGGTCGGGGAGCAGGCGGTGGTGCGTCAGCGGGCGTCGGAGCCGCAGGTGGTGGCGTGGCGGCGGGAGCTTTCGGGGGCGTTCCGGGAGGCGGAGTCGTGGAGCGATCTCGCGGCGCGTTTGCAGGTGAACGGCGTTCACCTGGTCGCCCGGGGTCGGGGGCTGGTGGTGTCGGATGGCGAGGTGTTGGTGAAGGCGTCTCGGTTGGATCGGGATTTCTCTCGTGGACGGCTGGAGGCGCGGTTCGGGCAGACGTTCGGGGAGTGGCGGAAGGACCGGAAGGCGTTCGAGGCGGCGGCGGAGGTGTATCCGAAGTACGTGGCGCGGGGGCCGGACGATCCGCGGGCGCGGGCGGCGCTGGGGACGTTGCGGCGGACGGGGCGGAGTCTCGGGTGGGGCGCGGTGCGGCGGCTCTCCGGGCCGCTCGCTCCGTCGGTCGCGGGTGTGGGGCTCTCGGCGCGCCGGCGGGCGCGGGTGGAGGCGCGGCTCGGGGCCCGGGAGCGGGCGGAGGACTGGGGGCGGTTCGCGCGGCGGTACCTGCGGCCGGCGCTCGAGCGGGCGGGGTCGTGGGCGGAGGTGGAGTCGCGGTTGCGGCTCTACGGGGCGTGGGTGGCGCGCGGGGACGGGGGGCGGCTGGTGGTGACGGACGGGTACCACCGGACGGCGGTCGGTCGGTTGGAGCCGGAGGTGGGGTTCCGACGGCTCGAGAAGCGGCTGGGCTCGTTTCGGGAGTGGGAGCGGTCGCGGCGGGAGCTGATGGCGGCGGCGCGGCGGGTGGCGGCTGGGGAGGGTCGGGAGGCTGACGCGGCGCGGTGGCGGCGGTTGTCGGGGGTGATCGAAGCGTCGGAACGTCGGGTGGAGCGGTACGAGGGGCTGTACGAGGAGTACCGGCGGGTCGAGGGGCGGCTGCGGGGTCTGTTGGGAGGGCGGGACGGCCAGGGCCGGCGGGCGGTGCGGGGCGTCGAGGAGGCGCTCGACCGGCTGCGGTCGGTGCCGGACGGTGAGCTGGAGCGGACGGTGCGGTCGGTGGTGAGGCGCGGCCGGGCTGGGCGGTCGCTCCGGCGGCGGGATCGGTTCGAGCGAGGGTTGGAGGAGGCGCGGAGGTATCGGGGGCTCGCGAGGGAGCTGCGGCGGTCGGCGGCGCCGGCGCGGTCGGCGGCTCGACGGCTGGTGCGGTTGCGGGAGCAGGCGTGGCTGCGGAGCCCGCAGCGGGTGCGGCGGGAGGGGCGGCGGGTTCTGGTGGCGATGGCGCGGCCGCTCCTCGGGGCGGGGGTGCGGTCGCTGCTGGCCGGGGCGGCTCCGGGTTTGGGGCCGGCGCTGACAGTGGTGCGGGTGCTGCGGGGGGTGCATCGGGATCTCCGGCGGGCGACGGAGCGCGAGGGGGGCCGGGGGCGGTGAGATTTTCAGGGAAGGATCGGCGGGTTCTCCACCGATCTTTGGCCGTGCCGAATTCTTCACATACCGTCTCGGCCGTCAGGAGATGTGCCACGTGGAGATTCGAGACCCCAACCGCCTCGCAGGCGATTCACCCTCGCCTCGTTCTGCCTACCTCCTCACCGCGGCTGCCCGGGTGGCGGGATGGCTCCTGAAGTGGTTTCTCTGCATCAACCTGGTCTCGAGCTCCATGCCTCGTGGGATCTTCCTCCTCCTACGGCCACCAGGGCAGCCGCGGCCTCGCCTCGTACTTCTCTGTCTGCCGCCGGAGCTCGCGGAGCTCGGGCGGGCTCGTGGATACCTCGGGCTCGGGACCTGTCCCGGCGGTGCGGCGGCGGTGTTGAAGCCGGTCGTGGCCGTCGGTGGGGATCTCGTCTCGATCGGTCCGGAGGGCGTACGGGTGAACGGGGAGCTCGTTCCCCGGAGCGCTCCGCTCGCCGTGGATCGCGAGGGGCGTTCGCTCACGGTCCGGTGGCGGGGTCCGGCGGTGCTGCAGCCGGGGATGTTTCTCGCCGTGAGCACGTTCACCGAGCGGTCGTGGGACGGCCGCTACTGGGGGCCGCTGCCGGCTTCGGCGATTCGGGCTCACGCCGTACCTCTGGTGCTCGAGGAGCCGCTCTCTTCCCTTCCCTCCCCCCGTTCGTCTGCGTCTCCCTCCTCCAGGTGAACGCCGTTCACCTGCCGGCCTCGTGACCGAGTACCAGGAGCGGCCCGGGGCGGACCTCGGGGCGCTCGTCTTCGTGCTCGGGATCGTAGGGTTGTCGGTGCCGCTGTACGGCTACCTGGTCGCCTGGCGGTTCTCCCCTCCTCCCCTTCTCGCGCTCTGTCCTTCGGTCCCTGTGGGGCCGGTGCTCCTCGGTTTGGCGACGGTGTCGAACCTCTCGCGCCGGGTGCGGCGCGGGCGGTGGACGATGCGGTCGTTGCCGGTGGTGGTGGCCGCGCTCGGCTGGTGGCTGCTGCCGGAGCGGGTGCCGGTGATCTCGCCGTGGGTCGGGTTTCGGGTGCACGGGGTGTACGCGGGGGTGGGGGCTTTGCGGCTGCTCGTGCCCAGTGCGCTCCACGCGCTCGCCGTCTCGTGTGTGCTGGCGGCGGGGCCGGCGGCGTGGCTGCGGCGGGCGCGGGCGGAGGTGGCGACGGTGGCGCACGGGTCGGCGCGGTGGGCGACGGAGGGGGACGCGCGGGCGGCGGGGCTGCTCGGGCCGGCGGACGAGGGCCTCCATCTCGGGCACGTCGATCCGGAGCACCGGCGGCCGTTGACGGACGCTTCGGATCACCACGTGCTGGTGTTTGCGCCGCCGGGGGTGGGCAAGACGACGGCGCTGGTGATCCCGACGCTGCTGCGGATGCGGTCTTCGGCCTGGGTGCTCGATCCGAAGGGGGAGCTGTGGGAGGCGACGGCGGACTGGCGGCGGCGGGAGCTGGGGCATGAGTGTCTGCGGTTCGCGCCGGCGGATGCGGCGGTGCCGGCGTGGAATCCGTTGCTCGAGATCCCGCGGGGGCCGGGGGACGTGGCGGTGGCATCGCTCTTCGCCCGCAACCTGGTCGTGGCACCCGCCGGGGGCGAGGTGCACTGGACGCTCGCGGCGCGGTCGCTCTGGACGGCGCTGGCGCTTCACGTCCGGTGGGCGCGGGGGCGGCGGGCGACGATGGCGGTGCTGCGGGCGACGCTGTCGGCGTACACGGACCACGACGAGCTGTTCGACGAGCTGGCGGGGTACGAGCACGACCCGGGCGGTCATCAGGGCTGGCTCGATCCGGTGACCGGTGAGCCGACGGCGACCCATCCGGAGGTGATGCTGCTGGCCCGCAAGTTTCGGGCGACGCCGCCCCGGGAACGGGGGTCGATCGTCTCGACGCTCGCGCAGTACCTCGATCCGTGGGGCGATCCGCAGATCGCGGCGGCGACGGCGGAGTCGCACCTGTC
>CAZLLV010000566.1:0-6311 GCA_964560325.1 uncultured Thermoanaerobaculia bacterium | reverse complement strand
AGATCCTCGACGAGTTGTATCCCGAGCCGCCGATCCCGCTCGATCACATCGACGCCTACACCCTGCTGGTCGCGGTGGCCTTGTCGGCGCAGACCACCGACAAGAAGGTCAATGAGGTCACTCCGCGCTTGTTCGCGGTGGCCCGTACACCCGAGCAGATGGCGATGCTCGACCCCGACACGATCCACGGCATCATCCGCGAGATCGGCCTGGCACCGACCAAGGCCAAGAACCTGTGGTTGATGGCGAACCAGATCGTCGACCGCGGCGGTGAGGTGCTGGCCGACTGGGAGTTCCTCGAGTCGCTGGCCGGCGTGGGGCACAAGACGGCGAGCGTCGTGATGGCCCAGGCGTTCGGCGAGCCGGCGTTCCCGGTCGACACCCACATCCACCGGCTGGCCTGGCGCTGGGGCCTGTCGAACGGATCGAACGTCGAGCGGACCGAGCGCGACCTGAAGAGGGCCTTCCCGGAGGAGAGCTGGCACACTCTCCACCTCCAGATCATCTACTTCGGCCGCGAGCACTGCCCGTCGCTGCGCCACGACTTCGACGCCTGCCCGATCTGCTCCTGGGCGATGAGCGGCAGGAAGAAGGCGCGCGAGCGGCGGGGGGAGAAGCCCTGGAAGTAGATCGCTCTGGAGGGTGAATCGGCTTCGAAGTGACGCCTACCCCTCGGCAGTCGGCTCCCAGGCGACCCGGTCGCCGACCCGGATCGGGCCGCCTTCGAGCACCTCGGCGTAGACGCCGCCGCGCCACTCCGGGTCGAGCGCGGCCTGGAGGCCGGGGTGGGCGTCCTCCATCAGCTTGCACGGCCGGGTCTCGCCGTGGATCAGGAGCCGCGCCGGGCCGACCTCGAGCACCTGGCCCCGGCTCTCGGCGAGCCCGATGCCGCGCACCAGCAGGTTGGCGCGCCGCAGCCGTGGGTCGAGGTCGGGCTCGCCCAGCTCCTCGCGCACCCGCTCCCAGAGCTCCGCCTCGATCAGCGTCACCTGCCGCTTCGTCCGCAGGTCGGCGTTTCCCACCAGGCCGTCGCCGGGGGCCAGCTCACCCGCCTCGAGCGGGTCCATCGGCCCGCGCCGGACCCGCTTGCGGAAGATCGCCTCCAGGGTGCCTGTGCTCAAGGGGTCCACTCCGGCGATTCGAACGCCGCGTCCGGCAGCTCGGCCGGCGTCGAGACCGGCGCCAGGGAGAGCTGCCGCCCCGAGCTCTCTCCCCCGACCTGCACCCGCTCCGGCGCGAGCCGGATCCCCGTCCCCATCTGCTGCCAGCCGCGCCACTCCCAGGCGGTCGGCGGCGGCGCCCCGTCCTCATTGGCCGGGCCTTCGAGGACGTAGGCCCAGCGGTCGACCCGGCTCGTCTCCGGGTGGACGTACAGCCAGTAGCGGTCGCCGGGGGTGAGGCCCACGCCCGCGAACGAGAGCGCGAGCTTCTCGTACTCGACGCCGTCGATCGTCTCGGTGCCGGCGTGCGACAGCGTCACCCCCGGGTCGCGGAGCTTGTACGGCGCGAGCAGCCGGTAGGTGTCGTTGATCCAGGCGGCGTAGGCGTTCTCCACCAGCTCGGCGAGCGCGTCGCCCTCGGCCGCCTTGCCGTCGAGCCACGCGCGGGCGCCCACATCCGATCGGCCCCGGTCGTCCACGTCGTGGAGCACCAGGTACTTCCGCCCCTCCCGGTCGCTCCCCTCCAGCCGGTGGCGCCCCGTGTAGCGGTCCCACCAGTGCATGCGACGCTCGGCGAAGCCGAACGACAGGAAACGGGTCTTCTCCCAGGCCTCGCGCCCCCCGAGCGCCGCCTCCACCCGGTCGGCCAGCACCTGCGCCGGGTCGGGGATCGTCGAGTCCCCGGCGTGCCCGGGGCCTTGGGCGGCGTCGGCGGGTGTCGCGGGCTCCTGGGAGGAGGCGTCCGCGCCGGGGACGAGGGCGAGGAGGAGGGCGGTGGCGAGGGCGGGGAGGGCGGTCGTGCGGGTCATGGCGGGGATCGTATCGCCAACCGCTACACTGGAGGGGATGAGCGATCGAACCAACCGCGCCGACCGCACCAACCGCCTCGCCGAGGAGTCGAGCCCCTACCTGCTCCTCCATGCCCACAACCCGGTCGATTGGTACCCCTGGGGCGAGGAGGCGATCGGTCGGGCAAGGCGGGAGGGGAAGCCGATCTTCCTCTCGGTCGGCTACTCGACCTGCTACTGGTGCCACGTCATGGAGCGGGAGTCGTTCTCCGACGCGACGACGGCGGAGATGATGAACGAGCTGTTCGTCAACGTGAAGGTCGACCGCGAGGAGCGGCCGGACGTCGACGAGATCTACATGACGGCGACCCAGATCCTCGCCGGTCAGGGCGGCTGGCCGAACTCGGTCTTCCTCACCCCCGAGCTCGAGCCGTTCTACGCCGGCACCTACTTCCCGCCGCAGGACGCCCACGGCCGCCCCGGCTTCCGCACCGTGCTCGCGAGCCTCGCCGACGCCTGGCAGAACCGGCGCCAGGACGTGCACATGCAGGCCGACGAGGTGGCGCAGGCGATGCGCCGGGTGCTCGAAGAGCGCTTCGCTCCGGGCGACCGGCCGGCGCCGGCGGGAGCGGTGCTGCGTGCCTACCGGTCGCTCGAGCGCCAGCACGACCCGGTGCAGGGCGGCTTCGGCGGCGCGCCGAAGTTCCCCACGCCGGCGAACCTCTTCCTGCTGCGCGAGCTGGTGGGGCGCGAGGAGGCCCCGGAGGCCGAGGCGATGCTCACCGGAACCCTCGGCGCGATGGCGTGCGGCGGCATCTACGACCAGCTCGGCGGCGGCTTCCACCGCTACTCGACCGACGCCCGCTGGCGGGTGCCCCACTTCGAGAAGATGCTCTACGACAACGGTCTGCTGCTCGAGCTCTACGCCCGGGAGCACGAGCGGACCGGCGACCCGGAGGCGGCGAGGATCGCGCGGGAGACGGTCGAGCTCCTGGCGCGCGAGATGACGGCCGAAGACGGCTCGTTCTGGAGCGCGATCGACGCCGAGACCGACGGCCGCGAGGGCGCCTTCTACGTCTGGACCGGCGACGAGCTGCGAGAGGTGCTGGGGGAGGAGGACTTCCAGTTCCTGGCGCCGATCTACGGCTTCGGCGGGCCGCCGAGCTTCGAGGGCACCGAGCACGTCCTCCACCTGCCGGAGCCGCTCGCCGAGCAGGCGAATCGGCGGCGCGGGTCGGCCGAGGACCTGGTGGCCGAGATCGCGCCGCTGCGCGAGCGGCTGTTCGCGGCGCGTTCGGAGCGCGAGCGGCCGGCGACCGACGACAAGGTGCTCGCCGACTGGAACGGCATGGCGATCCGCGGAGTGGCGTTCGCCGGCCGGGCGCTGGGGGACGACGCGACCGTCGAGCGGGCGGCGCGGGCGGCGGACGCGGTGCTCGCGACGATGCGGCCGCCTTCCGAGTCGGGGCGCGGGGTGCTGCTCCACGCGGTGCGCCACGGCGAAGGAAGGATCGCGGCCTACCTCTCCGACTACGCCTTCCTGGTGCGCGGCCTCCTCGCCCTCCACGAGGTGACGGGGGAGGGCCGGTGGCTCGCCGCCGCCCGCGAGCTCACCGAGGAGCAGGAGGAGCGCCTGGCGCACCCGAACGGCGGCTGGTGGAACGCCGCCGAGAGCGCCGACCTGATCGTGCGCAGCCAGGAGGTCTTCGACGGCGCGACGCCGGCGGCGAACGGCGTCGCGATCCTCAACCTGCTCGACCTGCACGAGGTCACCGGCGAGGCCGAGTACCGCGAGCGGGCCGAGCGGGCGCTCGCCGCTTTCGGCCCGATGATCGAGCGGGTGCCCGAGGCGGCGCGCACGCTGACGGTCGCCAACCTGCGCTTCCACGGTGGAGACCTCTCGGCGGGGGAGACGGCGGGCGAGGCCGCCGCCGAGCCGGCGCCCTCCGAGGCCGAGGAGGTCGTCGCGCACCACCTGGAGCTCGGCCGGCCGAAGGACGACGGCACCCGCGATTTCCACCTCCACCTCCGGATCGCCGACGGCTGGCACCTCTACGCCCACGACGCGGCGGCGGAGACGACCGTCCCGACGCGGCTCGGGGTGCTGGAAGGCGAGGGCGACCTGGAGCTCCTCGACGTCACCTCCCCGCTCGGCCAGGGCCTGGGCGAGGCCGGCGCCTACACCGGCGGCGTCGCCGTCGCCGGCCGCCTCCGCGGCACCGGAACCCTCGTCCTCACCTACCAGCCCTGCGACGACCGCCGCTGCCTGGAGCGGGTCGAACGGAAGATCGTGATCTGATCGCGTGGCTCCGGGGCTCGAAGGTGCCCGCGCCGGCGGGTACCGAGGGAGTGGAGAGCCCGGACGGCCCGGCTCGAAGAACCGATCGACGACCCAGAGGAGGCGAACGATGGCCCGAGAGGTGGACGACGCGACCGCGGCGCAGATCCGTAACCTGGAGGAGAAGACGGGGAAGAGCTTCGACGAGTGGCTGGCGACGGCCCGCGGGGCGGGTCTCGAAAAGCACGGCCAGATCGTCGCGCACCTGAAGTCCGAGCACGACCTGACCCACGGCTACGCCAACCTGGTGGCGCACTTCGCCCGCGGCTACGGCGAGGAGAGCGGCGACGAGCTGGTGGACGCACAGTACTCCGGCGCCAAGGCCGGCCTGCGGCCGATCTACGAGAAGGTGGTGGCGGCGGTGAAGGGCTTCGGCTCCGATGTCGAGATCGCCCCGAAGAAGACCAGCGTGAGCTTCCGCCGGAGCAAGCAGTTCGCCCTGGCCCAGCCGAGCACGAAGACCCGGGTCGACCTCGGCATGCAGCTCAAGGGCGTGCCGCCCGAGGGCCGCCTCGAGCCGTCCGGCCCCTTCGGCACGATGTGCAGCCACCGGGTGCGCCTGGAGTCGCTGGACGATGTCGACGACCAGGTCGTCGCCTGGCTCCGCCGCGCCTACGACGCGGCTTGACAGGCTTCGACGCGCGCCTGCGGTAATCTCCCCGGGCACCGACATCGAGGAGAGGAGCACCATGGCCGAGGCGGATCAGGGGAGACCTTCGAAGGACTTTCGGGCGAGCGAGCCGCAGCGTTCCGAGACGTTCTTCCTCAAGGGCTCGAACGAGCTCGACTGGGGGATGAAGAACCGGCTCGCGAGCATCTTCGACCCGCGGAGCGGGCGCACGGTGATGCTCGCCTTCGACCACGGCTACTTCCAGGGACCGACCAGCGGGCTCGAGCGGATCGACCTCGACATCGTGCCGCTCATCCCGTGGGCGGACACGCTGATGTGCACGCGGGGGATCTTGCGCACCACCATCCCGCCCACCTACCGGGGCGGCATCGTGGTGCGCGCGAGCGGCGGACCGAGCATCCTGTCGGACGACCTGTCGGACGAAGAGATCGCGCTCTCGATCGACGAGGCGGTGCGGCTCAACGCGGCGGCGATGGCGGTGCAGGTGTTCATCGGCGGCGCCAACGAGCGGAAGACGGTCCACAACATGACCCGGCTCGTCGACCAGGGCAACCGCGCCGGCATCGCCACGCTGGCGGTGACCGCGGTCGGCCGCGAGCTGACCCGCGACGCCCGCTACATGCGCCTCGCCACGCGCATGTGCGCCGAGCTCGGCGCGACCTACGTCAAGACCTACTTCGTGGACGAGGGCTTCGAGACGGTGGCCGCCGCCTGCCCGGTGCCGATCGTCATCGCCGGCGGCAAGAAGCAGCCGGAGAGGGACGCGCTGGAGATGGCGTGGCGGGCGGTCCAGGAGGGTGCTTCGGGGGTCGACATGGGGCGCAACATCTTCCAGGCCGAGAGCCCGGCCGCGATGATCCGCGCGGTGCGCGCCGTGGTCCACGACGGCGCCTCCCCGGAATCGGCGCACGAGCTGTACGAGGAGCTGCGGCACGAGGCGGTGTGAAGAGCGACTGGTCCAACCGGGCGGCGGCACGGTTCGTCGCCGAGCACGCTCCGGCGGGCGATGCCTCCGCGCCGCTGCGGGCGCTCCGCGCCTACTCCGCACGGCTCCTCGGCGCCGAGACCTCGCTCGTCCTCCACGGCGGGGGCAACACCTCGGTCAAGGGCACCGCCGTCGACCTCTTCGGGGAGGAGCGGCCGGCGCTCTTCGTCAAGGCTTCCGGTCGCGACCTGGCCCGCGCCACGCCCGCCGACCACGTGGCGATCGACCGGGCGCGCGCCCGGAGCCTCCTCGATCTGCCGGCCGAGCCCTACGACGCCGACGACCACGCTCTCCTGCGCGCGCTCCGCGCCTGCCGGCTCGACCCGGACGATCCCCACCCGTCGATCGAGACGCCGGTCCACGCCGTGATCCCCGGCCGCTTCGTCGACCACACCCACGCCGACGCGGT
>CAZLLV010000565.1:0-6009 GCA_964560325.1 uncultured Thermoanaerobaculia bacterium | reverse complement strand
CCGCTGCGCAAGGACTACGACGCCACCCGGCGCTGGATCCTCACCGAGGACAAGATCTACCGGCCGAAGCTCTCGGCACCGGAGCCGACCGCCGACGACATGTTCGAGCGGATGACGATCAACATCGGCCCGTCGCACCCGGCGAGGCACGGCACCTTCCGGGTGGTCGCCGAGCTCGACGGCGAGACGATCGTCGCCTCCGAGGTGGAGATCGGCTACCTCCACCGCTGCTTCGAGAAGATGTGCGAAACCCACACCTGGAACCAGGTGATCCCGTTCACCGACCGGCTGAACTACTGCTCGTCGTTCATCAACAACGTCGGCTACTGCCGCACGGTCGAAAAGATGCTCGGCGTCGAGGTGCCGCCGAAGGCGGTCTGGGCGCGCACGATCCTGTCCGAGTTCTCGCGCATCATGGACCACTGCGTCTGCAACGGCACGACGCTGGTCGACGCCGGCGCGCTGACCAACTTCTGGTACCTCTTCCAGCCGCGCGAGGAGATCTACGGCCTGCTGGAAGCCTGCTCGGGCGCCCGCCTGACGGTCTCGTACGGTCGCATCGGCGGTCTCGCGCAGGACCTGCCGCCCGACTTCATGGAGCGTTGCGAGCGGCTGCTCGAGATCATTCCGCCCTTCATCGAGGACGTGGACAAGCTGGTCGAGAAGAACACCATCTGGCACAAGCGCGCGATCGGCGTGGCGGCGATCAACGCCGAGGACGCGGTCAACTGGGGCTGGACCGGTCCCTGCCTACGCGCCTCCGGCGTCGGCTACGACGTGCGCAAGGCGGCTCCGTACGACCTGTACGACACGGTCGACTGGGAGGTGCCGGTGCTCCACGGCGGCGACGTGTACGACCGCTTCCGCATCCGCATGCTGGAGATCTACCAGTCGCTGTCGATCATCCGCCAGCTCCTCGACCGGGGCATGCCGGAAGGGCCGCACATCGTCGACGACCCGCACGTCGCGCTGCCGCCCAAGCACGCCGCCTACAACCAGATGGAGTCGATGATCTACCACTTCAAGCTGATCATGGACGGCATCCAGGTACCGCCGGGCGAGCGCTACGACATGGTCGAGGGGGCGAACGGGGAGCTCGGCTACTACATCCTCTCCGACGGCTCGGGCAAGCCGTACCGGATCAAGGTCCGGCCGCCCTGCTTCCCCCTCTTCTCGACCTTCTCGCAGCTCATCGACGGCGGTCCGGTCTCCGACCTGATCGTGTCGCTCGGGGGCCTGAACGTCATCGCGGGAGAGCTCGAACGATGAACGAACCCACGCCGATGGACCCGACCACCCCGACCACCCCGACGACCCCGACCCACCCGATCACCCCGACCTACGAGGTGGCGCCGCCGCCGCCCGCGCACTACTCGACCGAGCTCGCGCCGTACCGGCCGGGCCTCGCCGAGCGGCTCTACCTGCCGCTGCTCGGCGGCATGATGGTCACCATCAAGCACTTCTTCAAGAACCTCTTCGGCGGCCCGGAGTACACGATCAACTACCCCGAAGAGCGGCGGGAGTACTCGCACCGCTACCGCGGCCACCACATCCTGCCGACCCGGCCGGACGGCTCGGTGCGTTGCGTCGCCTGCTTCCTGTGCGCCACCGCCTGCCCGGCCGAGTGCATCCACATCGAGGCCGGCGAGGATCCGGACGAGAACATCGAGAAGTACCCGGTCGTCTACGAGATCGACATGCTGCGCTGCGTCTTCTGCGGCTACTGCGTCGACGCCTGCCCGGAGGAGGCGATCATCATGTCGAACAACTACGACATGGCCTACTTCACGCGCGAGCAGTCGGTGGTCGGCAAGGTCGACCTGATGAAGCCCTACACCTTCGACGAGAACCGCCTCGGCTACCGCCCCTACTACCCCGAAGAGGACGCCCAGCGCGCCAAGATGCGCCGCGAAGCGTTCGACCTCGTGACCGCCGCGAAGGAGAAGGCCGGCGATCCCGCCGCCCCGATCACCGCCGGCTGAGACTCCGGGGCCGCCACCGGTTCTGTAGAATCGGGGGGAGGTGAACGATGACCGACCAGCAACTCCTCGAACGGATCGCCCTGGACGCTGAGGTCATGGTGGGGAAGCCTGTCATTCGGGGCACCCGCCTGACGGTGGACTTCATCCTGGGTCTCCTCGCCCATAGCGCCACGGTGGAGGAGATCCTGGAGGAGTACGCCGGTCTGGAGCGCGAGGACCTCCTCGCCTGCCTCCTCTTCGCCAGCCGCTCCCTCGCCAGCACCGAGTTCGCCCCCCTCCACCTCCAGACGGCCTGAGTGCGCTTCCTGGTGGACGAGTGCACCGGTCCCGCGGCTCCTCGCTGGCTCGAGCGTGCGGGTCACGATGTCAGCTCCGTCTACGACCAGAGGCCCGGGGCTGACGATTCCATAGTCATCGAGGTGCGCTGCGCGAGAACCGAATCCTGGTCACCAACGACAAGGGCTTCGGCGAGAAGGTGTTTCGCGAAGGACGCCTCCACGCCGGCGTGCTCCTTTTGAGACTCGATGACGAGAGGCCCCGGAGCAAGATCGCCGCACTGGAAAGGGTCCTCGAAGCGTATGGCGAACAACTCGCGGGTAACTTCGCCGTCGTGACGGAGCGAACCATCCGGATCTCGAGCGTCTGAATCAGCCGACCGAAACTCGACGGCGCCGATGGCAGCCCTTCCAACGATCGACTTCAAACAGATCCGAGCCCAGGACGGCTCCCAAAACCGGGCCTTCAGGCCCCTCGTCCGTACAGTGTACCGATCCCGTACGTACCCCGCACCCGGTCCTCGACCGCGTCGTCCTGATGCTAAGGTCCGCCCCGTCGTGCGTGCTCGATCCCGCCTCGTTTCGACCCTCCTCTCCGTTCTCGCCCTCTCCGCCGCCGGCTGCGGCGAGCGGGCGGTGGAGCGGCCGAATGTCCTCATCCTGGTCTCGGATGCGTTCCGGGCCGACGCGCTGTCGTGCGTCGGCGGGGCGGCGCGGACGCCGAACCTGTGCGCCCTCGCCGAGCGGGGCGTGCTGTTCGAGAACGCCTTCTCGAACGCGCCCTGGACATTGCCCTCGTCGATCGCTCTCCTGACCGGGCGCTCGCCCGGGTGGTTCAAGCGGGCGGCGGAGATCTCCGAGCTCGAGGAGGGGGCACGCTTCTACCGGGTGCCGGACGGCGACGTGCTGCTCGCCGAGGCGCTCGCCGAGCACGGCTACGAGAGCCGCCTCGACGTCGAGAACCCGGTGGCCAAGCGGGGTAACGCGTTCCAGGGATTTCGGCCAGGCGCGCTCGAGGGCGAGGCTCTGAACGAGCTCGCCCAGACGCTGCGCGCGGAAGGCGCCCCGGTCCGCGACCGGCGCTACCGCCGGCCGCTCTGGCTGGTCGACCTCTTCCGCCGGATCGGCAGCGGCGAGGCCGCGGACGCCACACCCTTCCTCGCCCTCCACTGGATCGACGACCCGCACGCGCCGTACGAGCCGCCGCCCGGCCTGATGCCGGAAGCGGCCCCGGACGGGTTGCCGCACCCGGTCGCCTGGTACGCCGGCCTCGGGCACCGGCACCGGCCGGCGAAGAACCAGCGCAAGCTCCGCCGGGTCGCGTCCGACCTGTCGAACGACGAGGTCGCCTTCCTGCGCCACCTCTACGACCTGGAGATCGAGAGCGTCGACGAGAGGATCGGCCTGGTCCTCGACGCGCTCGACCGCTCCGGCCTCGCCGACTCGACGATCGTCGCGTTCACCTCCGACCACGGCGAGGCGTTCGGCGAGCACGGCGACTTCCTCCACGGCGTCTCGCTCTACGGCGAGCTGGTCCGCGTGCCGCTGATCTTCGCCGGCCCCGGGATCGAGGCCGGCCGCCGCGTCCAGGCGCCGGTCTCGCTCCTCGACGTGGTGCCGACCCTGGTCGACCTGCTCGCCCTCGACGGTCTCGCCGAAGCGGTCGGTCCGTTCGCCGGCGAGAGCCTCGCGCCGGTCCTGCGCGGCTCCGGCACCGTCCCGCGCCGGGCGATCTACGTCGCGAGCCCCGACCGCACCGCGCGCGACAGCGTGATCCACGGCCGCTATCGGCTGCTCGCCGATCGAGGCGGCGAAGGGGAGGGCGAGCGGACCGAGCTCTACGACCACGTGGCCGACCCGGGGGAGCGGCGCGACCTCTCGGCCGACCTGCCCGAGGTGCGCGACGACCTGCTCCGCGCCCTCGCCCGCTTCCGCGACGAGGAGCACCGTATCTGGCTGGCGCGCGAGGAAGCGGGGGAGGCGGGGATCTCGGAGGAGGAGCGGGCGGCGACGGAACGCGCGCTCCGCGCGGTCGGCTACATCGACTGAGCGTTCGGGCGGTAAAGCGGTCTCTCACGCCGGGCCGGATGGCGGATCGGTCTCCGGCCCCCGCGGGTGGAACCGGGCGACGACGAGGGAGAGATCGTCCGCCTGGTAGTTCTCGCCCTTGAAGTGGGAGACGTCCTCGAGGATCTGCGTGCGGACGGCGCGGGCCTGGCCGGGCCGGGAGTCCGGTCCGCCCCCCCGTCCGCCGCCGCCGGCTCGACCGAAGGCGCGCTCCAGCCGGTCGAAGCCGTACGCGTCGGTCCGGAAGTCGGTGGCCTCGACCAGCCCGTCGGTGTAGAGGAGCACCAGGTCGCCGGCCGCGAGATCGATTGTCTCCTCCTCGTAGCGGGTCGGCAGCCGGGTGCCGAGCGGCGGCGCCGGCCGGCCGACCTCGATCACGGCGCCGTCCGAGGCCCGCCGGAGGAGCGTCGGAGGGTGCCCGGCGCTCGCCACCCGGAGCCGGCCCGGCGAGCGCTCGACCACCGCCAGGGTCAGGGTGACGAAGGTGCGCACCCGGACCGAGTTCTGGATCATCTGGTTCAGCCGCTCGAGCACCGCGGCGGGCGTGCGGAGCTCGTCCTGGAGCACGTAGAGCGAGCTGCGCAGCCCGGCGATCAGCAGTCCGCTGCCGACCCCGTGTCCGGCCACGTCGGCGACCACCACCGCCCAGGCGTCGTCGCCGAGCGGGATGTAGTCGTAGTAGTCGCCCCCCACCTCCGCCGCCGGCAGGCACGTGCCGGAGAGCTCCAGCCAGTCGATCTGCGGCTCGCCGGCCGGCAGCATGCTGAGCTGGATCTTGCGAGCGTCGGCGAGCTCGCCGCGCAGGCGCAGGCGCTCCTTCTCGCGCGCCACCGCCCGATGCCAGCGCTCCGCGAACTCCTTGTGCTCGCGCAACGTGATGCGCCCCGCCCCGACCGCCGCGAGCGTCCCCGGCACCGCCACCGCCAGGCCGAGGAGCGCCGCGCGCGCGACCGTCGTTCCGTGCGCCAGGTGCCAGCCCGCCGTACCGGCGACCAGAGTCGCCACCACGAACGCCGACTCGGCCGGCCGCAGCCGCAGCATCAGGAGGACGACGGGGAAGGGGAGGATGGCGAAGATCAGGACCGGCGGCGCCTCGGTGCTCCACAGGATCGTAGTCACGAACTGCGCCGCCAGCAGCCCCGCGACGACCGGCCGGAAGGCGCCCTCGACCGGGCGGCTCTTGCGCAGCAGGAAGAAGGCGGCGAGGAGCGCCAGGTCGGCGAGCGCGATCCAGAGGCGGAAGTCGGCGCTGGTCGAGGCGAAGACGATCGCCGCCACCGTCGCCGCGAACAGATACCCGCCGAGGAACCACCGCACCCGCGTCCAGGTGACGCCGTCGAGATGACGCCCCACCGCCAGCTCCACGGGCAGGAGCATGAGCTCTTCGAACGAGCGGACGCGCATGGTCGTGGGGGAGGGTGGAACGAAGCCGCGGACGCGGGCAATCTACCACGCGGTCCGGGGCCGGTTCTCACTCGGGACCGTGCAGCCAGGTGCCTACCCGGCGCGCGGTGGTGAAGGCGCTCCAGGCGACCGCCTCGAGCCTCCCGACGTCCGTCGCCGAGCCGCTCTGGAGATCCTCCGGCGTGATCCGCTCCGGAGCGAGGGCGGCGAGCAGGGCGAGGCGGGCCGGCCCCCGGTCGTCCTCCGCCAGATCCGGTGCGCGGCCGAGGGCGCGGTCGATC
>CAZLLV010000564.1:0-3936 GCA_964560325.1 uncultured Thermoanaerobaculia bacterium | reverse complement strand
CGTGGAGATCGTCCAGCCGCCGCATCCGCTCCGCCAGATCCGGCTCCGCCAGCGCCCAGCCGCAACGCAGGCCCGACAGGCCGTACGCCTTGGTGAGGCTGGCGGTGACGACCACCCTCCCCGGGTCGAGGTGGAAGGCGGACGGCGGCGCGCCGGAGCCCTGGAGGTAGACCTCGTCCACGAGGAGGCGCGCACCGTGGCGGCGGGCGAGCGCGGCGACCTCCCGCAGCGCCTCCCGGTCGGCCCGGACGCCGGTCGGGTTGTGATGGTCGGTAACGACGACGATCCGGGTACGGGGCGTGAGCGCCGCCTCGACCGTCTCCGGGTCGAGGACCCAGCCGTCCTCGAAGCGGCGTTCGAAGCGGGTGATCTCGACTCCGCGCGGCTGCCCCAGGTAGCGGGCCGTGGAGAGCAGCAGCTCGTAGGTCGGCCGCTCCACCAGCACCTCGTCGCCGGGCTCGCTTTCGGAAAGCAGGGCCGCCAGCGCCAGGGCGTTCGCCATCGAGGTGCCGCCGGTGACGCTCACCACCGACGCCGGCTCCACCCCCGCCCGCTCCGCCAGCCGCTCGACCAGGGGAGCCCAGCCGTAGCCCGGCTCGCTCCGGGTCAGTTCGAGGGCGGCGAGCACCGCCTCCGGCGAGCCGACGATCTCGACCAGCTCGGCCATCGTGACGCTCTCCACGCCGCTCGCCGCCAGGTTCCAGCGCGCTCCGGCCTGGAGCTTCGCCCATTCCATGTAGGGCGAGCGCGAGAGGTCCCTCATGCGCGGGATCTCCGAGACCGCGCCCTGGACCAGCCGACGTAGGCGGGCACGCCGGCCGCCAGGATGGCGAAGCCGATCGCCGAGTTGATCGGGTAGCGGATCAGGGTCGTGGCGACGACGGTCCAGCAGGCGGCGACGAAGAGGAGGGTGGACCACGGGTGGCCGGGCATCCGCGCACCCGCCGCGCCGTCGTGCACACCGAGGCCGGTCCGCTCCCGCCGCCGGAAGACGAAGAGGCAGGTGGCGGTCAGGCCGAAGAAGAGGAAGTCCATCGCGACCACGTAGGAGAGGATCTGGTCGTAGCGGCCCGAGAGTGCGATCACCACGGCGGTCACCGCCTGGAGCAGGATCGCCGCCACCGGCACGCCGGTCCGCGGGTCGAGCCGCCCGACGGAACGGAAGAAGAGCCCGTCGCGGCCCATGGCGAAGTAGACGCGGGGCGCGGTGAGGATCGACTGGCTGAGGAAGCCGAGGGTCGAGAGCGCGATCCCGACCGCGAGGAAGCGGGCGCCGGAGGCACCGAGCGCCCGTTCCATGACGGCGGAGGCGGGCGTCGTGGTGGCGGCCAGCCCCTCGGGGCCGAGCACGGCGACGCAGACGGCGTTGACCGCCAGGTAGAGGGTGACCACGCCGAGCACGCCGAAGACCAGGGCCCGGGGGAGGTTCTTCCGCGGCTCGCGCATCTCCTCCGCCACGAAGCTCGCGGTCTGCCAGCCGCCGTAGGCGAAGAGGACCGGCACCATCGCCGCGGCGAGCGCCGCGACCGGCCCCAGGCCGGCCGCCGCGAAGGGTGCAACCGGCGCGGCGCCCGCGGTCGCGGCCTCCCCGCCATCTCGGCCGCCGAGCGCGTACGCCGCGCCTACCGCCACCAGGACGGCGATCGCCGCGATCTTGAGCACCATCAGCGTGCTCTGCACGCGGCTCCCGGTCCGCACGCCGAGGCAGTTGACGAGGGCGAGCGCGAGCAGCGTTCCGGCGGCCACCCAGGCGGCGGAGGCGGGCGTGAACGGCAGCCCGGCGATCTCGAGGAAGTAGGCGGCGAAGGTCACGGCCACCGCCGCCATGCCGCCGGTCTGGATGACCAGCAGGAGCACCCAGCCGTAGAGGAAGGCGGCGAGCGGGTGGTAGGCCTCGCGGAGGTAGGCGTACTGGCCGCCCGACTCGGGCAGCCGGGCGGCGAGCTCGGCGTAGACGAAGGCGCCGAGGAGCGCGATCCCGCCGCCGATCGCCCAGGCTGCGAGGATGCCGCCCGGTGAGCGCACGAGCTGCGCGACCACGGAGGGGTTGATGAAGATGCCCGCCCCCACGATACCGCCCATCACCAGCATGGTGGCGTCGAACGGTCCGACCGCGCGCGGCGGCGAGGTCGGGGCGTTCTCGGCGGGGCGGCCGGTCATCGGAGCGGATCGTTCGGCAGTGCGGAGGAGAGCTGTGCCGCCGATCATACGCCGGCCGCCGCGCGGCGCACGAACCGTGCCACGAAAGCGCCGGCGCCACCCCGTTCCGTGACGTGCGAGGAAGCGGCCCGGGGCGGTCGCCGGCTGGGAGGATCGTCCCGGATCTCCCCGGCCGCGCCAACCCGGGCCTCTCCCCAGGACCGGTGGGGGAAACCCCCCAGGCGTTTTCCCGGCGTGGCAGAATCGTCCGCATGAGCGAAGCCGCCGCCGACCCCGCCGCCACCGCGACCGTTCCTCCGAAGGCGACCGGCTCGGGCGCCGCCGAGCGCATCCGCGGCCTCTGGGACCGCCTCGCCGGACGGCCGGGCGGCAAGCGCCTCTTCTCCTGGCTGGTCGGCCGCACCGCGCCCTACACCGGCACGATCGGCGCACGCGTCGAGGAGCTGCGGTCCGGCCACGCCCGGGCGACGCTGCGCGACCGGCGCAAGGTCAGGAACCACCTGCGCTCGGTCCACGCCATCGCGCAGATCAACCTCGCCGAGCTGGTCTCCGGCCTCGCGGTGATGTACTCGATGCCGGACGGCATGCGCGGCATCCCGGTCCATCTCGAGATCGACTACGAGAAGAAGGCGCGCGGCACGATCACCGCGGTCTGCGCCCTGCCCGGGCCGATCCCCGAGCCGGACGGAGAGGAACGGGTCTCGTTCGAGGCACCGGTCGTCCTCACCGACCCGGCGGGCGACGTGGTGGCGCGGGCGAGCGCGCGCTGGGTCATCGGGCGGTAAGGCACGCTTCCTGCAAATCTCCGGGTGTCGCCCCGCCCGGCAGCCGCCGGGACGAGACACTTCACCACGACTTCGACCCTCGGAGGCCACGATGGACCGCAGCCGATTCACCGTCTTTTCGCTCTCCCTGCTCACCCTCTTCGCCGCGCTCGGCGCGCTCGCCGCCCCGTCGCCGGCCGCCGCCCAAGACTGCGACTCGGACTGGAGCCAGCCGTTCGTCTGCGACGTCGAGCTGGTGGCGTCGGTCCGCGGCCAGAACGCCCGCTCCCCGGTCCGCGGCACCCTGCGGCTCGCTCCCGGCAGCTCGACCGTCCTCTCCGTGCGGCCGATCGACCAGGCCGGGCGCGGCTTCCCGGCGGAGCGCTTCGCCTACCAGATCGTCCCCGGCAGCGCGTGCGGCGGGCTGGTCGACATCGGGGAGCAGAGCCAGGGCGAGATCCGCATCGATGCGGGCAACCGCGCCGGCTCGTGCGAGCTCACCCTCCGGCCGGCCAACAACCTGAACCTCGACCGCCGTGTGACGCTCGAAGTGACCGGAAACTCGCTCGGCGAGGTGCGCGACAACCCCGGCAGCTTCGACGACCGGAGCGAGATCCTCGCCTCCTGGCTCTACCGGGCGCTCCTCGGGCGTGAGGGCGAGGCCTCGGGCATCGAGGCCGCCGCGGCGGCGATCGCGGCCGGGCACCTGGACGACCAGGTCGACACGATGCTCGTCAGCCACGAGTTCACCGAGCGCCGGCAGGGCATGTCGGCCGCGCAGCTCCTCGACTCCTTCTACCAGGGCCTCCTCGGCCGCTCCGCCGACCCGGCCGGCGCGCGGCGCTACACCGACGACCTGATCCGCGGCGATTTCGACGACGTGCTCGACGAGATCCTCGAGTCGGACGAGCTGCGGGACCGGCTGAACCGCGCCGTCGCGGAGTGAGCGCGAGAAGATTTCGCTGGATTCGTCGGCGGTCGCGGAATATAGTTGTCAATAGCAACGGTTGAC
>CAZLLV010000563.1:0-3533 GCA_964560325.1 uncultured Thermoanaerobaculia bacterium | reverse complement strand
GGTCGACGTCGAGTCGAACCACCGGCGCCTCCTGCGCTCGGCCGAGGACGGGCTCGACCGCCTGCTCACCCTCCAGCTCCAGCCGCTGCGCGGCTCGCTCCTCCAGCTCGCCCGCTACGCCCGCGAGCTCGCCCGCTCGCTCGGCCGCTCGGTCGAGGTCAAGATCGAGGGCGAGGAGACCCGCCTCGACCGGCGGATCGCGCGCGAGCTCGAGGAGTCGCTCCTCCACCTGGTGAGGAACGCCGTCGACCACGGCATCGAGCCGGGGCCGCTGCGCGAAGGGCGCGGCAAGCCGGGGCAGGGGCACCTGCGGCTCGCCGCCGAGGCCGAGGCCGGCCGGGTGCGGCTGACCATCTCGGACGACGGCGCCGGCATCGACGCCGACGCGGTGGTGAAGCAGGCGGTGCGGGCCGGGTTGATCGACCCGGCGGCGGCCGAATCGATGACCCGCGAGGAGGTCTACCGGCTGCTCTTCACGCCCGGCTTCTCGACCCGGCGCACGGTCTCGGAGATCTCCGGGCGCGGCGTCGGGCTCGACGTCGTCGCCTCGGCGGTCAACCGGGTGGGCGGCGAAGTCTTCCTGTCGTCGACCCACGGCACCGGGACCACCGTGATCGTCGAGGTGCCAGTCGCCCGGCGCGGCGAGGAGGTGATGCTGGTCCGGGTCGGCCGGGCGCGCCTCGCGATCCCGTCGGCGCCGATCCGCGAGGTGGTCAAGATCGACCAGGACGCGGTGCGCGAGCGCGACGGCCGCAGCTACGTGCAGCTCGGAGACAGCCTGATCGCCTTCCTGCCCCTCGGGCGCCTGTTCGGCCAGCCGGCGCCGGAGAGCCAGCTCCTCCTGCTGGGCCGCGTCTCGGGCCAGTCGCTCGCGATCTCGGTCGACACGGTCGAGGGGGAGGAGGAGGTCCTGGTGCGGCCGATGACTCGCGCGGTCTCGGTCGAGCAGGCGGTCGACGGCGTGGCGCTGCTCGCCTCCGGCGACCCGATCCCGGTGCTGTCGCCGGCGGTGCTCGCCAAGCGCGAGCTCTTCAAGGGTGGGCGCGTGGCGGTGCCGATCGAGGTGGTGGCCGACCGGGTCAAGGTGCTCCTGGTCGACGACTCGCTCGTCACCCGCGAGATGGAACGCCGCCTGCTCGACGACGCCGGGTTCGAGGTGACCGCCGCCGCCGACGCGGAGGAGGGCCTGAACTACCTCGGCGAAGGCGCGTTCGACTGCGTGGTGACCGACATCGAGATGCCCGGCATGGACGGCTACGAGCTGACCCGGCACCTGCGCGGCATCCCGCAGTTCGCCCATCTCCCGATCATCGTCGTCTCGACCCGCGACCGCCCCGAGGACCGCCTCCAGGGCCTCCAGGCCGGCGCCGACGCCTACCTGACGAAGCAGGCGCTCGACGCCGGCGAGCTGGTCGACCTGGTACGCCGCCTGAGCGGTACGCGGTGAGCTCGCCCGAAGCCCCGCTGCGCGTCCTGCTGGTGGACGACTCCGCGTCCGTGCGGGCGGTCGTGCGCCGCTACTTCTCGTGGACCGACGACATCGTCGTGGTGGGGGAGGCGGCCGACGGCGAGTCGGCGGTCGAGAAGGTGCTCGACCTCTCGCCCGACGTGGTCCTGATGGACCTGATGATGCCGGGCATGGACGGTTACGCGGCGACCGAGCGGATCATGGAAGTGCGCCCGACGCCGATCGTCGTGCTCTCGTCGAGCGCCAACCGCAACCAGATGCGGATCGCGTTCGAGGCGATGCGGCGGGGCGCGGTCGAGGTGCTCGGCAAGCCGGAGGACGAGGGGAGCTGGCGGCAGCTCGCCGACACGCTGCCCGAGATGGTGCGCACCGCCGCGGCCGCCCAGGCCCGGCGCGCGCAGCCACCGAAGCGGCGCGCCCGCCGCCCGCCGGAGGTCGAGACGGTGGAGCGCCCCCTGCGCTGGGTCGGCATCGGCGCCTCGACCGGCGGCCCGGCGGCGCTGCGCGAGCTGCTGGAGGCGCTGCCGGAGAGCTTCCCCTACACGCTGCTGGTCGTGCAGCACATCACCGCCGGCTTCGAGACCGGGCTCGCCGACTGGCTGAACCGGGAGTTCCTGTTCGACGTGCGGCTGGCGTCGGACCGCGAGGAGCCGCCGCGCGGGGTGGTGCGGCTCGCCCCGGGCGGCGCCCACCTGCGGCTGGAGGCGGGCGGGGTGCTGCGGCTCGACCGCGCCAGCGGCCCGCGCGGCGGTCACCTGCCGGCGGCCGACGTGCTCCTCTCGTCGATCGCCGCGAGCCATCCGGCGACCTCGGCCGGCGTGGTGCTCACCGGGATGGGGAGCGACGGGGCGGACGGGCTGGCCGAGCTGCGCGCCGCTGGCGGCGTCACCATCGCCCAGGACGAGGCGAGCTCGGTCGTCTACGGCATGCCGCGGGTGGCGGTCGAGCGTGGGGCGGCGGAGCTCGAGCTCTCGCCGCGCCAGATCGGGAGGTATCTCGCGGGCTCCCCGCGCCGGCCGGGGAAGGCGCCGTGAGGCCGAGGCCGGTTCCGGTCTCGGAGCAGGCCCTCGCCCGCCTGGTGACCCTGGTCCGCGACGAGATCGGCCACGTGGTGCCGAGAGCGCGCCACGGCTTCCTGGAGGAGATCGCGGCCCGCCGCGCCCGCGCCCGGGGCTTCGACGACGGGGACGAATACGCCGCCGCGCTCGCCGCCGGCCTCGAAGGGGAGTGGGAGCAGCTCGTCCCCCTCGTCACCGTCAAGGAGTCGTACTTCTTCCGCGCGCCGCAGCAGTTCGCGTCGATCGAGCGGCGCGCCCTGCCCGCACTGATGCGTGCACGCTCGGGCGAGAAGCGCCTGACGATCTGGTGCGCCGCCGCCGCCCGCGGCGAGGAGCCGGCGACGCTGGCGCTGATCCTGGCCGAGCACGAGGCGCTCGAGGGCTGGGACTGGCGGATCGTGGCGACCGACCTCGACACCGACGCCCTGGCCGCCGCCGAGCGCGGGCTCTACGGCGAGCGGGCCGTGGCGCAGGTGCCGGCCCGCCTCCGCGCGCGATGGTTCACCCGGCGCGGCAGTCTCTACGAGCTCCATCCGAAGATCCGCGCGCGCATCGACTACCAACCGCTCAACCTCGCCCGGCCGCCCTACCGGGAGCTCGACCGGTTCGCCGGCCGGCCGGCCGGCGGCGACTTCGACCTGATCCTTCTGCGCAACGTGCTCATCTACTTCCGCCGCTCGCTCCAGCGCCGGGTGATGAGCGAGGTCGGAGGCCGCCTGGCGCGTCACGGCTACCTCTTCCTCGGCGCTTCGGAGACGCTCTGGCAGATCTACGACCGGCTCGACGCGGTCGAGCTCGATCAGTGCTACACCTACCGCCATCCCGACCGGCCGGCCGAGCCGGAGGCGGCGACATCGGCGGCGCAGCGGACGGCCGCCCGGCCCGACCGAGCCGAGCGGCTCGCCGCCGAGCCGGTGGTGACCGATGAAGTGCCGCCGGCGCCCGCGGCACCGGCCGCCGCCCCGGGGGCACCCTCCGGCCCGGGCGCCCAGGAGCTGCTGCTCGAA
>CAZLLV010000562.1:0-3102 GCA_964560325.1 uncultured Thermoanaerobaculia bacterium | reverse complement strand
ACCAGCTTCGATAGGACGACCAGACAAGGACCGGCCGCCAAGTCGGCCGGCTTGACTTAGAGAGGCCTTCTCATGGAAGGGGTCTGAGCTCGCGGAGCCGGCGAGGCCGGACGGAGTGCACCCCCGCTCCACCCGCGATAGCGAAGCCAGGCGAGGCCCCCGGCGGACGTGCACTCCGCCGAGCCGTCCCGGAGACCGCGCGCCCCCGCGCCCCGAGCCGGCTGCTCGTCTCCAGCCGCCTCGGCTACCCCAACCCGACCCTCTCCGAAGTACCACTGAGGCCCTCCCCTACACGCATCTTGCCCGGCTCCCGGCCCCACATGATCCGTCCCACTTCCGGAGACGGCCTGCACGTGCTAACGAAGGGCCGACGGCCGGTCGCGCCCGGCGTGGCCCCGGTGGGGCCATGGAACCGCGGATCTCGAAACAGGGGAGACACTTCGTGCTACGAAACCACCACCTGCCGTTCGCCATGCTTTGCTGCTTGCTCGCCACCGTCGCCTTCGGAGCTCCCGCGTTCGCCGGGTCGCCCCTTCCGGGGGCCGGCTCAGGGTGGAGCGGGATCGAGGATCTCGTGACGGCGCCGACGGCGATGGCCTGCACCTTGGCTCCCGCCAACGCCCAGGACGACTACGCCATCGCGGGCTACCCGTTCGACGTCCAGGTCCAGATCGATCTCCTCGCGAACGATGCGTCCGGGGTGACGCTCGGATTCGTCGGCCAGCCATCCCACGGCAGTGTCCAGGTCACGGGACCGGGAACGGTCACGTACACCGTGGAGGAGCCCAAGGCCGGATCGGACCAGTTCGTGTACAGCGTGAGGGGTTGCCTGCAGTGCCACAACGGCTGGTGCAGTGAGCCCGACATCGGATTCGCCACCGTCCATCTCGACCTCTACTTCATCGAGTGAACGACCCTCGCCTGAAGGCAAGGGCGTCGATGGGCGACCGCGATCGTATGTAGGTATCCCGAGCAGACAACGGCCGCTGCCGCCGGAGAAATCACCACCGAACGGGAGGCACGGGGCGCGGGGAAAGAGGGGCGATCGGTTGATCCGGTAGAGTCGCCCCTCCCCGGAAGCCCCGATGACCCACCGCCACGTCTGCATCCACGGCCACTTCTACCAGCCGCCGCGGGAGAACCCGTGGCTCGAGGCGATCGAGGTCCAGGACTCGGCCTACCCGTACCACGACTGGAACGAGCGGATCACCGCCGAGTGCTACGCGCCGAACGCCTCCGCCCGCATCCTGGACGCCCACGGCCGGATCGCCCGCATCGTCTCGAACTACTCGTCGATCAGCTTCAACTTCGGCCCCACCCTCCTCGCCTGGATGGAGACCGCCCGCCCCGACCTCTACCGCGCCATCCTCGAAGCCGACCGCCGCTCGATCGAACGCTTCTCCGGCCACGGCGCCGCCATCGCCCAGGCCCACAGCCACCTCATCCTGCCCCTCGCGAACGAACGCGACCGCGACACCCAGGTCGCCTGGGGCCTCGCCGACTTCCGCCACCGCTTCGGCCGCGAGCCGGAGGGGATGTGGCTCCCCGAGACGGCGGTCGACGTGCCCACGCTCGAAGCGCTCGCCGCCCACGGCGTGAAGTACACGATCCTCGCCCCCCACCAGGCAGCTCGCGTGCGCCCGCTCCGCTCGAACGCCACCGCGGGCGATGAACGCGCCGACGGCCACGGCGGGGACTGGCACGACGTCGGCGACGGCACCGTCGATACGACCGTCCCCTACCTCTGCCGCCTGCCGTCGGGCCGCACCATCGCCCTCTTCTTCTACGACGGCCCCCTCTCCCACGCCCTCTCCTTCGGCGATCTGCTCCAGGACGGCGAACGCTTCGCGCGGCGCCTCCTGGGCGCGCTGCCGCCCGACGGCGCCGGAGACGCCCCGGCGCGCCTGGTCCACGTGGCGACCGACGGCGAAACCTACGGCCACCACCATCGCTACGGCGAGATGGCCCTCGCCTACGCAGTCGACCGGCTGGAGAACGACCCCTCCGTGCGGTTGACGGTCTACGGCGAAATGCTGGCCGACCACCCGTTCGACCCAGGAGGGCACGAGGTCGAGATCGCCGAGGCGACGTCCTGGAGCTGCGCTCACGGCGTCGAGCGCTGGCGGAGCGACTGCGGCTGCTCGACCGGCGGCGAGGCGGGGTGGAACCAGCGCTGGCGGGAGCCGCTGCGCGAGGCGCTCGACTGGCTGCGCGACGAGCTCGCCCCCCGCTACGAGCGGGCCGCCGGCGAGCTGCTGCACGACCCGTGGGCGGCGCGGAACGACTACATCGACGTGCTGCTCGACCGGTCGGAAGCATCGCTCGACCGCTTCTTCGCCGCCCACGCCCATCCTCAGAAAGAGCGCGAGCTCTCGAAGGAGGAGCGCGTGCGAGCCCGCCGCCTGCTCGAAATGCAACGCCACGCGATGACGATGTATACGAGCTGCGGTTGGTTCTTCAACGACCTGGCGGGGATCGAGACGATCCAGGTGCTCCAGTACGCCGACCGGGTGCTCCAGCTCGCCCACCGGCTGTTCGAGGAGGACTTCGAGGAGCCGTTCCTCGCGCGGCTCGAGAAGGCGGAGAGCAACCGGCCGGCGGCGGCACCCGGCGCCGGAACGGTGGCGGCCGGCGGCAACGGCAGGGAGATCTTCGAGCGCGAGGTGCGTCCGTCGCGAGTGAACCTGATGCGCGTCGGCGCCCACTACGCCCTCTCGTCGCTCTTCGAGGACTACCCGGAGGAGGCGCGGATCTTCTGCTACCGGGCCGAGCAGAGCGACGTGCGCCGGCAGCGATCCGGACGGGTCCAGGTCGCGACCGGGCGGCTCCACCTGCGCTCGCTCGTCACCGGCGCCGAGGACGACCTGACCTTCGCCGTCCTCCACCTGGGAGACCACCACCTGAATGGCGGCGTGCGGCGAGCGCGGGGGGACGAGGCGTTCGCCGAGACGGCGGAGGCGGTGGCCGAGTCGTTCCGGCGGGCCGACTTCACCCGCGTGGTGCGCGAGATCGACCACCACTTCGAGGAGGCGACCTACACGCTCGATTCGCTCTTCCGCGACGAGCGCCGCGCGGTGCTCGACCTGGTCCTCCAGTCGGTCC
>CAZLLV010000561.1:0-71414 GCA_964560325.1 uncultured Thermoanaerobaculia bacterium | reverse complement strand
GTCGAGCCGGTCGTAGCCGACGAAGCGGCTGTCGAGCCGCCCGACCGTCTTGCCCTCCTCGCGCATCAGCTCCTTGGTGAACTGGTGGATCACCGGCCGCAAATCGGCGTCCTCCAGGTAGTCGACCGAGAGCCCGGTGAGGCGCGACAGCCGCTCGGCGATCGCCCGCCGCTCCGCCTCCGGCAGGCGGGAGCCTTTCAAGAGCGCCGTCGCGTAGTCGCCGAGCGCAAACTCCTCCGCCTCCCGCAGCGCCGCCTGGAGGTCGCCCGACAGGTCTTCCGGGAGCTGCCCGTGGTACCAGGCGGTCGCCGTGTAGGTGGGCAGGAAGAGAATGTACGGCAGGTCGTTGCCGACGTCGAAGCGGGCGGTGCCGAAGTTGAGGATCGAGGAGACCAGCATCACGCCGTTGAAGTAGACGCCGTGGCGGTCCTGGAGGTGGTTCACCAGCCCGGCCGCCCGGGTCGTGCCGTAGCTCTCGCCGATCAGGAACTTCGGCGAGCCCCAGCGGTCGTTCTCCGACAGCCAGCGGCGGATGAACGCGCCGACCGATTCGATGTCCTCCTCCAGGCCGTGGAACTCGCCGGCCTCGACGCCGGGAGCCGGGCGCGAGAAGCCGGTCGAGACCGGGTCGATTAAGACCAGGTCGGAGACCGCGAGGAGCGACTCGGGGTTCTCCTCCAGCCGCGCCGGCGGCGACAGCGCCATCCCCTCCGGGTCCATCGCGACGCGGCGCGGGCCGAGGGTGCCGAGGTGGAGCCAGACCGACGAGGATCCGGGACCGCCGTTGAACGAGAAGGTGACCGGCCGGTCGCTCCGGTCGACCGTTCCGTTCTCGGCGCCGTCCTCGACGTAGGCGATGTAGAAGACCGAGGCGCGCGGCTCGCCCTCTTCGGTTTCGAGGACGAGCGTTCCGGCGGTCGTGGTGTAGTCGATCCGCTCGCCGCCGTAGGTGCCGGAGTGCTCGGTCGTCGACCGCTTCTCCTCGACCGGCGGCCGCTTCGCCTCCTCGCCGTCCATTCCCTCTCCTTCCGCGGCGCCCGGCCGGTCGCGGTCGCGCGGCGGCTGCGCCGGTGAGGCGGTGGCGGCCGACAGGCCGAGGATGAGGGCGAGGGCGGCGGCGAGGGGAGCGAGCGGACTCTGCGAACGAAGGGCCGGTTTCGTCACGGGAAGACCTCCTGTCAGGCGGTTGGAGACGGGGCGTGCGCCACGGCCGATTGCATCACACGCCGCGCCGGAAGGGAAAAAGGCTCCGCGCAATCGCCGAGGCGAGATGACTCAGTAACGGGGCACCGACGGGTCGACCTCGACGCTCCAGGCGTCGATCCCGCCGGCCAGGTTGATCGCCGGGTACCCCCGCTCGCGCAAGAGGGTCGTCGCCTGGTGCGAGCGCACGCCGTGGTGGCAGTAGACGACCAGCGGGTCTTCCGGCCGGCCGATCCCCTCCACCTCGCCGGCCCGCCGGTCGAGCTCCTGGACCGGGATCAGCGCCGCCCCGTCGAGCCGCGCGATCTGGTGCTCCATCGGAGTGCGCACGTCGAGGAGGCGGAGCGGCCGCCCGGCCTCGATCCAGGCCGCGAGCTCCCGGGGAGCGATCTCGAACGGCAGCTCCACGCCGTCGCTGCCGGCCGGGGCCGCGGGCCCGGCCGCGACCTCCGGCTCCTCCGTGGCGCCGGCGCAGAACGCCTCGTAGTCGATCAGCACGGTCAGCGTCGGCTCATCCGAGCAGACCGGGCACTCCGGGTTCTTCTTCAGCCGCAGCTCGCGGAAGCGCAGGCGGAGCGCGTCGAAGGTCACCAGCCGGCCGAGCGCCGACTCGGCGCCCGCTGCCGGCGGCAGCAGCAGCTTGATCGCCTCGTTCGCCTGGAGCGCGCCGATCACCCCGGGCAGCACGCCGAGCACGCCGCCCTCGGCGCACGACGGCACCAGCCCGGGCGGCGGCGGCTCGGCGAACAGGCACCGGTAGCACGGACCGTGGGCGCCCCAGAAGACCGCCACCTGCCCCTCGAAGCGGAAGATCGAGCCGTAGACGTACGGCTTGCCCGAGAGGACGCAGGCGTCGTTGACCAGGTACCGGGTCGGGAAGTTGTCGCTGCCGTCGACAACTACGTCGTAGCCGTCGAGGACGTCGAGGGCGTTCTCCGAGGTGAGCCGGACCGGGTGCGGCACGACCCGCACGTGCGGGTTGAGGTCGGCCAGCCGCTCGGCGGCGGCGTCGAGCTTCAAACGGCCGACGTCGGAGACGCCGTAGAGAACCTGGCGCTGGAGGTTCGACTCGTCCACGGTATCGAAGTCGACCAGGCCGATCGTGCCGACGCCCGCGGCGGCCAGGTAGAGCGCGACCGGCGAGCCGAGCCCGCCGGCGCCGACGACCAGGACGCGGGAGGCGAGCAGGCGGCGCTGCCCCTCCGGCCCGACCTCGGGCAGCACCAGGTGGCGGCTGTACCGGCGGAGCGTCGACGGGTCGAGCTCGGGCAGCTCGCGCCCGGCGAGCGGGTCGGAAGGGTGGACCGGTGCGCTCACGTGCGGATCTCGGCGGGACCGGCCGCGCCCGGGCCGGTGCGGGCCCCGGCGTCGGGATCGCCGACCGAAGCCGGCGCGCCGGGAGAGCCGTCGCCGGCGCGCGCCACCGCCTCCTCGACGAAGGCTTTCCCGTCACCGCCGAGGCGCCAGCTCCGCGGCAGGCCCGCCGTGCCGCCCGCGACCGGCACGATCAGGTAGCTCGTCGCCGGCCAGGCGTCGGCGAGGTCGTGCTCGCTCGGCTCGGCCGAGCCGTCGGTGTGCGAGTGGTAGTAACCGACGATCTCGAGCCCCAGCCCGCGCGCCTCGCGCCGGGCCGCGAGCACCGTCTCGGGCGAGATCAGGTAGCGGCAGTCGCGCCGGTCGCGGTGCTCGTTGCGGGCCGGCAGGACGCGGTGGACGTGAACCCGCGCGCCGCCGTCGGCGACGCCGAGCAGAAACCCGCAGCACTCCTCCGGGAAGGTCGAGGCGGCGTGCATGCGCACCGCCTGGAGATGGCGCGGCGTGATGGTGATCGTGGAGCTCAATCGATTTCCCCCCTGGAGACCATATACCGCTCGGGGCGAGCGCCGAATTCCGGCCGCTCCCGCGGGGCAGCGCCGCGCGCGGAGCCCGGGTCAGAGTGCCGTGATCACGGAGACGACGATCGCGGCGGCCGATGCGGCCAGGAGGACGAGCGCCGTCGCCAGGTGGTTCAGGCGCTCCGGTTTCAGAGGGTCGAGGAGGACGGAGGCGACGTAGCCGCCCAGGAAGCCGCCGAGGTGGGCCCAGTTATCGACGCCCTGGAGGACCAGGCCGAAGACGAAGAAGAAGATCGCGTAGCCCCATGCCCAGCGGCCGATCTCGGAGGAGCCACTGCGGCGGCCGTAGTGGACCATGGCGCCGAGCAGGCCCATCAGCGCGGCCGAGGCACCGAGAGTCGACTGTCCCACACCCATCACCCGGGCGAGGGCGGAGCCGCCCATGGGAAAGAGCGAGTAGACCAGGTTGATGATCAGGATCGCGCACGAGCTGAGCACGAAGCCGACCGTCGAGGCGACGACGTAGACGATCACCATCCGCCCCGGCCCGTGGAGCCGCGCCACCGGCGGCGCGAGCATCCGCACCCAGTACAGGTTGAAGAAGATGTGGAGGATGCCTCCGTGCAGCCAGCCGGCAGAGAGGACCGTCCACCAGCGCCCGTACTGGAAGACCGGCACCGCGCCGGAAGAGCCGAGCACGAAGACGCTCTGCGGGCTCGGCGACAGGAACGAGAAGAACCCGCTCATCCGGATGCCGCTCGGGTCGAGGAGCAGCGACGCGGCGTAGAGCAGCACACAGGCGCCGATCACGACCTTGGTGAACCCGAGGTCCTCGCCCAGCCGCCGGAGCGCGGGAGCGAAGCCCCAAAGCGCCGGGTTGCGCGCCCCGCACTCGTAGCAGGTCGCATCGTTCACCCCCACCAGCCGTCCGCACGCACGGCAGACGACCGACCCGCTCCTCTGACGCTTCAGCATGGCGGCGCTACCTTATCCGAACTCCTCGGCAGCGCTCCACGACCCTGCTAAGGTCCGATCCTCGATGACGACGGCGGACACGGGGGATCGAGGACGATGCACGTCGCGGTGATCGGGGCGGGTGCGTTCGGTGGCTGGACGGCGCTCCACCTCGCGCGCCGGGGGGCGCGGGTGACCCTGGTCGACGCCTGGGGCGCCGGCAACTCGCGCGCGAGCTCGGGCGGCGACACGCGGGTGATCCGGGGCATGTACGGCCCCGACCGCGTCTACACCGAGTGGGTGGTCCGCTCGTTCGAGCTCTGGCGCGACGCCGACCGCCGCTGGGGGCAGCACCTCTATCACCCGACCGGTGCGCTCTGGGTTTTCCGGGGCGACGACGGCTACGCGCGGGCGTCGATGCCGACGCTCGCCGACTTCGGCCTGCCGGCCGAGAAGATCGAGCCGGCCGAGGCGGCCCGCCGCTACCCCGGGGTCTCCTTCGAGGGCGTGCGCCACGTCTACTCCGAGCAGGAGGCCGGCTACCTGTCCGCCCGCCGCGCCTGCCAGGCGGTCGCCCGCGCGGTGGTCGCCGAGGGCGGCGAGCTGGTGACCGCGGCCGCGCGGCCGGGGCCGATCGAGACGACCGCCGCCGACGGAGCGCGCATGGCGAGCGTCCGGCTCTCGGACGGCACCGATCTCCAGGCCGACGCCTTCGTCTTCGCCTGCGGCCCGTGGCTCGGTGAGCTCTTCCCGGAGGCGATCGGCCGGCGCATCCTGCCCACCCGCCAGGACGTCTTCTACTTCGGCGTGCCGCCGGGCGAAACCCGCTTCGGCGACGACCGGTTCCCGGTCTGGGTCGACTTCGGGGAGCGGATCTTCTACGGCATCCCGGGCAACGAGCACCGGGGGTTCAAGGTGGCGGACGACAGCCACGGCGAGCCGGTCGATCCGACGCTCCTCGAGCGCACGCCCGACCGGCGGAACCTCGACCGCGCCCGGGCCGTGCTCGCCGAGCGCTTCCCCGCCCTGGCCGGCGCGCCGCTGGTCGAGACGCGGACCTGCCAGTACGAGAGCACCCCGGACGGGCACTACCTGATCGACCGCCACCCGGAAGCGGCCAACGCCTGGTTGCTGGGCGGCGGCTCCGGGCACGGCTTCAAGCTCGGCCCGGCGCTGGGCGAGCGGATGGCCGAATGGGTCCTGGGGCGCGAGGAGCCGCTCGCCCGCTTCGCCCTCGCCCGCTTCGAGAACGCGGGCGAACACCCCGAGCGCGGCAGGAGCCAGCTCGAATCGGGAGACGGACGATGACGACGAGACGACTCTCCGCCGCCGCGCCGGTCCTGGGCCCAGCTCTGAGTCGGGCCCTGACTCTGGCGATCCTCCTCGCGGCGCCGCTCGCCGCGCAGCCGGAGCCGACCGCGCCCCCGCCGCCTTCGGCCGCCTCCTGGCTCGACGCGCTGGCAGAGGAGCACTGGCAGCACCTCCTCGCGAGCGCCCCGGCGCTGCGCATCAAGGAGGGGCTGCCGGTGACCGAGCTGCCCGGCGTCTCGCGCGCGGACGCCGAGGCCGAGGCGCGCTACGCGCAGGGGCTGCTCGAGCGGCTGGCGGCGGTCGACCCGGAGGTCTTCCACGAAGCGGGCGACCACGAGCGCTGGCTGACCTACCGCATCCTCCAGTGGCAGGCCCGCCAGACCGTCGAGGGCCTCCCCTTCTTCCGCCACGCCTTCCAGGTGACCCCCTACTCGAGCGGCTACGGCACGCTGCTCCAGGTCTTCGGCCAGGCGCCGCTCGCGACCGCCGAGGAGCGGGAGCGCCACCTCGACCTGCTCCGCCAGCTCGCCCCGACGGTCTCGCAGGTGCGCGCGAACCTGCTGGCGCAGCGGGAGATGGGCATCCTGCTCCCGAAGGCGGAGATCCCGCTGGTCGAGTCGAGCCATGCGGCGCTCGCCGGGCCGGTCGAGCGGCACCCGCTGCGGGTGGCGCCCGCGCGGCTGGAAGCGCTCGACTCGCAGGTTTCGGCGGAGCACGCGGCGGCGGTCGATCGGATCCTGGCCGAGGAGGTGATCCCGGCCTACCGGTCGCTGCTCGCCGTGCTCGACGACCGGTACCGGGCCGCGGCGCCCGACGAGGTCGGCCTCGGCCGCTACCCGGGCGGCCCGGAGGCGTACCGTTACCTGGTCGGCTTCCACACCACGCGGTCGGACCTCACGCCGGAGCAGATCCACGAGCGCGGGCTCGCCGAGGTCGGGCGCATCGAGGCCGAGATGGCGGAGCTCCGTAGACTGCTCGGCTCGGAGCTGCCGGCGCCCGAGTTCCACCGCGCGCTCCAGAGCGACCCGCGCTTCGTCGCCTGCGACCCGGACGGCGTGGCCGAGCGCCTGATGCGGCCGGTGCGGGCGATCGAGCCGCTCGTCTCCGACTTCTTCCTCGAAACCCCGGAAGCGCCGTACGGCGTCGCCCGGCTCGACCCGGCGCTCGAGCCGTCGATGACCTTCGGCTACTACCAGTGGCCGACGCCGGCCGAGCCGGTCGGCCGCTACCTGTTCAACGGCTCGTCGCTCGACGAGCGGCCGACGGTCACCGCGGCGGCGCTGATCTACCACGAGCTGGTGCCCGGCCACCACTTCCAGATCGCGCTCCAGACCGAGAACATGGAGCTCCCCGCCTTCCGACGCAACGCCTTCCCCACCGCCTTCGTCGAAGGCTGGGCGGAGTACGCTTCCGGCCTGGCGGGCGAGATGGGCCTCTACGCCGAGCCGTACGACCGCTACGGGCGCCTCGCGATGGAGATGTTCCTCGCCAGCCGGCTGGTGGTCGACACCGGCATGAACGCGCTCGGCTGGACGCGGGAGCAGGCGCTCGACTTCCTACGCGCCCGGGTGCTCCAGAGCGAGACCGAGCTCGCCACCGAGACCCTGCGCTACGCGGTCGACATGCCGGGCCAGGCGCTCGCCTACAAGACCGGCGCGATGGCGATCGAGGAGCTGCGGCGGCGTGCCGAGGAGGCGCTGGGCGAGCGCTTCGACGTGCGGCGCTTCCACCACGCGATCCTGGCCCACGGCGCGATGCCGCTCGACGTCCTCGACGAGCACGTCGACTGGTGGATCGAGCGGGAGCTGGAGGGCTCCGGCGCGGCGAAGTGAGCGAAGCGTCAGCCGCCCGCCGCGGGAACCGCGGCCGGGGCCCCTGCCGGCGGCAGCGGCTCCGGCACCCGGTTCGGGATCGGCGGGATCGACTGCAGGTAGGCGAAGACGGCGGACAGGTCCTCGTCGGTCATCGCCGCCACCGCCTGCCAGGGCATCGGCGGCAGGATCGGGCGCGACTGCCCCCAGTGCTTGCCGGTCCGCATCGACTGGACGAAGATCTCCTCGGTCCAGACGCCGATGCCGGTGTTCTCGTCCGGCGTCAAGTTGAAGGCGAAAGAGACGCCCCACGGACCGGCGAAGGCGGTGTTGGTGGCGGTTCCTGCCCACGGCCACTGCGGGTCGGAGACCTGCGGCGCCTGCGTGATCACGAAGTCCTCCGGGTGGCCGGAGAGCATGCGCGTCATGTCGGGCTCGGGCCCTCGCTCGCCCATCCGGAACGGCGTGTGGCAGTCATTGCAGCCGCCGATCGTCACGAGGTAGCGGCCACGTTCGATCCGGGCGTCGTGGGAGAGGGTCGCGGCGGCGTGCGGAGCCGTCGCGGCGGCGGTGTCGGGAGTCGCCTCGCCGCGCTCGAGGCCGGGAGCCGCGCAACCGGCGAGCGACAGGGCGGTCAGGCAGACGAGAGCGGCGAGCCCCCGCTGGCAGGAAGGGTTCATCGACGTGCCTCCGGCCTCGCTCGAGGCCAGAACGACACCGGCGTCCATCGCCGGGGCCTGCTCGGGAACGCGCGAATCTTGCGCTCGCCCGATGCACGCTGTCAACAGGCTCGCACGGCCGATGTTCAGCTTCGAGGTGCAGGCAGGACACGTCGTTCAGGCGCTTGACACGGATCGTCGACTTTCTATACGTTGACGCACGATGTTCGACGCCACCCACGGCTACGCCGCCCGCCCGGCCCCCGAGGTCTGCGCCTGTACCTGTCGCAGTCACCAGGCCGCCGTGCGGGAAGCGGTGGCGGAAGCGTCGAGCCTCTGACCTTCCGCGAATCCCGCGCCGGCGCCCTGCCGAGCGGGAACGAAGCTCCCCAGCCGTACCCATCCCCGCTCCGCAGGCCGCGCCGGCCGGTCGGGAACGCCGTTCCCGCCGGAAGGACCGTCGACCCGAGAAGGAGAGTGGATGGATCACAGCGCCCGTGTCTACGACAGCGTCTTCGAGATGCTGCCGAGCGAGGAGAACCCCTCGCCGATGGTCCGGCTCGGCCGGATGAGCCCGGCCCCGGAGGCCTTCCCCCTGTTCGCCAAGCTCGAGTGGATGAACCCGTTCGGCTCGGTGAAGGACCGCGCCGCCTGGTACCTGCTCCGCAGCCTGGAGGCCCAGGGGCGCGTGTCGAACGGGCAAGGCGAGGCGACCCGCCGCGGCATCGTGGAGCCGACCTCGGGCAACACCGGCATCAGCCTTGCCGCGATGGCGAGCGCGCGCGGCTACCCGATGCTCGCGGTGGTGCCGAACAAGGTGCCGCTCGAGAAGAAGGTGCTGCTCAAGATCGCGGGCGCCGAGCTCGAGGTCGTCAACGACGAGCTCTGCCCCTCCCCCGGGATGGGCGACGGCTCGATCAACCTGGCGAAGTCGTACGCCAAGGCGCAGAGCGATCGCTACTCCATGCCGAACCAGTACGAGAACGAGGCGAACGTGCAGGCCCACGTGGAGACGACCGGGCCGGAGATCTGGCGCCAGACCGGCGGCGAGGTGACCCACGTCTTCCTGTCGCTCGGCACCTGCGGCACGGTGACCGGTGTCGCCCGGTACCTCAGGGAGAGGAAGCCCGGCGTGAAGATCGTCGCCGTCCAGCCGACCGAGGGGCACGACGTGCCGGGCCTGCGCAACGTCCGGCAGCTCGACGTCTCGAAGCTCTTCGACCCGTCGCTGATCGACGACATCCTGGAGATCGACTTCGAGCTCGCCTACACCCGCGCCCTCGAGCTCTGCCGGACCGAAGGGCTCCTCGCCGGGCCGAGCGCCGGGCTGATCTACGAAGGAACCCGCCGGATCGTGGAGAGAACCGTCGAGGGCGGAGGCACCGGCTTCGGCGTGATGATGTTCCCGGACAGCGTCTTCAAGTACACGTCCAACCTGATCCGCCACGTCCCGGCGCTCGCCGAGGGCGTCACCCCACCGAACAAGACTGGAGGAACCTGATGAGCGAGTACGCCCACCCCGAAGTCCTGGTGTCGACCGACTGGGTCAAGCAGCACCTGGACGACCCGAAGGTCAAGCTGGTCGAGATCGACGTCGACACGCAGGCCTACGGCGCCGGCCACCTACCGGGCGCGGTCGGCCTCGACTGGACCACGCAGCTCCAGGACCAGGTCCGCCGCGACATCGTTTCGAAGGAGGAGTTCGAGCGCCTGATGAGCGAGTCCGGCATCGCGCCCGAGGACACCGTGGTGGTCTACGGCGACAACAACAACTGGTTCGCCGCCTACGGCTTCTGGCTGATGAAGCTCTACGGCCACGAGGACGTGCGCCTGATGAACGGCGGCCGCGTGAAGTGGCTGAACGAGGACGACAAGGAGCTGACCGCCGACCGGCCGGAGGTCACGCCGACCGAGTACCGCGCGAAGGAGCCGGACGAGCGGCTGCGCGCCAAGGTCGGCGAGGTGCTGAAGGCAGTGAACGACGACGTGAACCTGGTCGACGTGCGCAGCCCGGACGAGTTCACCGGCAAGGTGATCGCCCCACCCGGCATGCAGGAGACCGCCCAGCGTGCCGGCCACATCCCGGGCGCCAAGAACGTCCCCTGGTCGACCGCGGTCGCGCCCGACGGCACGTTCAAGAGCGCGGACGAGCTGGAAGCGATCTACCTGAACGGCCAGGGCGTCGATCGGACGAAGCCGACCATCGCCTACTGCCGCATCGGCGAGCGCTCCAGCCACACCTGGTTCGCCCTCAAGTACCTCCTCGGCATCGAGGACGTGAAGAACTACGACGGGAGCTGGACCGAGTACGGCAACCTGATCGGCGTGCCGATCGAGCGGTAGTCAGACCAGCTCGATCAACCGAGCTTCGATCCGGCCGTCCCGGACCGTCGCTCGCATCAAGGTCACCGGGAAATCGAAGCGGCGGGGGCCGGCGCTGCCGGGGTTGAGGAAGAGGACCCCCTCCTCCTCTTGGATCGCCGGTCGATGGGAGTGACCGTAGACGACGGCGTCGAAGCCGGCCTCGTCCGGGCCGCCGGGAAGGCGGCGGGCGAGCTCGTCGCGGATGTGGAGGACGAGGATCTTGGCACCGGCCACCTCCAGGACGGCGGTGTCGGGCAGCTCTCGCGCCCAGTTCCCGCGGTCGACGTTGCCGCGCACGGCGACCACCGGCGCGATCTCCAGCAGCCGGTCGAGGATGCCGTCGCCGCCGACGTCGCCGGCGTGGACGATCCGGTCGACCCCGGCGAGCGCGTCGAGCGCTTCGGGGCGGATGAGCCCGTGGGTGTCGGAGATCAGGCCCAGCTCGATCGTCTCGCCCTCGTCGCGCCCGCTCCCCGCGGCGCTCAAAACCGGCCCCCGGCACTCTCCCACTCGGGAGCGAAGTCGGGATCGACGATGCGCTCGCCGCGGGCGAGCGCGTAGATCCGTTCCATCTCGTCGTCCGACAGCTCGAAATCGAAGATCTCGCGGTTCGAGCGACGATGATCGGCGCTCGCCGCCTTCGGGATGGCCGCCACCTGCTCCTGCTGGACGAGCCAGCGCAGGGCCACCTGGGCCGGGCTCTTGTCGTGGTCTTGGGCGATGGCGCGGAGGGTCTCGTCCTCCATCACCCGCCCGCGGGCGAGCGGCGAGTAGGCGGTGAGCAGCAGGTCCCACTCGTGGCAGAGCCCGAGCACGTCGTCCTGGGCGAGGAACGGGTGGTACTCGACCTGGTTGCAGAAGATCTCGGCTTCGTCGAGCGCCTCGTCGAGGAGGTCGGGAGGGAAGTTGCTGACCCCGAGGTGGCGTGCCTTGCCCTCCTCCTGGAGGTAGTGCATCGCCGACAGCGTTTCCGACAGCGGCACCTGCGGGTTCGGCCAGTGGAGGAGGAGCAGGTCCACGCGGTCGACGCCCAGCCGCTCCAGGCTCAGGTCGGTCGTCCGCAGCACGCCGTCGTGGCCGGCGTCGTCCATCCAGATCTTGGTCGTCAGCCAGATCTCGTCCCGCGGAACACCCGAGCGGGCGAGGCCGCGGCCGACCTCGGCTTCGTTCTCGTACACCTGCGCCGTGTCGATGTGCCGGTAGCCGAGCTCGAGGGCGTCGACCACCGCCTCCACGCACTCCTCGCCCCGAAGCTCCCACGTCCCGAACCCCAGGGCGGGCACGTCGACGCCTTGGACCTCTTTCGTCGTCACGCTGTCACTCATCGTCCTCCGTCTCCCTGCGTCGATTCTCCGGTTCGCACGCCGGAGAGAACGGCGACGCAAGGCACGTGCCGGAGGGGCGATACGCCGGAGCCGGAAGGACGGTCAGGTCGGGAAGCCGGGCTCCCCGCGGACCGCCAGCGCCTGCTTCAGGTGGCGCTCCTGGTGGGCCACGATCAGCGCCAGAGCCTCGCCGATCGTGAACCGGACGAGGGGCGAGACGGGCGAGGCGAAACGAGCGCTCTGGAGGTCGATCCCCCGCGCCTCCTCGAGAAAGCCCGCGACCTTCCGCTGGCCGGCCAGAAGGCGCTCCGGCGCGCCCAGACCGGCCGGCGGCGGCCGGAAGCGCTTCGGAGCCGGCAGCTTCATCCTGCCTTCGGGGCCGACGCTGCGGACGAACCAGCGGGCGAAGAGGCCGGGGGCGTAGACCCGCTCTCCCTCCGCCGCCGGCGCCGCGCGGTCGATCGCCGCCCGCAGCCGGGGGAAGTACAGGGAATCGGTCGTCACCAGGTGCTCGAAGCAGTCGGCGACGCCCCAGCGGTCCGGCGCGGACCGCCAGAGGAGCTGGTCGGCGCGCAGGTCGGTGGCGAGGGTGCGTACCTGCTCGCCCACGGCCTCCAGCCGGGCTTCCAGGTCGTCGAGGTGCCGCTGCGCGGGGACCTTCACGTGATGCCCGGGCGCCCTTGCGCGAACCGGTGCGCGACCGCCGCGGCGACCGACGGCGCCACCTCGTCGGCCGTCGTCACCGTGACCGAGAGGTCGCGCAGCAGCCCGTCGGCGATGTCGTAGATCCAGCCGTGGACGGAGAGGTTCTGGCCGCGCTTCCAGGCATCCTGCACGATGGTCGTGCGGGAGACGCCGGTCACTTGCTCGATCACGTTGAGCTCGCAGATCCGGTCGAGCCGCTCGGCCTCGTCGGAGATCCCTGCGAGCGGTCCCTCGTGCCGGGCGATCACGTCCTGCACGTGGCGGAGCCAGTTCTCGATCAGCCCGAGCGACGCGCCGGAGGCCGCCGCCTGGACGCCGCCGCAGCCGTAGTGGCCGCAGACGATCACGTGCTCCACCTTCAGCACTTCGACCGCGTACTGGAGGACCGAGAGGCAGTTGAGGTCGGTGTGGACGACGAGGTTCGCGACGTTCCGGTGCACGAACATCTCGCCCGGCGGCAGGTCGACGATCTCGTTCGCCGGCACGCGGCTGTCGGAGCAGCCGATCCAGAGGTAGCGTGGGCTCTGCTGCTCGGCGAGGCGGGAGAACGTCTCCGGGTCGCGCTCGCGCATGCGGTCGGCCCAGGAGCGGTTGGCTTCGAAGAGGTGTGCGAGGGTGCGCATGGTCGGCGGCTACGATATCGCGCCCGGGGTGCCCCTCGGGGCGCCGGCCGGGCGCTCGGAGGCGAAAGCGATATCCTCGGGGGGAAGATCGATCCGTCCCATCGGAGATTCGGGAGCAATCGGGAGAGGAGAAACATGTACGGATACGGCATCCACACGACCGTCTCGAGCGGCGGCGGGGGCAACGAGGCGCTCAAGATCCAGGGCCGGAGACTGCTCTACGAGGGAGCCCTGGAGTCGCTCGCGGGCGGTGTCGAGCTCGACGCGAAATCGAAGGCGGCCGAGTGGAGCGAGCTCGCGACGGCGGTCGCCCGCGAGCTCGACGAGCGCGGGCTCCACCCGCTGGGGCTCGACAGCCCGCTGAGCCTCGCCGACCCCGGCTCGGGCGGCCGCGGCCGCCCCTTCGAGAGCCTGGTACAGGCGCCGTTCAAGACACCGGAGTCGTTCGGCGAGTGGCCGAGCGGCGCGTCGAAGACCTTCTTGAAGCTCGCCCGCCTCTGGACCGAGGTCGCCTACCGGCTGGTCACCGAGCACGACTGGACCGTCTGGGTCGGTCAGGCCCGTACCCTCGGCACCAAGATCCTGGTCGAGGTCAACCCGCGGATCTCGTGGGCGACGCTGGCGGCGGCGACCGGCACCGCGGTCGACCAGCCGTTCTCCCGGGTGGCGTTGCGCGACTCGATCCTCGAAGGCCTGGACCTCTCCAGCCCGCGCAAGCGCCAGCTCACCAAGGACCTGCGCGACGCGGCGATCTGCGCGGTGACGGCGAGCAACGTGATCGCCAGCGGCGGCGGCTACCTCGGCCGCGGCATCGAGCCGGACGCGAAGAAGCGGGCCCTGGTCGGCGGCGGCATCGCCCTGCCCTGGCTGCGCTGATGAGGGAACGACCGGCGACCGGCCGGGGGCGGGACCGAGGTAAGCTCGACTCATGGGAAATCGCCATAGCGTTCCGGGCCTCGCGGTCGCCGTCTCCCTGGTCGTCGGGACGACCGGCTGGCTCGTGGCCTGTCCTCCGGCCCAGGGCGTCGAGCCCCCGGACAGCCTGACGGCCCCGGTCTTCAACGGAGTACCGACCACGGGCTTCCCCGCCGTCGGGCTCCTCACCTATCCGGAGGTCGAATGCACCGTCACCCTGATCGGGTGCAGCACGGTCCTCACGGCCGCCCACTGCGCCTGCTTCGACTTCAGCTCGAGCCAGGGCCGGCTGTTGATCGGGGACGCCTGCCGGAACCGACCGGACCTTCTCGATCCCGCGGGCAAACGAGTGTTCTTCCAGCACGCCGGCTTCTACGAGCTCGAGGAGATCGTCCTCCATCCGCTCTGGGGCGAGCCCGGTGAGCCCGGGCACGACCTCGCGATCCTACGGCTGGACCGGCCGGTGGAGGGCGTGCTGCCGGTGGCCATCAATCGGCGTTCGAGTCCGTCCGACGGCACCCAGGCGACGCTCGTCGGCTTCGGGAGGACCTCGCGCGACGTGGAGGATCAGTCGATCAAGCGCACCGGTCGCGCCACGACCGTGGGCGAGTGCCCCGATCATCTCGTCTGTTGGCGGATCGACGCTCCCCTGGCCCCTCCAGGCGAGGAGGCCGGGCTGTGCTTCAACGACTCGGGCGGCCCTCTGTTCGCCGATATGGGGGGAGAGCTGGGCGTGATCGGTGTCGCCCAATCGATCTCGAACGGGACCTGCGGACCGCCGAACCTCAGCTCGAGCACCGACGTATTCCGGGAACGACGATGGATCGAGGAGGCCGCCGGCCTCGACTTCGGTACCCGCTGGTGCGGTGATCTCCCTCAGCTCCCCCGCCACCCTGCGGCCCGAGCCGACGGGGCGAGCGGCCGGCTCTCCCCCGAAGAGCCCGAGGCCCTCTTCACCTTCGACGTGCTCCCGACTACCCGCGTCCTACGGCTCGCGCTCAACGGCGAGGGCGTGGTGCGGCCGGCGAGCAACGACTTCGACCTCTTCGTCGGTCCCGGCTCGCTCCCCGATCCTGAGTGGGCTGCGGCCTGCGCCGCGACCTCTCCCGAGAGCCTCGAATTCTGCCAGGTCGAGGACCCGGAACCGGGGCCATGGTCGATCCGCGTATGGCGGGCGCGCGGCGAGGGAGAGCTCCAGGTGGTGGCGACTCAGCTCGGTGCGGTCGAGCCGCCGGCCGATCCACCGAACGGAGGCTGGCTCGTGTCGGACGATCTGCCCGGCTTCGAGGTGAAGGTCCGCTTCGGCGACGCGGCCGAGCGACTCGGAGAGGCGGTTCCGGGCTGCATCGCCGAGACGCTCTGCGTCTCCGGCGCCCTCGCCGATCGGCCCGAGCTGTTCGTCAAGGTGATCGGGCCGCGACCCAACGGTTACCTCTGGGTCCAGGTCAGCCGCTTCACTCCATCGCGGGCGGAGGTCTGGATACGGCGCACGGCCACCGGCACGGTCCGTCACTACGTCCTCGACCCGGTCGGACCGACCGAAGCCGACGTTTCCGGCCTGCAGGACCGGCAGGCGTTCCTCGAGTGACGGCAAACGTCGATCGACCGGCCCTACGCCTCCGATCGTCCGCTACCGCGGCACGAGCGCGGCGATCCGCACCGGGCCGCCGGAGCCGCCGCCGATCTTCATCGGCAGGGCGATCACCCAGGCGCCGGTCGGCGGCAGGCGGTCGAGGTGCGCGACGTTCTCGAGGCCCGGAACGTTGGCGGCGGCGGCTACCTGGTGGACCCGGAAGTCGGTCGACGCGCCGCGGTCGATGCTCGCGGTGTCGACCCCGATCGCCGCCACGCCCCGCTCCTCGACCAGCAGCCGGGCCGCCTCCTCGCCGTACGACGGGAAGTGGAGGTTCGAGGCGTCGCCGGGCGTGTCGTCGCCCAGGTAGCGGAGCGGATCGCCCCAGCGCGCGCCCCAGCCGGTGCGGAGCAGCACGATCGACCCCGCCGGCACCTCGCCGTGCTCGGCCTCGAACGCCGCCACGTCGGCCGGGGCGAGCAGGTAGTCCGGATCGGCCGCCGCCTGCTCCGACACGTCGATCACCACCGCCGGTCCGATCAGGCGGGAGAGCGGCACCCGGTCGGTGGTGTCGCGCCCTTCGGCGAAGTGGATCGGTGCATCGAGGTGGGTTCCGCCGTGCTCCGGCGTCCTGAGCCGGTAGGAGGAGTAGAACCAGCCACCCTCCGTGTGCCCGTGCGCGAGCTCTTCGAGCTCGAAGCCGGAGGGCGAGGTCGGCCAGTAGACGGTCTCCTCGTCGAACGAGTAGGTCAGGTCTACCAGCTCGTAGCCGGCGAGGTCGATCGCGGGCCGGGGCGGCTGCGGCGCGGTGGCGCAGCCGGTGCCCGCCGCGAGGCAGAGCGCGACGAGCGCGGCGGTGCCGGCCGCCGAGGGCGAGCGGAGCGAAAATCGGAGCATCTCGAGTACCTCCCGAAGGTCCGCCCGAGTCTAACCGCCCCCCGCCCCTCGGCGGGCCGGGGCGCTCAGCTTCCGCCCTGGAGCGGCCGCTCCGCCGCCTCCTCGACGCCCGCGAGCATCGCGTCGAGCCTTTCGCGGTCGAGGTAGTCGCCGCCGAAGACGACAGCGCGGATCTGTCGCACGTGGTCGATCGATTCGAGCGGGTTGTCGGTGAGGAGCACCAGGTCGGCGACCTTGCCCACCTCGACGCTCCCGTGATCCTCCGACCGTCCCAGGAAACGCGCGGCCTCGGAGGTGGCGGCGCGGAGCGCCTCGGCCGGCGTCAGGCCCGCCTTCACCAGCTCACCCAGCTCGTCGTGGACGCCGGAGCCCGGGAAGGCGTAGGTATCGCCGCCGTCGGTGCCGACCAGCACCGTCACGCCGGCCCGGTGCGCCGCGCCGGTGATCTCCAGGCCCGTCTCGTAGAAGCCGCGCATCGCCTGCCGGCCCTCCGGCGACGGGTCGAGCGCGACCGTCCGGTCGGCGTCCGACTGCCACGAGCCCCAGAGGGCCGGCGGCAGGTAGCGCTTCCGCGGGTCGTCGCGGAAGGCCGGATCGTCGGCGAAGGCCTCCATGCGGCGGGTGACGTGGGTCGGCACGTAGGCGGTGCCGTTCTCCACTAGGGCCTCGAAGACCTCCCGGCACAGCGCCGGGTCGTGCTCGTCCACCATCGCCCGCATCGTCTCGACCGGCGGATCGTGACTCGTGGCGCTGGCGCGGAACGCCTCGGAGCCCGGGAAGCAGTCGAAGAGGAAAGCTCGGGCGTGCTCGATGCTCCGGAAGCCGGCGTTCGAGGCCTCGATCGAGGTGACGCGGAGCGGCACGTGGCCGCCGATCGCGATGCCCACCTTCTTCGCCTCGTCACCGAACCAGCCCAGCGCCTCCGGGGAGAGGCGGGTGTAGATCTTGATCAGGTCGAGGCCGTCGGCCGCGAGCTTGCGCGTCATCCCGCGCGCCTGCTCCTCGGTGACCTCGTACTCCCAGGGCGGGTTCACGAACGCGCTCGAGAGAGCGAGGATGCGAGGCCCGGCGAGCGCGCCGGCTTCGACCGCGTCCCGCCACTGCCGCATCTTCGCCAGGCAGGGATCGACCTCCTCCGGACCGTCGCAGCCCGACTTCATGTCGCGCACGCCGGTGACGCCGTGGGCGAGCAGGAGCGGCATCATCCAGTCGGTGGTGATCCAGTCGGGCAGGCCGTCGGCGCGCAGGTGCGCGTGCGTGTCCCAGAGACCGGGGATCAGGTACCCGCCCTCGGCGTCCGCCACCCGATCCGCCTCGACCGCGGTCCCCGCGGCGACGATCCGCTCGATCCGGCCGTCCCGGACGACGACCGCCCGGTCCCGAGAGACCCGGCCGCTCTTGACGTCGATCACGTGGACGTCGTCGATCACCAGGCCGGCGCGCGCCGCGGAGGGCACACCGGCGGTCCGTGGGTCGGCGCTCGCCGAGGCAGAGCCGACGGCGAGGAGGGCGACGGTCAGGAGGATCGGCAGACGGCGGAGGGTGCGGGGTCGATCGGGCATATCGCGAGAAATCCTTTCGGAAGGTGTCGGTTCGATGGGTGCGGGGCGAGGGGTCGCGTCGCCCCCGCCCCCGACACGCAGAGCGCTTCCGAAAGGTTCCCCGCGAACGTCGTCAGGCCGCGTCTTCGAGCGGTGCGTCGCCCGGCGGCGGCTCGTACTCTTCTTCCTCCGGTTCCTCCTTGCCGCCGAAGACCCGGTCGAGCCAGCGGCGGACCTTGCCGCGGTCGCGCTCACGCCGCTCGCGCCAGTCCTCGTCCTCCCCGTACTCGTCGCCGTCCCCCTCCCACCAGCGCTCGTAGCTGTGGCGCTCGCAGATCTGGTCCGGCACCTGGCCGTGCCGGAAGACCTCGACCAGCGTCGAGGGGCAGTCGTCGGTGGCGAGCTGCCCGGTCTCGGGATCGATGAGCGCGGTGGTCACGTTCGGCGGCGCTTCGAAGCGGGAGTAGCCGCCCGGGGGCCGGACGGCGATGGTGAAGCGGGTCCAGATCGGCACCGCCGCCCGCGAGCCGGACATACGGGTCTGGGCGTTGTCGTCGTAGCCGACCCAGACGACGGTGCTCCGCTCCGGCGAGTAGCCGCCGAACCAGTTGTCGCGCCGCCCGTTGGTGGTTCCGGTCTTGCCCGCGAGCGGCCCGCGAAGCCCCTGCGTCCGGGCGCCGGCGGCGGTCCCGTGGTCGAGCACTCCCATCAGGAGCGCGGTCACGAGGTAGGAGGTCTCCGGCGTGATCGCCTGCTCGGGCGCGGGCAGCGCAAGGCCGTCGATCCGCCGGCCCTCCCGATCGTAGACCGCCTCCAGGCCGTGGATCTCCGGGCGCAGACCGCCGGTCGCGAGCGTGGCGTAGACCTCGGAGAGCTCGAGCGGCGTGACCTCGAAGGCGCCGAGGGCGAGGGCGGGCACCGGGTCGAGGGGCGCGTCGATCCCCATCTGGCGGGCGGTCTCGACCACGTTCTCGAGGCCGGTCTGGAGGGCGAGTCGCGCGGTCGCCACGTTGTAGCTCTGCTCGAGCGCGGTGCGCGCGCGCACCCAGCCGTGGAACTGCCGGTCGTAGTTCTCCGGCGACCAGGTCTGGTTGGGCAGCCGGACGGTCAGCGGCGAGTCCTCGATCAGTGTCGCGGGCGACGCCTGGCCGCGCTCGAAGGCGGCGGCGAAGACGACCGGCTTGAAGGCGCTGCCGGCCTGGCGCCGGGCCTGGCTCGCGCGGTCGAACTGGCTCGCCGAGTAGTCGCGCCCGCCGACGTAGGCGAGGATGTCGCCGTCGCGCGGGTCGATCGAGACGAGCGCCGCCTGGAGGGGTCCCTCCGAGCGCTGATTGCCCTTCTCCCAGCCGTTCTCGAGCGCCTCCAGGCCCCAGCCGACCGCCTCGGCGGCCTGCTCCTGCCCCGGCCAGTCGAGCGTCGAGAGGAGGAGGTAGCCGCCGTCTTCGAGGTGCTCGATGCCGTAACGGCGCGCCGCCTCCTCCACCACCAGGTCGGCGAAGTACGGCGCCCGCCGGCGGACCACCGGCTCCGGGTTGGTGCGCACCGGCTCCGCCTGCGCCCGCTCGGCCCGTTCCGGCTCGATCGCCCCGGTCTCCACCATCCGCTCGAGCACCCAGTCGCGCCGCCCCTTCGCCCGCTCCGGGTGGTGGATCGGCGAGTAGTTCGCGGGCGACCGGATGACGCCGGCGAGGAGCGCCGCCTCGGCGAGGTCGAGCTGCGCCGGGTCCTTGCCGAAAAACGCGCGCGAAGCGGCACCCACGCCCATCAGGTTCACCCCGCCCGCGCCTCCCAGGTAGATCTCGTTCAGGTACGCCTGGAGGATCGACCGCTTCGAGTAGCGCAGCTCCAGGAAGACCGCCAGGATCGCCTCGCGCGTCTTGCGCGAGAACGTGCGCTCGTGAGAGAGGTAGAGGTTCTTGACGAGCTGCTGCGTGAGGGTGCTGCCCCCCTGGCTCACCTCGCCGCCGCGCACGTTGACCCAGACCGCCCGCAGGATGCCGGAGGGCGAGAGGCCTGCGTGGCGGAAGAACGCATCGTCCTCGGCCGCCAGGATCGCCGCCACCAGATCCTCCGGCAGGTCGTCGACCCGCACCGGCTTGCGCTCCTTCAGGTCGGAGCCGTAGTAGGAGGCGATGAGCGGCGGATCGAGCCAGGCGCGCTCGACCGGCTCGCCGCCGATCTCGAGCGCGCTCACCCGCTGGCCGTTCAGGCGGATCGTCAGCGGCAGACCGCCGGCCGTCCCCTCGGGCGTCGGAAAGACGCGCTGGTAGATCGTGAGGGTGCCGTTTGCGCGCTCGTAACGGCCGGGCGCGGCGCGTGCCCCTTCCTCCAGCGGACGGTACCCCTCGTCCGCGAGCAGCCCGAGGATGCGCTCCAGGTCGATCAGCTCGCCCGTCTCGACGACCGGCGCCCGGCCGTAGAGGCGCGACGGCTGCCGTGCCGGCACGTCGTCGAACTGGCCGGAGAGCTGCCAGTACGGCCAGAGCCCCCACGCGAGGAGCGCGCCGACGACGAGAACGACCGCCCCGCCGGCGAGCAACAGGCGCCGCCGTGTGCGCGGATGGCGCCAGGCGGCGAGAGCCCGGTGGAGGGCGCGCCGCGGGAGGGAGGGCTGTCTGGGCGTGGGCGCTTTGCGGACCATCGGGGAGCGAGGACGAAACGACGCCTCGGCACGCGGTCGAGTCGTGAGCGGCTCGATCGGCCCCCACTTCGTGCAAGATCGACTCCAGTGATCCGGCCTCTGGACGGCTCACTGGCTCCGGGCCGAAATACAGCGCCCCCGGCGGCCGGTTGGAGTCATGGCCCCGGGCCCGTTCCCTCGTCTCCACCGCTACGCACCTCCGACGCACCCTAGAGAGATCCCCGATGATCGCCGTTTCCGGCCTGTCCAAACATTTCGGCCCCCAGACCCTGTTCGAGGACGTCTCGATCCAGCTCACCCCGGGCAATCGCTACGGCCTCGTGGGCGCGAACGGCTCGGGCAAGTCGACGCTGCTCAAGATCATCGCGGGCCTCGAGCCGGCGTCCGACGGCACGGTGGCGATCCCCAAGCGGCTCACCGTCGGCTACCTCGAGCAGGACCACTTCAAGTATGAGCAGACCCCGATCCTCGAGGTCGCGATGATGGGGGACCACGAGGTCTGGCAGGCGATGCGCGAGAAGGACGAGATCCTGGAGCGCGCGCACGAGGAGTTCGACGGTGACCGCTACGCCGAGCTCGAGGACCTGATCCTGACCCGCGACGGCTACGCGCTCGAAGCGCGGGCGGGAGAGGTGCTCGAAGGGCTCGGCATTCCGGCCGAGGTCCACCGGCAGCCGCTCTCGACCCTCTCGGGCGGCTTCAAGCTGCGGGTTTTGCTGGCGAAGGTGCTCGCCGCGAAGCCGGACGCGCTGCTGCTCGACGAGCCGACCAACCACCTCGACATCGTCTCGATCCGCTGGCTCGAGAAGTTCCTCCAGGGCTACGACGGGGTCGCCGTCGTCGTGTCGCACGACCACCGCTTCCTCGACAACGTCTGCAACCAGATCGTCGACGTCGACTACGAGACGGCGCTCCTCTACCCGGGCAACTACTCGGCGTTCGACCAGGCGAAGCACGCGCATCGCGAGCGCATGGAGGCCGAGCAGGAGCGGCTGGAGAAGAAGATCGCCGACCACCAGGCGTTCGTCGACCGCTTCCGCGCCAAGGCGACCAAGGCGCGCCAGGCGCAGAGCAAGGTCAAGCTGATCGAGAAGCTGGCCGACGATCTGGAGCCGGTCGCCCAGAGCTCGCGCCGCTATCCGAGCTTCAGGTTCGAGCCGCGGCGCCCGAGCGGCAAGGACGTGCTGGTGCTCGAGGACGTGTCGAAGGCGTACGGCGAGAACCGGGTGCTCGAGGACGTGTCGCTGACCGTGCGCCGCGGCGACCGGGTGGCGATCATCGGCCCGAACGGCATCGGCAAGTCGACGCTGCTCAAGATCGCGATGGGCGAGGTGAAGCCGGACGGCGGCAAGGTCGAGTGGGGCTACGAGACGCACCCCGGCTACTTCGCGCAGGACCAGAAGGAGATCTTCAAGGGCTCGCGCCAGAGCGTCGAAGCGTGGCTCTGGGAGGTCGCACCCGCGGAGCCGATCGGCTTCATCCGCGCTCATCTCGGCGCGGTCCTCTTCTCCGGCGACGACGTGAAGAAGACGGTCGGGAGCCTCTCCGGCGGCGAGGGCGCGCGCCTCGTCTTCTCGCGCCTGGCGGTGGAGAAGCCGAACGTGCTGGTGCTCGACGAGCCGACCAACCACCTCGACCTCGAGGCGATCGAGGCGCTGGTCGAGGCCCTGAAGGCTTACGACGGAACGCTGATCCTGGTCTCCCACGACCGCTGGTTCGTCTCGCAGCTCGCCGACCGCATCGTCGAAATCTCCCCCGCCGGCATCGAGGACTACCGCGGCACCTACGACGAGTACATCGAGGTCTGCGGCGACGACCACCTGGACGCCGACCAGGTGATGCTCAAGGTCAAGCGGGAGAAGAAGAAGGCCCGCTCGGGCCCATCCGGTCGATCGGGAGGATCGAACGGCAGCGGGCCGGCGCGCAGCCAGCAGGAGGAGCGCGAGCGCCAGAAGCGGTCGAAGGAGCTCGAGCGCCGCCGCGAGAAGGTCACCGCCGACGTCGAGACGGCCGAAGCGCGCGTCGGCGCCATCAACGAGACCTTCTGCGACCCCACCTATTTCGAGAAGACCCCCCAGAAAGAGGTCCGCAAGCTCGAGACCGAGCAGAACGACCTCAAGCGGAAGATCGACGCCCTGATGACCGAGTGGGAGTCGATCGAGAAGGAGCTGGAAGAGCTCTCCGCCTGACGGCGCATCCTCGCACTTTCGCTTTCCGTGTATAGTCGGAGGAAAGCGAACGAAGACGAGGAGGAGCCATGAGAGAGCCGTTTCGGCGTGCGGGCTCGACCGGTACCGCGGTGCTCGCCGCGCTGCTGGTGCTCGCGGTGAGCTGTGGCCGGACCGCCGGCCCCGCGGACCCCGGAGTCCGGCCGGAGGAGCCGATGGCGGAGCTGAGCGGCACCCCATCCTCCTCCGTCGACGTCGTCTGCGGCGGAACGCCCCAGCCGGTGACCGTGGGGACCGATCTCCCCAAGACCCCGACGTTCCAGCAGACGATCACGCTCGACAGTCTCCAGTGCGACTTCGACGTCTTCTCCTGGAACAGCTTCCTCGCCCTCTCCCACAGCCCCTCCGGCGGCTTCGGCGACCGGGACGGCGACAACGTGACCCTCTGGGAGAGCTGGCCGAACGAGGGGGACCTGTTCCTCGCGGGCGGCGCCGAGCCTCCCGACTGGCCCGCTGGCCAGCCGCCGCCCCACGCCCCGCTCCCGCCCGCCTGCGAAGGCCAGGGCGAGGCGGGCGAGCGGGTCTTCGTCCAGGTGGGCAAGCAGCCGATCGTCTTCGAGGCCGCGCTCGAGCCGTTCGAGTCGGGCCCGCTGATCGACGTGAACGGCCACTACGCCCGCTTCGGGATCACCGTCAACCGGCCGATGTACCAGTACATCCGGGACAACGATCTCTACAGCCGCGCCGGCCAGGCGGCCTTCGCGGCCGCCGGCAAAAGGGTCGAGTTCCCTTGCGGCTGCGACGGCGACCCGAACGGCGAGACCTGCCCCGAGGACGGCCAGCAGGGCGCGATCATGGTCAAGAGCGCCTGGAAGGTGCTCGACCCCGCCGCCGGGGACGATCCCTCCCGCTTCCACAAGACCGACGCCCTGGTGCTGACCCCCGCCACCGGCGAAGGCCCGACGACCTGCGACCGGCGACTCCTCGGGCTGGTCGGCCTCCACCTGGTGACCAAGACCCAGAACGACCCGCAGTGGCTCTGGGCGACCTTCGAGCAGGTCGACAACGTGCCCACCCGGGGGCACGAGACCGAGCCGGGGAGCTACAGCTTCTACCAGGTCGGCTGCGACGACTGCAACGCCGTCAACGAGCCGCCGCCCCAGCCCTGGGACCCGCACCTCCAGCCGGTGACCTCGAACGCCGGCAAGAGCCAGGTGGTGCGGCAGATCCCGATCACCGCCGCCACGAAGGATCTGAACGCGAAGGTCCAGGGCCTCCTCGGCGGCACCGTCTGGCAGCACTACGAGCTGATCTCGACCCAGTGGCCGACCGACGCGAGCGGCTCCGACCCGACCGCGCCGTCGGCGGCCAACAACTGGTGCAAGCCGCTGAACCCGGTGGACGAAACCGGCAGGCCGGCGCCCGCGTTCCTGGGCAACACCACGCTCGAGACCTACATCCAGGGCACCGTGCCCCAAGCCTCGTCGAGCTGCACGCACTGCCACCTGAACGCCACCATGGCCGAGGGGCAGGAGAGCTTCTCCGACTTCACCTACCTCCTCGAAAGGGCCCAGTGATGAGCGATCCCACCCCGACCGGCGGCTCGTCGGCGATGGACGACTTCGTGCAGATGTCGGCGCTCCTCACCGGCTTCGCCGCCGGCACCATCGCCCCCAGCCTCGACCCGGTGAACCTGAAGCAGACGCTGTTCGACGCCGCGCAGCAGGGCGCGGGCGCGGCCTTCGACGACCTCCTCGCCCTGTACGCGAAGCTCGCCCAGGAGATCGCCGGCGGCAAGCCGGTCTCCGAGATGAGCGCCGAGGAGCGCCGGACGATCGGCGAGCAGCTCCTCGACCCCGGCAGCTCCTCAGGGAGCGAGGCGCGGGCCGCCGCCGCGCGCTCGGTGATGCGGCTCTGGTACTTGGGGTACTGGTACCCGATCGAGCCGGGCGCCTTCGAGTCGGTCGTCAGCGACCAGGCGTACATCCGCGGGCTCGCCTGGCAGGTGATGCAGAGCCACGCCATGGGCTACAGCCCCTGGACCTACGGCTACTGGACGAAGGAGCCGCCGCCGCTCTCCGACTTCACCGGCAACCCGCCGCCCTCGCCACAGTCGCCACCGTCGCTGCGAACCGCCGCCGCGGCCGAGACGATCGACGCCGCGCCGCTACGGCCGGCCCTCTCTGTGCTGGGGCAGGGCAAGGGGGGACGGAGCCCGTCCGACTTCGCCGCCGCCCCGGAGACCGCGGCTACCGAAGAAGGGGGCCGGTCGTGAGCGGCACGCACTACGACGTCGTCATCGTCGGCGCCGGCATCGGCGGCACCCTGGTCGCGCGCGAGCTCGCCAAGGCGGGCAAGAGCGTGTTGATCCTCGAAGCCGGGCCGGAGACGCCCCCCACGAACCGCGAGGCCTACCTGGAGAACTTCTTCCTCGCCTCGGCGAAGACGCCGGAGAGCCCCTACCCGCCCCTCGAAGGCTCGAACCCGTTCGAGGAGGCGACGCCGCGCGCCACCATCTTCGCCACCTTCGGCTCGAACGTCGAGCCCGGCTGGCCGGAGAAGGTGAAGACCGACCCGACCGCCTTCATCTACGACCCGACGAAGAGCTACCTCCTCCAGAAGGGTCCGCACCCCTTCGCCAGCACCTACGAGAGGGTGGCCGGCGGCACCACCTGGCACTGGCTCGGCACCAGCCTCCGCTTCCTCGAGCACGACTTCGAGATGGAGAGCGTCTACGGCGTGGAGCGGGACTGGCCGTTCGGGGTCGACGCGCTGCTGCCCTACTACGACCGGGCCGAGGAGTCGATCGGCGTGGCGGCGGATGCGCGGGTCCAGGAGCAGGACCTCGGCTCGATCGGTCTCGAGTACGAGCCGAAGGACTACCAGTACCCGATGCAGGAGATCCCGCTCACGCTGGTCGACGACGCGGTGGCGGCGAGCGTCGACGGCGTGACCGGCTACGTCGGGTTCCCCCCGGACCAGGCATCGAAGGTCACACCGACGCCCCAGGGGCGCAACAGCCAGCCCTTCGACAGCCGCCGCACCTGCGCCGGCAACACCAACTGCATCCCGATCTGCCCGATCCAGGCCAAGTACGACGGTACCGTCACCCTGTCGGAGGCGAAGCAGGCGGGCGCCACGGTGATCCCGCAGGCGGTCGCGACCCGTGTGGTGGTGGGCGAGAACGGCGCCGTGACCGGGATCGAGTACCTGAAGTGGCAGCAGGACGGCGGCACGATCACCAAGACCGAGGCGACCGCCACCGGCACCCTCTACGTCCTCGCGGCCCACGCCATCGAGACCCCGAAGCTCCTCCTCATGTCCCGGCGGGGCGATCAGGCCGGCCTCGAGAACGGCGTCGCCAACTCCTCCGACATGGTCGGCCGGAACCTGATGGATCACCCGCTCTACCTCACCTGGTCGCTCTTCCCTCAGCCGGCCTGGGGCTTCCGCGGCCCGCTCTCGACCAGCGGCATCGAGACGCTGCGCGACGGGCCGTTCCGCTCCGAACGGGCGGCGTGGCGGGTCGAGATCGGCAACGAGGGCTGGAACTTCTCGATCGGCGATCCGTGGACCACCGTCGGCGACTTCGTGAACGGCACGAACGCGAGCCAGCTCAACCCGAACGGGCAGCAGCTCTTCGGCGACGCGCTGGTGGCGAAGCTCAACGACGCCTTCACCCGCCAGTGGCGGATGGGCTTCCTGGTGGAGCAGTCGGCCGAACGGTCGAACCGGGTCACCCTCTCGACCGACCTCGAAGGCGGCGGGAGCCTCACCGACGGGCTGGGCCTGCCCCGTCCGGTGATCCACTACGACCTGTCGGACTACACCAAGCTCGGCTTCGTCTACGCCGAGATCTTCGCCCGCCAGGTCTACCAGCGGATGGGTGTGCGGAGCTACGTCCAGAACGTCGCCGAGGTGCAAGGGGCGGACGGCGAGCTGGTCGCGAACCCGAAGTGGTTCCCGCTGAAGCCGGAGTGGCGCAAGATCTTCGAAGACCTGCCGCCGGAGCTCAAGACCCCGGAGGTCACCAACCTGCCCCAGTCGGCGAACGGGGTGCCGAAAGGCTTCCAGTACTTCGGCTCCGGCCACGTCGTGGGCACGACGGTCATGGGCACCAGCGCCTCGGACAGCGTGCTCGACGCCGACCAACGCTCCTGGGACCACCCCAACCTGTTCATGGTCGGCAGCGGCAACTACCCGACGATCACGACGGCGAATCCCACCCTGACTCTGGCGGCGCTGGCGCTCAAGGCCGCGGACGCTATCCTGAAGGAGCTGGGGTAGGGGGAAAGGAGCTCGGGCTCAAAGAGTCCCGGCCGAGCCCGAGCTCCGAGGCGTCACCCACACGGCCCACTTCCGCTCGTCGGGATACTCCGCGATGCACCGGGCCACGGCTCCCCGGAGCGCCTCGTCGTCCCACTCCGGGTGCTCCTCCCGGAGCCGGCTCTCGATCATCCGGCGAACAGCCCGGAACATGCCGAAGGCGATCTGCATCCGCTCCGCGCCGTTCTTGGCGCGGAGCGTCTGTGCCAGCTTCTGGTCCAGAGCCATAATTCTTGATCTGTCGATCAGGGGTGCACAATTGTAAACATTCAGTCTTACCGCGAAGCAGACGACTCAGAAAAAATGGCCGAAAGTAATGGGTGTTCTCTTCTACCCACGGCTCCTGCGCCAGCGGTCAAGTGACGCTTGGCTCTCTCCCGAGGGCTGCCCGAAAACAAGGTTTGCGGCGCTGATGTCCTCGTCCAGGTCCGGCCAGTGAACTCCTTCTCCGTGACCTATCAATCGCCAGTTGCCGCGCTCCTCAGCGGTCGCGTCGGCGAGCCGTGGATACCAGGAAAGCGGCACGGAAATCTTCCGGCCATCGCTCAGATCCGCGACCAGATCGTCATCCGTTACGGTCACCGTCACCACATCCGCCAAGCGAGGCTCAGCTTTCAAAATAGTCATTCCATGCCTCCCGGAATCGCTCCTGGTTCTCCTCCACGATCTTGCTGATTCTGTTGAGCTCGGCACTGCCGAATCCGCGGCTTTTCGCCAGCCGGACCGGCTGTAGCCAGAATTTGGCCATTCCTTGATCACGCTCGACATGAACGTGGATCGGCTCGCCGCGATCCCCGGCGAAGAAGAAGGCCCGGTACGGCCCAACCCTCAAGACGGTCGGCACAGAACCTCCGGGCCAGCTCTCCTTCCACCCATCACACGCTGAATTCTACCCCGTCGGCAGGCGATCCCGGGCGGGAGGCAGGGGACGGGGGTTCCGAGCCGACGCCGGGCGGAAGCCCCCGACCCCTGCCGGGACGGGCGGCCCACGCCACGGATTTACACCTCGCCGAAGATCTCCTCCAGCCGCTGCTGGCGGTGGTCGAAGATCTTCCGGACGTCGGGACCGACGAGGAGGCGGTGCACCAGCCGCTCGAGGCCCGGGCCGCCGGGGACCGCGTAGTCGACCCGGTCGATGACCGCCGTCCCCCCGTCCCGCTCCTCGAAGAGGTGCTCGTGGTGCCACCTTCGGTAGGGGCCCCGCACCTGCTCGTCGACGAACCGGACGGGCGGCTCCCAGACCCGGATCACGCTACGCCAGCGGATCGGCACGCCTCTCACGCGCAATCGGTAGTCGATGAGGCGCCCGGCGGCCATCTCGATCGGCCCCTTCGAAGGTGAGGGCGTCACGATCTCGAAGCGCAGGAAATCGGGCGTCAGCTCCTCCAGGTTGCCCGCGTCGGAGAAGAACTCGAAGACCTCCGGCCGGGGCCGGGCGAGGAACGTCTCGCGCTCGATTCGATGGATCTGCACACCCCGATTCTCTCCCGAAGCGAGGCCCCGCCGGGAGATCCCGGACGGCGCCCCGGCCTTCAGAGCGCCTCGAGCGCCTTCTGCACCGGCCGCTCTCCGGCGAGCACCTCGAAGGTCTTGCCCCGGGTGTTCGGGAGGTCGAGGCAGGCGACCAGCACCTCGGAGAGGTCGTCGCGCGAGATCTCGCCGTGGCGCCCGAGGCGCTCGGCGGCGTCGATATAGGTGGCCGCCGGCCGGTTGTTGAGCCGGCCCGGGCGTACGATCGTGTAGTCGAGCCCGCTCGCGCGCAGGTGCTCGTCCGCTACCCCCTTGGCTCGCAAGTAGTGCGAGATCTCGTGCCCCTCGCTCTCCGGGTCGGCGCCCATCGAGCTCAGCATGACGAAGCGCCGCGCGCCGGCCTCGGCGGCCGCTTCGATCGCTCGGATCGCGCCGTCGCGGTCGACCGCCTCGGTCTTCTCCGGCCCCGTCCGCGAGCCGGAGCCGGCGGCGAAGACCACCGCGCCGCAGCCGTCGAAAGCGTGGCGGATCTCCTTCTCGAGGTCCGCCCGGACGGTCTCGGTGTCCATGGCGTCGAACTTCGGCTTCTGGTCGGTGTGCCGGATCATCGCCCGCGGCTCGTGGTCCCGCTGCTTGAGCAGGTGCACCACCCGCATGCCGGTGTTTCCGTTCGCTCCGATGACGAGTACCTTCATTCTCATGCCCTCCGTCCGTGATCCTTCGCAAGACTCGTGCGCAGCAGCGGCCGGACGGCCTCCGGTTCGGCTATCATCGAGGCCGATCCGCCCGCAAGCCGTTCCCCGACAAGGAGGAAGACGATGGTCTCTCTGACCGCTCTGTGGCTTCCCGTGGTGCTCTCCGCGGTCGCCGTGTTCATCCTGAGCTCGCTCGTTTGGATGGTCTTTCCCTGGCACCGGAAGGACTTTCACGGCCTGCCGGACGAAGGCGCCGCACGCTCGGCGCTCCGCGGCGCCGCACCGGGCCTCTACACCGTCCCGCACGCCGCCGACCGGGCGGCGATGCAGAGCGCCGACCACCGGAAGAAGATGCAGGAGGGGCCGGTCGCCTTCGTCGTGATGCTGCCGAACGGCGATCCGTCGATGAGCCGCTCGCTCGCGCAGTGGTTCGTCTGGGCGCTGGTGGTGAGCGTCACGGTCGCCTACGTGCTGTCGAACACCGTGCCTTCCGGCTACGGCTTCGTGCTCCCGTTCCAGATCGGCGGCACCGTCGCCTGGCTCGGCTACTCGTGGGCGTACGTGCAGGAGGGCATCTGGTTCGGCCGGCCCTGGTCGTACGTGGCGAAGCAGCTCCTGGACGGCCTGCTCTACGCCCTCGCCACCGGCGCCGTCTTCGGCTGGCTCTGGCCCTGACCGGGCCGCTTCAGAAGTCGAAGACGGCGTAGACCGGCGGGTCGAAGAAGCGCACCGGCAGGATCGAGGTGCCGACCCCGGCGTTGACGTAGAGCAGAGTGTCCGCGCCGTCCGGCCAGTCGAAGAGCCCCCGGTCGTAGCGGCGGCCGATCTCCGAGCGGGTGACGAGCGCACCGAAGAAGGGCAGGCGGACCTGGCCGCCGTGGGTGTGGCCGGCGAGGACCAGCCGCACATCCCGCTCGGCCGCCTCGACCACCGGCCCGGGCGTGTGGGTCAAGACCACCCGCGGCGTTCCCGGCGGCACCTCCGGGCTGCGCGCGAGCGCCAGGGCGAGGCGGGTGGCCCGCGCGCCGTCGAGGAAGCCGGCGGGCAGCTCCGACCCGCCGGCGGTCGTCGTCCCGCCGAGCGGTGCGTCGAGGAGCGTCCGGCCGTCCTCGACCACTCGCAGATCCCGGTAGGCCGTGGTCCCTTCGCCCCAGGTCCAGAGCGCCACCGTTCCCCGCTCGACCCGGCGCACCGAACGGTCGACCGCCCAAGCCTGCCACTCGTCCGGCTCCTCCTCCCCTTCCGGCCAGACGCGCCCGCGGACTTCGAGCCGGTCGGGAAGGACCTCGGTCACCAGGCGCAACCGGTACCAGCGCCCGGGCTCCGGCGAAACGCCCGTGTCCAGTCGGTTGAGCCGGCCCTCTCCCTCTTCCGTCTCGGGCGCGCTGCCGTCGAAGGTGAGGGCGAAATGACCGGTGTCGCCCGGCCACCCCTTCGCCCGCGCCAGCCGAATCGCGCGGTTCTCGCCCACCGCGTAGCGGCTGTGGACGGCGAGCCCGGCGCCGCTCGTAGCGTCCTCGACCCGCAGTGACACGGACGCGTCGTAGCCGCTCCAGGCGAAGGGGCCGCCTTCCCGCGCCAGGTCGCCCGCCCGGCGCGGCTTCGGGTCGTAGCTCAGGTAGCGGTTCCTGCGGAGCTCGGAGCGGGCGAGGAGGAGCGTCTCGCCGCCCGCCTCGAGCGAGCCGAGGGAGAAGACCGGCGGCGCCACCCGGTCGGCGTCGAGGCCGACCTGCTGGTTGAGCCCGAGGAGGAGGATCCCCTCCCCGCCGGGACCGATCGACCGTCCCTCGTTCGAAACCCACTCGACTCCCGCGTCCGCCAGGATCGAGATCACCTCGCCCAGGTACTCGGAGTGCCCCTGGACGGCGAGCACGGGGGCGACCGGCCGCAGGCGCGAGATCCAGCGCGCGGCGTCACGCGCCCGTTCCTGGAGGAGCTCGGCACTGGGGGCGTCCGCCACCAGGTCGCCGCTCACCAGGATCAGGTCGGGCTCCTCGGCGGCGACGCGGCGGAGCAACCGGTCGTAGAGACGCCGCTGCGGCAGGACGTGGAGATCGGAGAGGTGGACGACCCGGTAGCGCCCCGGCACCAGGTCGACCTCGAACCGCTCACGGCCGAGGAGGAGGCGGGGCTCGATCCAGAAGCCGTCGACCGCGGCGAGTCCTGCCAGCAGGGCCAACCAGGCGAGTACCGCCGGCAAGCGCCGCCACCGGCGGGCCGAAGGCTTCCCGGGGGCGGGCGAGGGAGGGTCGGACGAGGTCATGCGAGTGGGAAGGCTACCGCACGGCGCGACGGCCGGCGCCACCGCGCTCGATCGTGCTACCGTGGCAGCTCTTGCAGGCAGGCTCCTTCGCTCCGGCTCCTCCCCGATCTCCCGTGAAACCGGTCTCGTTCGAGGTCCGTCGGCTGACCCGGCTCGCCGCGCCCCTGGTGACGGCGCAGGTCGGGGCCATGACGCTGTGGGTGGTCGACATGCTCATGCTCGGCCAGGTGAGCGTCGAGGCGCTCGACGCCGCCTCCCTCGGCCGGCTCTGGCTGATCGGCACCTCGATCGTGGTGATGGGCCTTCTCCTCGGCCTCGACCCGGTGGCGGCGCAGGCGTACGGCGCCGGCGACCGCCGCGGGCTCGTCCTCTCCGGTCAGCGGGGGCTGGTGTCGGCGGCGCTCGTGACACCGCTCCTCTGCCTGATCGTGGTCTCCACCGGCCCCGGTCTCGTGAGCCTGGGTCAGGACCCGCACCTCTCGGCCGAGGCGCACCGCTACGCCCTGGTCCAGATCGTCGGGCTGCCCGCCTTCTTCGGCTACGTGGTGCTGCGCCACTGGCTCCAGGCGCAGGGCCGGATGAAGCCGGTGATGTGGGCGACGCTCTCCGCCAACGCCATCAACGTGGCCGCCAACTGGGTCTTCATCTTCGGCCACCTCGGCTCGCCGCCGCTCGGGGTCGTGGGCGCCGGGCTCGCCACCTCGATCTCGATGGTCTACATGTTCGCCTTCCTCGCGCTCGCCGCGCGCCTTCTGGGCGAGGAGAGCGTCTGGAGAGGGTGGAGCCGGGAGTCGTTCCACCTCCCCTCGATCGGCCGCCTGCTCGGCCTGGGGGCGCCGGTCGGATTGCAGATGGGCCTCGAGTACTGGGCGTTCAGCCTGTCGATGATCTGGGCCGGCTGGCTCGGTCCCGGGCCGCTCGCCGCTCACTCGATCGTGGTCGCGATCTCGTCCTGGACCTTCATGATCCCGCTCGGCATCTCGTTCGCCGCGGTGACGCGGGTCGGCAACCTCCTCGGCGCGCGGGATTTCCCGGGCGCGCAGCGGGCGGCGTGGGTGTCGCTCGCCCTCGGCTGCGGGGTGATGGCGGTCGCCGCGGTCGGGCTCACGCTCGGACGGCGGCCGCTCTCCGAGCTCTTCACCGACGACCCTGCGGTGGTGGCGCTGTGCGCCGCGATCCTGCCGATCGTCGCCGCCTTCCAGGTCGCCGACGGCGCCCAGGTGGTGGGCTCCGGCGTGCTACGCGGGATGGGCCGGACGGTGCCCGCGGCCCTCATCATGCTGATCGGCTTCTACGGCATCGCGCTGCCGCTCGCCTGGTGGCTCGGCTTCCGGGTCGGCGCCGGACTGGTCGGGATCTGGTGGGGGCTCGCCGCCGGCCTCGCGACCGTCGCGATCCTCCTCGCGCTCTGGATCCGGCGCCGCGGCCCCGCGAGCCTGGGAGGGGCGATCTAAGCCATCGCTTTGGAGCGCACTTCGGGGTGCCGGCGGACGAACTCGACCAGCCGGTCGACGTAGCTCGCGAACGGCGGCACCTCGATGCCGGTGCCGGCGAGGTCGCGGCGGGTGTTGTCGGTCAGGTAGAAGGTCGGGTGCACGAAGTAGTCGATCGCCGCCGGTGGGATGCCCATCACCCGCTCCAGGAACGGCACGTGCCCGAGCGCGCCCTTGGCGACCGAACGCAGCGTCGGGAGCTTGACCACCGGCTTGTCGACGGCGCGTACGATCAGGTCGAGCATCTCCGCGATCGTCGGCGGATCGGGATCGGCGAGCTGGTAGACCACGCCGCGCGACGCGGGGGCGCCGGAGAGGTGGTCGATGGCGGAGATCACGAAATCGGAAGGGACGACGTTGAGGCGCGTGCGCTTCGGGTCGCCCACCACCGGCATCAGCGCCACGCCCGGCTGCTTGAGGAGCCAGCGGATCACGTAGTACGGGCCGTCGTACTTGCCGGTCGCGCCGGTGCGGCTGTCGCCGACCACGATCGACGGCCGGTAGACGGTCGCCGGCAGTCCCTTCTCCATCCACTCCTGCACCTGCACCTCGGCGAGGAACTTCGTCTCCTCGTAGAAGTTGTTGAAGTTTTGCCCCTTGACCAGGTCGGTCTCGGCGAAAGCGCCCGCGTAGCGGCCGGAGACGTAGCAGGTCGAGACGTACTGGAAGCGTTCGAGCGCGTCGCACCCGGCCGCGAAGCGCAGGAGGTTCCGGGTGCCGTCGACGTTGACGCGCATCGCGAGGTCGCGGGGCACCGCCAGGTCGTAGATCGCCGCCAGGTGGAAGATCTCGGAGACGCCGCTCCGGAGCCCGGCCGGGAATCGGCCCTCCGGTCCCAGGCCGAGGCCGGGCGCGGTGACGTCCCCCTCGACCAGCCGGATGCGGCCGGTGAACGCCTCGTCGGACGCCTCGATCTCGTCGGCGCGCGCCCGGGCCAGGTCAACGAACTTCGGTTGCACCAGGCAGAGCGCCTCGGCGTCCGGCGAGCGGCGCAGCACGCGGGGCAGGAGCTCGGAGCCGAGGAAGCCGGGGAAGCCGGTGAAGAAGAGGGTCGCCATGGGGAAAAGCTCCGGTCGGGGTGAGAGGGTCGGCGGCTCGGCCACGGCCATGCCGCTCTGCGGCATCCTAGCAGGCGCGCCCTACGGATCGAGCCGCAGGGAGCGGCCGGCGGGCGGCTCGGCGACGCGGGTGACCGCGCCGTCCGGCCAGCGCACCTCGACCGCCCGCGCCGTCTCGCCCGGGCCGAGGGCGAAGAGCACCGTCGGCGCGCTCGCCGACTGGTAGCTGTCGCCCGCGGTGACCCAGCGGGTGCGCCGCTCGGAGCCGCCGTCGCCATCCGCCACCTCCAGCGTCACCACCGCACCCGGCACGCCGGCCTCGACGGCGATCGCCCCGCCCGCGAGGCCCGGGAGATCGCTCGCCAGGAGCTGGAGCGGGCCGCCGTTGTTGCTCACCGCGAGGTCGGGGTCGCCGTCCCGGTCGGCGTCGGCGGCGGCGAGGCCGCGACCGACCCGCGGGCTCGCCTCGAGGACCGGGCAGCGCAGCTCCACGAAGCGCCCACGCCCGTCGCCCAGCAGCACCTGGTCGCGCTGCGCGTAGCCGATCTCCGGCCGGCCGGGGCGCTCGAAGATGTGGCCGTTGGCGACATAGACGTCGAGATCGCCGTCGCCGTCGAGGTCGGCCGGGACGATGCCGAAGCCGAGGAAGTTGAACGACGGCACGCCGAAGCCGTTGGGGGCCGAACGGTCGGCGAACTGCATGGCGCCCGGGCTCTCGGTCAGGTTCTCGTAGTAGGTGTTGGTCTCGACGTCGAAGTTGGTCACCGCGAGGTCGGGATCGCCGTCGGTGTCGAAGTCGGCCGCCAGCAGGCCCATGCCGGCCTCCGGCTTGCCGTCCGCGTTCACCGCGGTGCCGGAGAGGAGCGACAGATCCTCGAACGCTCCCGCGGCCTCGCCGTCGCCGTCGGCCGACCGGTTGCGGAAGAGGAAGTTGATCGTCTCGTCGTTCGCCACGTAGAGATCGGGCGCGCCGTCGTCGTCGAGATCGACGAAGAGCACACCGAGCCCGCGGCCGTTCGCGCCCGAGAGGCCCGCCGCGGCGGTCGCGTCCTCGAACGTCCCCAGCCCCTCGCCCGGGCCCCGGTTGCGGTAGAAGACGTCGTTCGCCCCCTCGAACATCGCCGGGTCGCAGTAGCGCCGCTCTCCAGTCTCCGGGTCGCCGCAGAACGGGTCGTGGTCGATCGGGAAGAGGACGTAGCGAGCGACGTAGAGGTCGAGGTCGCCGTCGAGATCGGCGTCCGCGAAGGCCGCGGACGAGCTCCAGCCGGCGGTCGCCAGCCCGGCCGCGGCGGTCGCGTCCTCGAACGTCCCGTCGCCCCGGTTGCGGTAGAAGACGTCGTCGCCGTAGTTGGTGACGTAGAGGTCGAGGTCGCCATCGCCGTCCACGTCGGCCGGCGTCGCCCCCATGCCGTAGCCGCGGTCCCCGACCCCGGCGCGCCCGGTCACGTCCTCGAACCGCGGCACGCCGCCCGCGCCCGGCCCCAGGTTGCGGTAGAGCCGGTTCGCGGCGCCGGCCGAGCCGTCGGGCGGAAAGGGCCCCGACTGGACCACGTAGAGGTCCTGCCAGCCGTCGCCGTCGTAGTCGAGCCACGCCACCCCGGCGCCCATCGTCTCCGCCAGGTGCTTGCGCGGCGAGGTTCCTCGATCGTGCACGAAGTCGAGGCCCGCTTCCGCGGCTACGTCGACCAGGCCGCAGGCGGGAGATTCGGCCGGCTGCGCGCCTGCCGCGAGCGGTAGGACGAGCGCCAGGGAGAGCGTGAGCCGGTACGGAGCGGTCGGGAGCATGGGCCGGGGGATCGTATCGCAGCGTCCGCCCGTCATCCGCCCGCCGCTAGGCGCTCGCGCGCGAGGAGGCGGCGGAGGTTCGGGTCGTCCGGGTCGAGGCCGACCGCCTCTTCGAGCGCCCGGACGGCGGCGGCGTGGTCGCCGTCGAGGGCGCGGACGTGCGCGAGGTCGACCAGCGACTCGACGCGGCGGATGCGGCGGGTGCGGTCCTGGTCGGCGTCGTAGAGCTCGCGGTAGACGCGGAGCTGCTCGGCCGCCTCGTCGCGGCGGCCGGCGCGGGCGAGCACCTGGGCGAGACCCCAGCGGGCGTGGTGGCTGTCCGGCGAAGCTTCGATCACCCGCCGGAAGGCGGCGATCGCGTCGTCCGTGCGGCCGGCGCGGTCGAGAGCGCGGGCGAGGTCGAGCGCGATGTCCCCCGCCGACGGCCGCAGCGCCAGCGCCCGCTCGAGCGACGGGATCGCCTCGGCGGGCCGGCCGGCCCAGAGGCGCAGCCGACCGAGCTGGTGGTGGGCGAGGAGCTCGGCTCCGGTACCGGCCGCCGCCGCTTCCGCAGTGAGGGCGGCACGCGCCAGCACCGGATCGGCCGCCTCGGGCCGGCCGCTCTCCCAGAGCGCCGAGCCGAGGTAGAGGAGGGTCCGCACGTCGTCCGCGCCCAGCGCGACCGCCCGCTCGAGCGCCGTCGCGGCCTCTCCGTAGCGGTCGGCGAGAGCGAGGGTGCGGCCGAGGATCGCGTGGGCTCCGGCGTCCTCCGGGCGCTCGGCGGCCTGCGCGCGATAGAGCTCGATCGCGTCGTCGGCGCGGCCGTCGGAAAGGGCCTGCTCGGCGGCCGGGATCTCCTGGGCGGGAAGCGCCGCCGGGATCGCGAAGAGGGCGAGGACCGCGAGCGCGGTTGGACCCGAGAGTGGCGTCACCGGCGCTCGACGGGGCGTTCGCCGTCACGGCCCGCGGGGCGTTCCGGCAGATCCGGCAGCGGCGCGAGCTGCGCGTCCGGGCCGGTCGTCATCCCTCCGTGGAGCCGGAAGCGCGGCGCCTCCGGGGCGGTGGCGAGCTCTCGGCGCGCGCGACGGTTCCTGGCGTGGCCGGTGAAGCCGATCTCTCCGTCCTCCGACCAGCTCGCCCAGCGCATCGGCCCCAGCCCGGAGATCACCGGCATCCAGGCCCATTCGCCGGGTTCCAGGGTCACCCGGTTGGCGATCCGCGGCAGCGGCCCGTCGAGCCCCTCGCGTGCCATCTCGTCGAGCGGCACGCCGAGCTCCATCACCTCGCGGGCGCTCCAGGCGCCCAGGCCGCGGCGCATCCAGGCGTGCTCCGGCTTGCCCGCCATCCAGCGGGCGTTGGCGTGGGGGCCGCTCTCGGCCGGGCCGAGGAGCAGGTCGACCAGCACCTCGTCGAAGGCGGCGTCGCGCGGCCGGTGGTTCTGTCGTGCACCGACGCGGAGCAGGAGCCCGCTGTCGGTTCGCAGGCGGCCGTAGTAGGCGCCGAAGTCGCGCCACCAGCCGAGGACCGTGCGCGTCACGTGCTCGGCGCCGGCATCGTCCGGGTGAGCCGACAGATCCTCCCAGGCGGCGAGCGCGGCGAGCGCCGAGGCCGCCGACCAGACCTGGACGTAGCCGCCCGGCTCGTCGAGCTGCAGGCCGTCGCGCCGCTGGCGCTCGAACCACGCTCCGATCTGCTCGCGCTCCCGCTCGAGATCCCCCGCGTCCCCCCGGACCGCCGCCGTGTAGCGCAGCGACCGCCAGAGCGCCTCGTGGTTGGGGGTCATCTTGGCGCGCCGGCGCAGATCCTCGTCGAAGAAACCGGGCCCGACCGCGAGCGGCTCGCCCTCGATCGCCTCGACCAGCATCGGCTCGAGCCAGCCGAGGTTGCCCTTGCGCCACTGGAAGGGGTCCTTGGCGGCCGGGTTCTCGGGCGCGGCCCACGCCGCCGGCGCGGCGACTGCGGCGGCGAGCGCGAAGCCGAGCACCGCCAGGAGGGTGACGGCGGGGACGCTGGCGCGGTGGGTGCGGTGGGTTCGGAAGGTCATCGAAGAGTTCCTCGTGCTCCGTAGACAACGGCGGACCGCGGCACGCGATTCCGCCATCTCCGTCTACGCGCGCCGCGCGCCCGCCGTCGATCCGGCGCTACGAGAGCGGCCGAAAGCCGTCCCGGTCGAACAGGCCCGGCAGCTCGTCGAACCCTGGGCTTGCACCCTCCAGCCGGTAGTAGCGCACCTCGCCCTGGGTCGGCCCGGGCGCCGTCTGCCGGATCCAGACCTCGATCTCGGAGGTCGAGAACTTCACCAGGGTCGGCCAGAGGAAGCCGTTCGGCTTGGGACCGACGATGCGCACGAAGAGCTCCGAGCGGCCCGGCAGCGCGCCGGAGAGGCAGAGGGTTTCCGGGATGCACTCCGGCTCGACGGCGGTCGCGATCGTCTCGCCGCCGGCCCGGATGCGCGCCTTGACCTCGAACCCGGGCAAACCGGGACCGGTATGCCAGGGACCTGGCGGGAGCGGCGGATCACCGCCGAGGCCGAAGAAGGGCAGCGTCCACGGCTCGACGCCGGTCGCCGCGTCGCTGACGGAGAAGACCAGCCGGTCACCGGCGCGCCGAACGTCGGAGGAGGCGACACCGCCCGGGAAGCCCGTGAGCCGCACGGTCCCTTCCGGCGTGAGATCGGTGACCCAGACCTGCCGAGCGGTCCCGGCACCGGCCGCCACGAAGGCGTAGCCGTAGCCGAGATCGGACCCGGACCGTATCCCCGCGCCGGAGCTACTCGGGCCGGCGCAGAGGTCGGCGAGCAGGCGGGTACCGGCCGCCGTCCCGTCCGACACCAGGGGCTCCGAACCGGTCCCGGTCCCCTGCTGGGAGCTGAGCAACAGCCGGCCGGCGAACACCACCGGGCCGTCGCCGATCCCCGAGCAGGGACCCGGACACCAGTCGACTACCGGCCCGGTCCCCGCCGCCGTGCCGTCGGTACGGAAGAGCTCGGTGCCGGTCTCCACGGTATCCGCCCGGAAGTAGGCGACCCCGTCCAGCACCACCGCGTCACCGATCGAGCCGGGGGTGGTCTCGCCGATCCGCTCGGCGCCGCCCGGCGTGCCATCCAAACGCCAGAGCACCCCGGGCGATCCGAGCTCGAGCGCCCGCCAGACGGTCCGGTCGCCGGAAGCGTCCGACAGATCGGCCACGAAATAGGCCCTGAACGGCCCGCCCCCGTATCCCGCATCACCCAACCGGGCCAGCTTCACGGTGCCGTCGGGCGTCCCGTCGCTCCGCCATACGGCGCTGAATCCCTGGCGGTCAGTGCCGGCGAGGTAGAGCGACGAGCCCGCGGCCTCCAGCACTCCGAAATCGGCGGCACCGTCCATCAGGACGGCCGCCACGACGGTCCCCACCGTCGTCCCGTCGCTCTTCCAGAGCGCCGGACGTCCGCTGTCCGGATCGAAGGACGTGAAGTAGACCTCTCCCCGAAAGGAGACGATCTCGCCGATGCGGGCCTGATCGGGTCCGGGAATCGTGTCGGCGAGCCGGAAGGTCCCCTCCGGCGTGCCGTCGCTCACCCAGGGCTCCAGATCGTGGGTCTCCGGGTCGCCCGTCCGGCCCACGAAGTAGAGGTGCCCGTCCGGACCGAAGTGGGGGAGGGCCTCGTCGAAGTCCTCGAGGACGACGCCGTCGGCGAGCTCCATGGTGCCGGCCACCGTACCGTCCGTGACCCAGAGCGAGCCGGGAGCGTCGCCGCCCTGTCGGTCGACCGCGTTGTAGAAGGCGGACGAGCCGTCCGGCGACACCGCGTGGATCGGAAAGGGGATGTCGGCGTCCGGCGGCAGCGGAACGGTCCCGCCGTTGGTGCCGTCGGTACCCCAGAGGCGGTTCTCCCCCTCCACTCCCCGGCCCGCCACCTCGTGGGAGGTGAGGAAGAGCGCCCGGTCGCCGAGGGAGACGTAGCCGAACGGCCGGGAGCCGGAGGTTCCGGGCTGGAGGTCGCGCAGGAGGACCGGATCCCCGAAGGCGTCGGCCACGTCGGCGGCCACGGGGACCGGGAGCGTCGTGGAGAGGAGGACCGTGAGGAGGGAGCCGCGAACGGCAGAGGACCATCGGAGAGATGTCACATACTTCATGAATCGATGTTATTTCAACATGATTCGAGCCGCAACCCTCGGGGACCAGGATCGTGCGTGGTAGGATCGGACCGCTCGTGAGCACCGACCCTCCTCTATCTGATACTCCCCGAACGACTCCGGAGCTGACCGACCGCCTCGGCGGCCTGGCCGGCGTGTGCCCGTGAGCCCCGCGCTCTCCCTCCCGTTCACCACCCTGGCGGTCGGGCCGCCGGTGGCGACTCCCGGCCTCGAGCCGTGGCTCGGGCTCGCGCTCGCGGTCTTCCTGGTCTTCTTGAACGGCTTCTTCGTGGCCGCCGAGTTCGCCCTGGTCAAGGTGCGGCCGACGCAGCTCGACCCCCACGTGTCGAGCGGCTCGCGCCGGGGCAAGACGGCGCGCCACATGGTGCGCCACCTCGACGCCTACCTCTCGGCCACCCAGCTCGGCATCACCCTGGCGAGCCTCGCCCTCGGCTGGATCGGCGAGCCGGCGTTCGCCTGGGTCGTGGAGCCGCTCCTCCTCCGGCTGATCCCGAGCGCGAGCGACGCCCTCGTCCACTCGGTCACCCTCACCGTCGCCTTCTTCGTGATCACGATCCTCCACATCGTCCTGGGCGAGCTGGCGCCGAAGTCGGTCGCGATCCGCAAGTCGGAGGGCACCGCCCTGTGGGTCGCCCTGCCCCTCTACGCCTTCTACAAGACGACCTACCCGGCGATCTGGCTCCTCAACCACGCCGCCAACGCCATCCTGAAGATGGTGGGGATCGCCCCGGTGAGCGAGTCGGAGCTGGCGCCCGAGGAGGAGGAGCTGCGGCTCCTCCTGTCGTCGGGGCACGCGAGCCAGCTCTCCGACCACAAGCGCGAGCTGCTCGACAACATCTTCGCGCTGTCGCACCGGATGGCGCGCCAGATCATGGTGCCGCGCGCCGACGTGGCCTACCTCGACACCTCGAAGCCGCTGGAGAAGAACCTCGCCCTGGCGCGCCGCAGCGGCCACACCCGCTTCCCGCTCTGCGAGGGCTCGCTCGACCGCGTGGTCGGCCTGGTCCACATCAAGGATCTCTTCCGCACCGCCCGGCCGCTCGAATCGATCGAGGAGGTGGCGCGGGAGATGGCCTTCGTGCCCGAGACGCTCGCCCTCGACCGCCTGCTCAACCGGATGCTGGGCGAGAAGGTCCACATGGCGGCGGTGCTCGACGAGTACGGCGGCGTCTCCGGCATCGTGACGCTCGAGAACGTGATCGAGGAGATCGTCGGCCAGATCCAGGACGAGTTCGACGTCGAGAAGCCGGAGCTCTCCGAGGTCGCCGACGGCCGCTACCACGTCTCCGGCGCGATGCTGGTGGAGGAGGTCGAGGAGGCCCTCGGCGTCGAGTTCTCCGACCGCGACGAGGACACGATCGGCGGCGTGGTGCTCTCCGACCTCGGCCGCCGCCCGGTCGCCGGCGACCGCGTGCAGCTCGGCCCCCTCCTGCTCGAGGTCCGCGAGGTCCAGCGCAACCGCATCCGCACGCTCGAGGTCACGGTCGAGCGGCCGGAGCCGGCCGAGCTCCGCAGCGGCACCGGCGACTGAGGGGCTCTTCGGTCGTCCCCGCTCAGCCGGTGCGGACGCGGCGCAGGAGGCGGGCGGAGTCCTTCATGAACTCCATCATCTTGGCGCCCAGCTCCTCGCCGCGGCCGGAGAGGGTGCGGGCGTGGGCGAGCACGTCGCGCGCGCGGTCCTCGTGTCCGGAGGCGAGGAGCGCCATGCCGAGATGGGTGAGGGTCGCGGCGCTCGGTCCGAGCTCGCTCGAGCGCGACAGGAAGTCGACCGCCTTGTCGTACTCCTGCCGCTTGTAGTGGATCCAGCCGAGGGCGGCGAGCGGAAACTGCATCAGCTCGTCGGGCGCGTGGTCGAGCGCGCGCCGGGCGTAGTCGAGCGCCTGCTCCAGGTGGTCGGGCTCGTCCGCCGCGTGCTCCTCGAGCTCGGCGTAGTTACAGGCCATCTCGTAGTAGGCGATCGTCTTGGTGAAAGCCGAGCCGCCGTCCTCGAGCAGCCCCAGGCCGACACGGTTCCCCTCCGCGATCCGGCCCTCGCTGCGCAGCGCCTCCATCAGGGCCGCGCAGGCGGTCGCCCGCAGCATCTCGCCGGGTGCCAGGTCGAGCACCCGCCGGCTCACCGCTTCGATCTCCTGCGCCCGGTCGAGCTCCAGGCAGAGGAGCGCATAGGACATCAGGAGCGTCGGGTTCTCCGGCTCGAGCTCGAGCGCGCGCCGGTAGAGCCGGAGCGCGCCGCGCCGGTCCTGCGCCCGCAGCCGGTCCTCGCCCTGGGCGAAGAGCTTCCCGGCCTCGCCCGGCACCTCGGGGAGCGGCGCCGCGCCGTTGCCCGAGAGGTAGCGCACCACGTCGTTGTAGCGCATCTTGCGCGGGTTCAACCGTTGCGCTTGGCGGAAGGCTTCGAGCGCCTTCTTGTTCCAGCGGCGCTGGAGGTAGGCGAGCCCGAGCAGGTGGTGCGCCTCCTCGAGACCGGGGTCGCGCCGGACCGCCTCGCGCAGCCGGCGGATCGACGCCGTCGGCTTGCCGCTCTCGTAGAGCACGCTCCCGAGGAGGTAGAGCGCCTGCGGCACCGGGTCGATCGCGACCGCCCGCTCCAGGTGCTCGATGGCGCGCGCCTTGTCGCCCCGATCGGCGTGGATGCCGCCGAGGGTGAAGCGCGGCAGGAAGGAGTCGGGGTAGCGCTCGACCGCTCGCTCGAGCAGCCGCTGCGCCGCGCGCGGCTCGCCGCGCTCGTGCTGGATGACGCCGCTGTAGACCAGGCCTTCGTAGTGGTCCGGGTCGGCCTCCAGGAGGCGCGTGAAGAAAGGCAGCGCCCGTTCGGCCGCTCCCTCGTTGAAGAAGGTCTCACCCAGGAACCAGGTCAGCTCCAGGTTGTCGCGGTCGAGCTTGTGGGCGGCTTCGAGCGAGGCGAGGGCGCGCGCCGGGTCGAGGGCGTAGAAGGCGTACTCCGCCTCCTCCAGGAGCTGCGAGAAGAACTCGCGCTTGTCGCCCTGGTAGAGAGCGACGATCCGGTCGCGCACGGCGACGAAGCGGTCGCGCCGCTCGAGCGCGCCGAGCTCCTCCTCCATCCGCTCCTGCCAGACGTCGCCCCACTCCTCGCGGGTGACGACCCGCTTCTGGGAGAGCAGCTCCTGGAGGCTGCCGAGGCCGGTCTGGTTGATCAGGATGTTGCGCTCCTGGCGCCGCAACGCGTCCAGGACCTGGCGCATCATCTCGGCAGTGCGCTTGACCGCCTCCTCCAGGATCGAGATCCGCTCGAGCAGGTGCTCGTCGAACGAGAACTGCTCCTCGAGGTTCTCCTCCTCCGGCTCCTCGCCGCCGAGCGCGCCGGAGAGGACGAGCAGCTTCTGGTGGCAGCGGGCGCAGTACTCCTGCTCGTCCGGGTTGGGCGCGCCACACGCCTGACAGAAAACTTTGCCGCCGATGAGCTCGATGCTCGTCTCCTCTGCGTTTCCTAGTCTCTCAGAACCCCCGGCTCACCACAACCGCGTCAATACTCATAAAACCCGCGGCCCGACTTTCGACCGAGGCGGCCGGCGTCGACCATCTTGACCAGCAGCGGGCAGGGTCGGTACTTCGGGTCCTTGAACCCCTCGTGGAGGACCTCCAGGATGTCGAGGCAGACGTCGAGCCCGATCAGGTCGGCGAGCGCCAGCGGGCCCATCGGGTGGTTCATGCCGAGCTTCATCACCTCGTCGATCGCCTCCGGCTCGCCGACCCCCTCGTAGAGGCAGAAGATCGCCTCGTTGATCATCGGCATCAGCACGCGGTTGCTGACGAACCCCGGCGAGTCGTGGACCTCGACCGGCGTCTTGCCCATCGCCCGCGAGGCCGCCTCCACCCGGTCGTACGTCGCCTGGCCGGTAGCGAGGCCGCGAATCACCTCGACCAGCTTCATCACCGGCACCGGGTTCATGAAGTGCATGCCGATCACCCGCTCCGGGCCCGCGACGGTGCCGGCCAGCTTGGTGATCGAGATCGAGCTGGTGTTCGACGCCAGGATCGCATCCGGCGCCATCACGCGGGCGAGCTCCTCGAAGACCTGCCGCTTGACGTCGAAGCGCTCCACCACCGCCTCGACCGCCAGGTCGGCGCCTTCGAGCGCCGCCAGCTCACCCGCCGACGACAAGCGGCCGAGCGCCGCGTCGCGCTCCTCCGCCGTCATGCGCTCCTTCTCCACCTGGCGCGCGAGCCCCTTTTCGATCCGCGCCACGCCCTTCTCGAGAGCGCCCGGCGCCACGTCGACCAGCGTCACCTCGTACCCGGAGGCGACCGCCACCTGGGCGATCCCGTGCCCCATGGTCCCGGCGCCCACCACTCCGATCTTCCGAATCTCCGTCATCGCGTCGTGCTCCTCCCTTTCGGTGCGCGCCGGACCTTACCGCAGACGGCGGGCGAATGCGGCGGCCGGCGGAACGCACGGTGAAGTGACAACTGGTTGCTCCGCGGTCGGGGCCGTCAAATGGTATGTCCGGCCACAGTGAATCACTCGATCAGGGCGGAGGTCGTGAAGATCGATGATTCGCTCGAGTCGTGCCGAGAGCGCGGCGGACTTCTCTCCCGCGATCGCCGGCCGCTCGAGGCGGCCGCCGTCAGGATCTGACGAAAGGAGAGGAGCGCATGCTTTCCAAGACGTCGTTGGTGTTCTCCGTGATGGTCGTCGGGGCTCTGGCGATGCTCGCCGGGCCACCTCCCGCCGCGGCCCAGTGCAGCGGCGACGACTGCTTCTGCTACCTCGACTACGCCGACTGCCTGTCCTCCTGCCCGCCGGAGACCGACCCCGCGTACGATGACTGTGCGCGGCAGTGCCGACGGGACCAGATCCGCTGCGCCAAGTGCTGCTGCTGTCAGTGCTACTACTGCTCCCCGGCCTGGGGCTGTGGCGGTGGCTTCAGCGCCGAGGTGGTGCCGTCGGCGGACGATCCGGCGTACTGGGCCGCGACCCCCACCGATTCGTGCGGCGGCGGTGCCACCGCCGGCTCTTGCTCACCGAGCGGCGACCGGCCGGAGAGCGTGGAGACGCCGTCCGAGGAGGCCGGGGCCACGGAGACCGCCGAGGCCGAGTGACTCGAAGGGGGGCGGGAGGCGTCGATCCGCCTCCCGCCTTTCGCCCTGACCCGGCCGGAAGATCACCGCCGCCAGGGCAGGGCGGAGATCGACCCTTCCTTCGTGCCCAGGAAGAGCCGGCCGCCGACCGCAAGGAGGCCGCGGGGCGATCCGGCGACCGCGCGCTGCCACGAAACATCGCCACGCTCGAGGTCGAGCGCGAGGAGGCGACCCTCGGTTCCGGCCACCACCACGCCGTCGACCACGATCGGCTGGAAGGTCGTCCACAGTCCGGCGGTCTCGTAGCTCCACTGCACCCCTTGGAGCTCCGGATCGACGCAGACCATGGCGTGCGGACCGAGTGGCCCCGTCTCGGGATCGGCGCCGCCCCGCGCCGAGAGGACGAGAAGACAGCCCGGCGCCGCCACGATCTCGCCATAGAGAGCGCCGCCGACCCGGAGCTCCCCCACCATCTCGCCATCGCTCGCCCTCAGGCGAAAGAGCCGTCCCCCGTACGCTCCCACGAAGACTTCGCCGCCGACCGCGACCGGCGCGGCGCCCAGGCTCGCTCCGAGGTCCCGCCGCCAGAGGAGCCGGCCGTCAGCCGCGGCGTAGGCATCGACGACGCCCGACTTCCAGGCCACGATCCACCGGTCCTCGTCGAGCACCGCGTCGAGGGGCCGGCCTACCGGCCTCGACCGATCCGGCTCGACGCGCCACCGGAAGGTCCCGTCGTCGATCCCGACGGCGGCCACGTCCCCGACCTCCGAAACCATCAGAACGGTCTCGCCGTGACGCGCCAGGTCCGCCGCGACTCCCTTCGGAAACCCGACCTTCCAGCGCACCTCTCCGCTCGCGCGATCGAATGCGTAGAGGTGACCGGTGCTCCAGGCGTCCGATCCCGCGAGCACCGAGCGCTCCGTGACCAGGTACGCACCGTGGTACTGCCCCGGCTGGCGGCCGTCCGGCCGGTTGTCGTGCGACCAGACGACCTCTCCGCCCTCGGTGTCGATAGCGAGGAACGTTCCCGCGCACGAGCCGAGGTAGAGCCGATTCCCCGCGACCGCGGGGTTGACGAAGACTCAGCCACCGGTGTCGTGGGTCCAGATCGCCTCACCCGGAGGCGAGGACGACGTGGTCGACACGGCGAGCAGACCGGACAGGAGCAGGAGACGGATCGGGTTCATTCCACGAGCGTACCCGAAATCGGCGAGGCTCGATCGGATCGCTGGGCCGCCCGCCCCCACTACCGCCAGCCGCAGCCCGTGCCCGAGCACCAGCCGCGAAACGTCGGGCCCGGCTCGCCTCAGACGGTAGCCACCCGGCGTGACGAGCGCATCATCCGCGCCAGGCGCTCGATGCCGTCCTCGATCTGCTCCGGAGTGGCGTCGGCGAAGGAGAGGCGCAAGCATGGGTCGAGGTGGTGGCCGCCGCGTGGGGCGAAGACGCGGCCGGGGCAGAAGGCGACCTTTGCGTCGTGGATCGCCTCCCGCAGGAGCTCGGTGGCGTCGCTCCCCGTGGGCAGCTCGAGCCAGACGAAGATCCCCGCCGACGGCCGTTGCCAGGAGACACCGTCCGGCATGTGGCGCTCCAGGGCGCCGAGCATGGCGTCTCGGCGGCGGCGGTACTCGGCCCTGACACCCTCCAGGTGGACCGGTAGGCGCCCCGAATCCAGGTAGGCGGACAGCGCGCGCTGGGCGAAGGTGGCGGTGTCCAGGTCGGTGCCGTGCTTGAGGGCCGAGAGTGGGAACGGCTGCTCGTCGGGCAGCACGATCCAGCCGACCCGGAGCGCCGGCGCCAGGATCTTCGAGAACGAGCCGAGGTAGAAGACCCGCTCGCCGTCCAGGGCACGCAAAGGCGGCTGCGCCTCGCCGTCGAGGCGCAGCAGGCCGTAGGCGTCGTCCTCCAGGACCGGCAGCTCGTAGCGGCGGCAGATCTCCAGCAGCCGCACCCGGCGATCGTGGGCCAGGCTCACCCCCATCGGGTTGTGGCCCTCGGGGATGACGTACAGGAAGGCCGGGCGGGCGCCGTCGGCGAGCAGGGTTTCGAGGGCGTCGAGGTCAATCCCGCTCTCGGGCCGGGTGGGCACCGTCAGGACCCGGGGCGCGAGCGGCCGGATCACCATCTGAATGCCGTCGTAGATCGTGTCCTCGACCACCACCGAGCCGCCGGGCTCCAGGAGCAAACGGGTCAGAAGGTCCATCGCTTGCTGCGAGCCGGCGGTGAGGAAGATCCGCTCCTCCCGGGTCTCGACCCCGCGGAGACGCATCAGCTCGACGACGTGCTTCGCGAGCGCCGGGCAGGGCACGCCGTACTGGAGGGCGCGGACGTCGCGGCGCAGGACCTCGGCGGACGCCCAGGCCATGTCCTCGGACGGGAAGAGGTCGGTGCCGGGCATGCCGACGGCGAAGGAGAGGATCCCCGGCGCCATCGCCGCCTCCAGGATCTCCCGCAAGGTCGACTGCTCCACCGACGCCATGGGGCCGGCGAGGCGGACCGGGGGCTCTCGGGGCTCGACCCCGCGAGAACCCGCGGACGGCGATGGCGTCATGGTAGCGACCTCAGGTCGACTGCTCCGGTGCGAAGAGAAGGGGTCGACTCGATGCGCTGGTGCGAATGGACGCCGGAAATGGGACGGGCCGCCGTCAGTGGAGGGTCTCGATCGGATCGACCCGGGCCGCGCGCCGGGCCGGTAACCAGCTGGCGGTGAGCGCCAGGACGGCCGCGCCGACGCCCGCCGCGCCGTAGGTCGCGGGATCGAGCGCCTCGACGCCGAACAGGAGCGCCGCCATCAGCCGGGTGAGCAGGAAGGCCGCCACCAGGCCGATCCCGGTGCCCACCACCGCCAGCCGCAGCCCGTGCCCGAGCACCAGCCGCGAGACGTCGCCCCGCTGCGCGCCGAGTGCCATGCGCACGCCGATCTCGCGGCTGCGCTGCGCCACCACGTACGAGGTCACGCCGTAGATCCCGACGCCGCCCAGGAGCAGTGCCGTCATCGCGGCGATCGCAAGCATCACGAGGGTGAACGAGGTGCGGGCCATCGAGCGGCCGAGGATCTCGTCCAGGGTCCACACCTCCGACAGCGGCAGCCGCGGGTTGACCGACCAGACCGCCGCCCGCGCCTCGTCGAGCAGGCTGGTGGTACCGGCCCTCGAGGTGCGCAGCACGTAGGCGACCGAGCGCGGCACGAACACCCCCTCCTCCCAGAAGTCCTCCTGGGCGAGCGGCCAGTAGACCGTCGGCGTCGCCGCCTGGTCGACCCCGTCGTCGTGGATCTGACCGACCACGCCGACGATCTCCTTCCAGGCCGTCCCCGGCTGGTTGCGGATGCGCCGGCCGACCGCCGCCTCCGGATCGCCCCAGTACTCGGCGGCGAGGTCGCGGGTGACGAGCGCCACCTCGCGGCGCTCGCGCACGTCGTCCCAGGTCAGATCGCGACCGGCCAGGATCGGGTTGCCCATGGTCCGGAAGTAGCCGGGCGCGATCCACTTGAAGCGGCGGATCGGCGGCAGCGTGTCATCCGCCTGCGGGAAGTCTTCGACGAAGACCGGATCGTTCGAGTCCCAGCCGTCCATGGTGGCCGACGAGGCGAGGCTCGCCGACTCGACCCCGGGCAGGCGGGCGAGCTCGGCCAGGATGCGCTCGTGGAGCCGGGCGACCTCGGCCGGGTCCTCGACCTCGGCGGTCGGCACCGGCGCGCGCAGCGTCTGCACGTGGGCGGGGTCGGTGAATCCGGGCTCGACGCTCCGCAGGGCGAGAAAGCTCCGCACCATGAGCCCGGAGCCGACCATCAGGACGAGCGCCAGGGCGACCTGGGCCGCGACCAGGACGTCCCGGGCCTGCCGGCCCCGGGTGCCGACCGTTCCGCCCCGCGACTCCTCCTTCAAGCCCGTGATCAGGTCCGCCACCTTCAACCGCGCCACGGGCAGCAGACCGAAGAGCATCGGCGCCACCACCGAGATCGCCAGCGTGAACAGCAGGACGACCGGGTCGAGGGAGATCTCGTCGAGCCGCGGCAGGCCCTCCGGCTCGAGCGTGCGCAGGAGGTGCAGGCCGCCGGCGGCGAGCAGCAGCCCGCCGGCACCGCCCGCGATGCCGAGCACCAGGCTTTCGAGCAGCATCTCGGAGGCGAGGCGCTTCCGGTCGGCGCCCAGCGCGGAGCGGACCGCGATCTGCTGGTAGCGCCCCTCGGCGCGGACCAGGAGCAGGTTCGCGACGTTGGCGCAGGCGACGATCAGCACGATGCCGACGGTCCCGAAGAGCACCCAGAGCACGCGCCCGACGTCGCCGATCACGTCTTTCTCGAGCGGCCGAAGGTTCGGGCCGATGCGGGCCGACTCGAACATCTCCCGGGTGAAGCCGCCGGGCAGGGGAAAGTGCTCCAGCGAGAGCGGGATCATGCGCGCCACGTCGGCGTCCGCCTGCTCGATCGTGACCCCGTCGCGGAGCCGCGCCACCCCCTGAAAGCTGAAGTTCCCGAAGAAGACCTCGGCCCGGTCGAAGCGGAACGGCAGGTAGAGGTCGGGGTCGTGGTCGAGGAACTGCAAGCCGGCAGGCAGGACGCCGATCACGTCGTGCGGCTCGCCGTCGACCGTCAGGCTGCGGCCGACGACGTCCCGGTCTCCACCGAAGCGGGCGCGCCAGAAGGCGTTCGACAGGATCACCGTCCGGCCGGTGCCGGGCGAGTCGTCCTCGGCGGTGAAGAGCCGCCCCAGCACCGGCTGCACCCCCAGGAGCGGCAGCGTGCCGTCGGTCACCCGCATCGCCGGCACCACTTCCGGCTCGGCGGTCCCGGTCACCGTCACCCGATCGTTGTCCCACATCCCGACGCCGTCGAAGCTCCGGTTCTCCTCCAGATAGGTGAAGTGGAGCGCGGGTGACTGGTTGAGCAGGTCGAACTCGAGCCCCGGCGCCTCGTGCCAGAGCCCCACCAGCCGGTCCGGCTCGTCGAACGACAGAGGCTGGAGCAGCACACCGTGGACGACGCTGAAGACCGCCGCCGCGGCACCGATCCCGACGGCCAACGTGACTACGGCGGTGGCGGTGAACGAAGGGGTGCGGCGCAGGCCGCGGAGCACGTAGCGGAGATTCCTGGCGAGGTCCATGGCTCGTACTACGGCGGTCGGACGGGCGAGGTTACAACCGGCCGCGACCGGCGCAGAAGCATTGACAACATACCTTGTCAATGGCACGATCCTCTGCGCGTCGCCGAGATCATCGACACCCCCGAAACCGAACGTCGAAGGAGCCCTCATGAGCGTCGAGAAGGACGAAGCCGCCGGAACGCGGAAGGTCACCATGGAGGTGGAGGTCCCCGGCACTCCCGAACAGGTCTGGCAGGCGGTCGCGACCGGGCCGGGGACCAGCGCGTGGTTCGTGCCCACCGAGATCGACGAGCGCGAGGGCGGAGAGGTGACGTTCGACCTGGGCCCCGAGATGGGCACGTCGAAGGGCGTGGTCACCGGTTGGGAGCCGCCGCGCCGGTTCGCCTACGAGGAGCGCGACTGGATGCCGGGAGCGCCGCCGGTCGCGACCGAGATCGTGGTCGAGGCGCGCGGCGGCGGAACCTGCGTCGTGCGCATGGTCCACAGCCTGTTCGCCGAGGGCGACGACTGGGACGATCAGCTCGAGAGCTTCGAGCGCGGCTGGCCGCCGTTCTTCCGGCTCCTCCGGCTCTACCTCGCCCACTTCGCCGGCCGGCGCTGCTCCTCCTTCCGGGCCACCGGCCGCGGCGAAGCACCGGAGAGCCGCGCCTGGAGCGACCTCGTGGCCGCGCTCGGTCTGGAGGGAGTCGCGGCCGGCGACTCGGTCGCCACGACGGGCGGCGCGCCGGCGCTCGTCGGCGCCGTCGAGCACCTGGGCGCCGAGCCGAACCACCACGAGATCCTGATCCGGCTCGACCGGCCCGCTCTCGGCTACGCCCTCGTCGGTACCTTCGCCTGGGGTGAAGGCGTCTACACGACCGCTTCGGCCTACCTTTTCGGCGACGACGCCCCCGCCGTCGCCGAGCGGGAGGGCGCGATCTGGCAGTCCTGGCTGGAGGCACGCTCGCCCGCGGGATAGCGGTGGCGACTACCGCGGCAGGAAGCCGAAGCGGTCGAACAGACCGTCGAGCTCGTTCGATCCGGGGTCCACGCCGTCCAGCAGGTAGTAGCGCCGCTCGCCGGTCGCGATCTGCTCGATCCAGACCTCCACCTGGGAGGTCGTGAAGCGGACCACGTTCGGCCACAGGTAGCCGTTCGGCTTGGGACCGACGATCCGCACCTCGACCTCGCTCCGCCCCGGCAACGAGCCGCTGAAGCAGGCGGTCTCCGGCTGGCAGAGGGGCTCGAGCGTGCCGATCCGGGGATCGGGCTCGTCGCCGCCGATCCGGACCCAGAAGCGGAAGCCGGGGAAGGCGTCCGAGACCACGCCGTCGCCCGGCGGCGGCATCAGCGTCGCGAGCGGGGTGAGGCCGAACCGTGGGCTCAGGTAGGTGTTGAAGTCGAGGAGCCGGGGCTCGAGAGCCAGGACCGCCAGGCGGTCTCGGGGGTCGAACAGCAGTGAGGCGGCGAATCCGTGATCGATCGTGATCGCGTTCCCCGGCCTACTGGTCGCGACCGGCACGAGGCGCAGGTACCCGGCGGCGGCGTGCGAGCCGCCGCCGACCGGCTCCCGCCAGGAGAAGGCCAGCAGCCCCTGGTTCCGGCTCGCCACCACGCGCGGCGCGCTCGCCGGACCGTCCCCCACCGGGCCGAGGAAGCGCGTCTCGGCGACGTCGAACGTCCCCTCCCGATTCACGAGCCGGAAGTGCAACAGACCCTGCGCGCCGGCCCAGACGACGGCGGCACCGCCTTCGGGAAGCGCCGCCACGTCGATCCGCGGTGGGCCGAGGGTCTCGGCTCCGAGGCGAGCGACGAGGCTCACCGGCGTTTCGGCAGCGCCGCCCGGACCGAGCCGGCGGACGAACGCACCACGGCCGTCGAAGCTGTCCTGCGCCCAGACCACCCACAGATCCCCGTCCGCCGTCGTCGCACCCCGGGCGTCGGCAGGTCCGAGCTCCGGCGGCGCCAGAACGATCGGGGCCCCCGCCGGCTGACCGTCGCTCGCGAGCCGCTGAACCCGGCCGCCGCAGAGCAGGAAGTAGCCGGTCGGTCCGTTGCTCTCGAGCTCGAAGCTCTGGGCCTGTGCGCAGGCCTCGATCGTCCACGCCGGCCCGAGAGAACCGTCCTGGGAGACCCGCCGGGCGACGACCTGCGGATCGCCGGCGGTTCCCCCGGTGAGGACCACCAGTGCCTCCCCGGCCCGCACCGAGCCGAGCGCCACGGGCGTCGTCAGCGGCTCGCCGTCCTCGCGGAGGGTCCGGACGGTCGAGAGCGGATCTCCCTCCGGGGACATCCAGACCGCCACCGGCTCCCCCGGCGCCACCTGGTCGACACCGAAGCTCAATCGGATGCCCCGGCTCCAGGCGGCCACGAAGCCGCCCCCTTGCACCTCTGCGAGCACCCCGCCGACCGGGTAGTCGGCCTGCGGGTCGAGAGGCGCGGTCGCGATCTCCTGCGCGTGGGCGGTGACGCCGGGAAGCGCCGCGGCCAGGAGCGCCACGAGGACGAATACGACGGGAACGGGGAAATCGCGGAGAGGCTTTCGGCGGACGGTCCGTCCGGGCGGGTTCGTGCACATCATGAATGGCACTTTACCATAAAACCGCGGAGAGGCCGCCGGCAGATCCGCCTCGAGGACCCCCTACCCCAGCGGCCAGAGGCGGGGGACGAGGAGCATCGTCACGACGAAGACGATCAGCGTGAGGGGCAGGCCGACGACGAAGAAGTCCCGGAAGCGATACCTCCCCGGGCCGTAGACCAGGAGGCTCGCCGGCTCGAGCGGGGTGATGAAGCTGCTCGAGGCGGCGAGCGCGACGGTGACCGCGAAGGCGCGCGGCTCGAGGCCGAGCTCGGTGGCGGTGCGGATGGCGAGCGGCAGGACGACGAGGGCGGACGCCTGGTTCGACATCGGCTGCGTCAGCAGGAGGGTGAGGAGATAGAAGCCGGCGAGGAGCACGTGCGGCCCCCACCCGTCCGCCACCACCATCACCAGGTTCGCCAGGTAGGCCGCGGCGCCGGTCGTCTCCATCGCGGTCGCGAGGGTCATCAGCGCGCCGACCATGATCAGCAGGCGCCACTCGACCGCCTGGTACGCCTGGTCGGTGCGCAGGCAGCCGGTCACGACCATGAGGGTCGCGGCCGCCAGGGCGACGACGAAGAAGGGGGCGAGGCCGAGGCCGCCGACCACGATCATCGCCACGAACAGGATCGACGCCACCCACGCGTGCGGCCCCGGCGGGCGCACCTCCGACTGGTCGAGCAGGATCACGTCGCCGTCCCGCAGGAGCGGGCCGAGCCCGTCGATCGCGCCCTGGATCAGCAGCACGTCGCCGTCACGCAGCACCAGGTCGCGCAGGCGGCTCCGGCGCACGCCGCTGCGGCGGTAGATGGCGAGCACGGTGACGCCGAAGCGGCTGCGCAGCCGTAGCGCCCGCAGGCTGCGCCGGGCGAGGCGCGAGCCGGGCGCGAGCACGATCTCGTGGATCTGCACCCGAACCCCTTCGCGCTCGCCCCAGCGCTCGTCGACCGCGAGGTCGAGCTCCTTGCGCCCCTTGAGACGGAGCAGCGCCTCCTGGGGCGCGTTGACCAGCAGCGTGTCGCCCGCCGCCAACACCCGCGCCGGGTCGACCGGCAGCACCCGCTCCTCGCCCTCCTCCCCCGCCTCGATCAGCCCGAGGACGTTGAGCTCCTGGTCCTCCTTGCGCGCCACCTCCGAGAACGGCCGCCCGACCCAGGGCGAGCCCGCCGGCACCACCACCTCCCCCAGGTACGAGCGCATCCCGTAGAGCTCGAGCGGCTCGTCCCGGCGCTCGGGGAGGAGGCGGCGGCCGATCGTGAGCAGGTAGACGACGCCGAGCACCAGGATCGGAAGCCCGACCGGGGCCAGCTCGAAGAGGCCGAGCCGCTCCTGGCCGTAGCGCGGCATCAGCCCCGAGACGACGATGTTGGTCGAGGTGCCGATCAGGGTGCAGGTCCCGCCGAGGATCGAGGCGAAGGCGACCGGCATCAGGAGGCGGGACGCCGGCATCTTCGCCCGCCGCGCGAGGCCGATGACGAGCGGCAGGAGCGCCCCGACGGTCGCCGTGTTGCTCAGGAAGGCCGACATCACGCCGACCCCGGGCAGGAGCATCGCCATCAGCAGCCAGGGACGGCCGGAGGTGAAGGTCACCAGGCGGTTTTCGAGGCGCGCCAGCGCCCCGGTCTGGCCGAGCCCCTCGGTGACGACGAACAGGCTGCCCAGGAAGAGCAGCACGTCGTTCGCGAAGCCGAGCGTGATCGCGTCGCCGTCGACGATGCCGGCCGCGAACAGGGCGAGCACCAGCAGGAGCGCCGTCACGTCGACCGAGACCTTCTCGGTCGCGAACAGCACGACCGCGACGCCCAAGAGGGCGAGGAGGATTCCGATCTCCCAGGTCATGTCGTCGCGTCTCCTCGGCCACGCTCACGAAGGAAGCGCAGTATGCAGCATGGGAGGGACCGCCGCCACGGTTTTCGGCGGCGACCGGCCCGCGATCGAGGGAGACGGGCGGGAGGGCGTCAGACGCGGCGGGCGGCGGGGGCGTCGAGCTCGCCGATCCGGAACCACGCCTCCTGACGCCCGAACTTCGAGGTGAGCGAGGCACCGACGCCGATCAGCGTCGCGACCGTCCACACCCAGGCGCCCACCATCGGCACGAACTTCATCACGCCGAGCAGCAGCAGCCCGGCGGTCGCGGCGTTGAGCGCCAGCGCCCGGGGGCGCCGGGCCAAGCGCAGCGCCCGCTCGCCCAGCGCGTGGAAGACGGCGACCATCCCCCAGAGCTTGAGCAGCAGGGCGAAGAGGATCACCAGGACCAGGAGCGGAGCGCCGGCGATCGCCGGCGCGAGGGCGCCGAAGGCGATCGCCGTGAGCGCCAGCGCCAGGACGCCGGTCAGCCCGGTGACGAAGCAGCGGAACGGTTCGCGGCGCACCGTCTCCGAGGTCGAGAGCACCTCCCGGCCGGAGGCGGCGAAGAGGAGAAGAGTCAGCGCCATCCAGGCGGCCATCAGGGCGAGCTTCGCGCCCAGGATCACCGGCGTGGTCGCCGACGTGCCGAGCGACGGCCCTTCGAGGAGGGTGAGCCAGACCGCGGAGGCCGTCGGATGGGCGACGGTGCGCCCCTCGACGGTGGCGCCGGTGGCCGCGTCGATCCGTCCGCCGACCGCGAACACGTCGCCGCCGACGCGCGACGACGGGCCGAGCTCCACGTCGCCGCCCAGGACGATCACGTCACCGGAGACGGAGCCGGTCACCCGCACCGAGCCGTCGAGCGCCGCCACGTCGGAGAGCGCCTCGCCGGCGACCACCACGTCGCGGCCCACCGCCACCACCTGGCGGCGTGCGAGGCTCCCTTCGCGGATCACCAGCGCGGTCTCGGACGGATCGTCGGCGGGCGTTTCGCCGGAGGGGGCGCCGAGCACCGGCGGCGAGGCCGTGGCCGCCAGGCCGAGGATCGCGGCGGCGAGAGCGATACGTCGCATGGTCACGGCCCGCGGAAGGATCAGAAGCGCTTGCCGCGGCGCCAGGTGAGCTCGGCCTTCCGTCCTCCGCCTTCGGTGCCCGCCTCCTCCGGCGCCGCCTTGCCGTGGCGGACCAGGATCGACAGCAGGAGGACGTCGAGGCTCACCACCAGGACGAAGAGCGCGATCGCCGCCCCCGGGGCGAGGTACGCGTCGACGGCGAGGCCGAAGCCCCGCCACGAGGCCCAGAGCAGGCCGCTCGCGGCGAGCAGGCCGGTGGCCGCCATGTCGCCCAGGGCGGCCAGGGCGCCGCCGAGCGCACCGACCGTGCCGCCGCCGGCCGCCGGGCTCGCCACGATCCAGCCGGCGGCGATCGCGAGGGCCGCCATCACCGCGACCGGCAGGCGCCAGGCGCGCGGTGCCCGCCCCTCCCATCCGGCGGCGGAGAGCGACGCCATCACGTCGTCTCGGAAGCCGTCGCGCACCGGCACGGCGTCCTCGGCGAGGAGCGCATCGAGCCGCGCGTAGGCCTCGCGCTCCTCTCGGCATTCGCGGCAGCCGGCCACGTGCTCCGCGAGGCGGCGCCGCTCGTCCAGGGAAAGCAGATCCCCCGGCTCCCGCTCGAGAGTGATCCACTCCCGGAGCTGCTCGTGCCCGGCCCCTTGCGCTCGGTCGTTCATCTCTTCGCTCCTCGTATCTCCGCGTCTTCGCCGCCCGGTCGTCTCGACCATCCCGATCCGGGTCAGTCCAGCAAGTAATCCGCCAGCTCTTCCTTGAGCATCTGCCGCCCTCGGAACAGCTTGTTCTTCACGGTGCCCAGCGGCATCGTCTTGAGACGTGCGATCTCGTCGTACGACAGCTCGCCGAAGTGCCGGAGCACGATCAGCTCCCGGTACTCCCAGGGGAGCTTCTCGATCGCGTCCTGGATCGCTCCGCTCCGCTCGACGTTGCGCAGCTCGCGATACGGCCCGCGCTCCGGGCTGACCGGCTCCCACTCCCGCGTCTCCCCGGCCTCGTCTTCCCGTCCTTCGAAGGAGACGAGGCGGATGCGCCGCTTGCGGATCTCGTCGATCGCGGCGTTCTGCGCCACCCGGAAGATCCAGGTCGAGAAGCGGTACCGCGGGTCGTAGCGGTCGAGCGCCTGGTACACCTTGACAAAGACCTCCTGCGACAGCTCATGAGCGTCCTCGGTGTTGCGGAGCAGCCGGTACAGGTAGTTCACCAGGCGGCCCTGGTAACGCTCCACCAGGTCGCCGAAGCGCTCCCGCGCGCCGCCGAGGATCTGTTCCACCAGCTCCTCGTCGGTGGGCTGCACCGCCTCGCGGGCCATGGCGTCAGTCGTCAGTACGGAGGGGGGATGCGAAGGTTGCAGGCGGGGGTCTCGGCGGGGTCAGACGTCGTCGCGGTCGGAGAGGACGCCGGAAGCTTCGCCGGTGAGGAGCGCCAGGAGGTCGGTCTCGATGCCGTTCGGGGAGGTCTCGACCACCCGGCCGACCTCCTCGCCGCCACGGCGGACGACGAAGGTCGGAACGTAGAGGACCCCGGCGGGCTCGACCCGGTCGGCCGGCTCTCGCTTGTCTCGGTCGACGGCGACGTACTCGATCTCGAAGGGAACGAGGCCGCCGACCTGGTCGAGCGCGCGCCAGAAGCGCGGCACCTCGCGGCGGCTGTCGTCGCACCAGGTGCCGAGGAAGACCGTCACCTCGGCGCCCGGATCGACCGCCGCGAGCGCCGCCGCGTCGTCCACGTCGATCTCGGCCTCGACCGTGGCCGCGACCCACGACGGATCGGCCGCCTCGATCGCCTCGCGCGTGGTCGGGCCGACGATCGCGGCCGGCGACTCCTCTTCGGCCGCGCAGGCGAGCACCGGCACGGCGGCGAGCAGCACCGCCCCGGCGACCCGCCGGACGGAGAGCGTGCGCGAAAGCGGCCTCTTCATCGATGGGAGTCTAGCAGGGGTGGGGCGCGCGCACGCCCCTACGCCTCGGCCACGGAGCCCGCCACCTGCGCCACCCCCACCCGCTCCCCGCGCAACCACGGCGAGAGGTCGCGGCCGATCAGCTCGCCCAGCCAGAGGGTGTCCCCGGCCAGCCGCTCCCGGAGCCGCGCGGCCACTCGGTGGTCGAGCGGCGAGCGCGGAGGACTCTCGTGTCGCCGCGCCTGCTCCCATCGCACCCGCCGCCGCACCTCGGGCGAAGCGCTCCGGAGCTGCCGCGCGACCATCATCCGAACCCGCTCGCGCGCCCGCTCCGCGTCCAGCTCGACGCGGAGCTCCGGGTCGGCGCCCAGGAACTCGAGCACCCGGCGACAGGTGATCCCCGAGTCGCGCACCAGGTCGTCGAACAGCACGCAGCAGACGTTCTCCGGGCCGAACACGTCGAGGTAGCGCTCCACCTTGGGCGCGTAGCGCGCGGCTTCCGCGTACTGCAGCGCCTCCGCGGCGGGCGTGCCCGCCGGGAGACTCCGGCCGCCTCGCCGCGCGGGCTCCGCCGCGAGCGCCTCCTCGAAGCCCGTGAGATTCTCGTCGCCGTTCTGCACGTGGAGCGCGTGGAGCGACCAGGCCATCTCCGCCGGCTCGCGCAGCAGGATCACGATCTTCGCCTCGGGCGAGAAGGCGCGGATCTCGTACGGGGCCTGGAGCGACGACAGGTACCAGACCGACGCCTCCCCCCGAAGCGGCCGGTCGTTCCCCAGCTCGAACAGCTCCAGGTAGACGTCCTCGTCGCGGATGCCCGGCGGGTTGCGCGCCAGGTCGGCGCCGAAGAACTGCGGCTCCTTGAGCAGGGAGACGTAGACCTCCGGGTGCTGCTTCAGGTACAGGTAGAGCGAACCGGTTCCGGACCGGGGGGCACCGACGATGAAGAAGTTCGGCCGATTGGGCGCGAGCGGGACGTTCATGAAAGGGAAGAGGCTCCTCGCGGCCCGGGCGGGCCGCCGCGATGGGATCGGGAGGTTGTTCGACGGTTACACGGTAAGTGCCGGCATTCTGGAGTTTCGTGACGCTCCTACTCGAGCCGCACGGGGCGACCTTTCCAGGACGCGAGCGCGCCGCGTGCCGCGTCGCGCAGGCCGAGGGCGAGGCAGGAGCCGGTGACGAGGGCGTCCAGGGGGTACAGAAGACCGTAGGCCGGCGCGTGGCCGCTGCCGCGCCGGAGGACGGCCGACGCGGCTGCGCCGCAGGCCCAGAGGAGGAGCGCCGGGAGGCCGTGCCCGCCGAGGAGCAGCGCCGCGAGCAGCGCCGGCGGGGCGAGGAGCGCCGAGAGGACGAGCGCCGCGTCGCGCCGCCGGCCGGCGAAGATCGCGCCCAGGTTGCGGCGCCAGCCGCGGAAGGTCGCGCGGAAACCTCGGTACATGCGCACGCGCAGCAGCTCCGGCGCGCGCAGGAAGCCGTGGCGGAAGTCGGCGGCGCGCAGTGTCCGGGCGAGGGTCACGTCGTCGAGGGCGGCGCTGCGCAGGCTGGCGAAGCCGCCGGCGGTGCGGAGGGCGGCCGCCCGCACCAGGAAGAACTGCCCGTTCGCGATCTCGGTCTCGCCGGCCGCCGCCGGTCCCCAGTCGCCGAGCAGCGCGTCGAGAAGAGCGAAGACGACCGGCGTGACCAGGTTCTCCCCCGGGCCGCACGCCTCCTCGAAGCCGGTGACCGAGAGCGAGTCGAGCCGCCGCTCGCGGGCGGTCGCGAGGGCGCGGGCGAGCAGGTCGGGGTGGTGCCGGGTGTCGGCGTCGGTCGAGAGGAGCCAGGGCGTCTCCACGAGGCCGAGGCCGGTCTCGAGGGCGTGGACCTTCCCCTTCCAGCCGGCGGGGAGCGGCGGCGCCGCGACCAGCTCGACCCGCGGCTCCTCGGCCGCCATCCGCCGGACGATCTCGGCCGTCCGGTCCTCGGAGCCGTCGTCGATCACCACGACCCGCGCCGGGACCGGCGGCTCGCCCGTTCGCGCCAGCAGCCCGCGGACGCACGCTTCGACGTTCCCCTCCTCGTCCCGGGCCGGCAGCAGCACGGTGACCGCCCCCTGCTCCTCCGCCGCGCCGTCCGCCGGGGCGAGGGGCGGCGCGTACCTCCGCCACCGGTCGACCCGGAGCGCCAGGGCGAGGAAGACCGCCCCGACCCCGAGCGCCAGGACGGTCGTCACGGCACCTCGCGGACCGTGACGATCCGGTCCCCCTGGCGGATCTCGTCGAGCACCTCCATCCCCTCGACCACCTCGCCGAAGGCGGTGTAGCCGCCGTCGAGGTGGGGGTGCGGCGCGAGGGTGACGAAGAGCTGGCTGCCGCCGGTGTCGGGGCCGGCGAGCGCCATGCCGACCACACCGCGGCCGTAGCGGAGGCGGCCGATCTCGTCGCGGATCGTGTAGCCCGGTCCGCCCCAGCCGTCGCCGCGCGGGTCGCCCGTCTGGACCACGAAGTCGGGCACCACCCGGTGGAAGGCGAGGCCGTCGTAGTACCCCTGGCGGACGAGCTGGAGGAAGCTCAGGCAGGTGAGCGGCGCCCGCGGGCAGTCGAGGCGGATCGTCACCGCGCCGCGCCGGGTGACCATCTCGACGGTGCGCGGCGCGGCGGCCTGTTCGAGAACGCTGCGGTAGACGGCGGGTGGGAGTCGCGTCGGGTGGTGCCCCGGGTCGGGCCGCGGCAGACCGAGCGCGGCGAGCGCTTCGGCCGCGCGTCGGCGCACCGGCAGCTCGGCCGTGTCGGTGACCGCCAGCAAGAGGCCGACGGCGGGGTCGGTCTCCAGGGCGGACCTCGGGTCGTCGGCTTCCGCGGCGGCGTCCGCCGCCAGGGCCGCCAGCGCGTCGACCGCGGTCAGCAGCTCCTCGACCGTCCGCTCGACAGGTGCCCCTGGGACTGTGGCGGATGCCGCGGCGGATGCCGGGGCGAAGGCGGCGCCCACCTCCGGGACCGTCAGCACCGGGCGGTCGACCAGCCAGCCGAGCGCCGTCGTCCGCACGCCGGCGTCGGGGTCGCGGAGCGCGGCGCGGGCGAGCTCGCGAGCCGCACCCTCGGCGCCCTCCTCGCCGGTCAGCGCCAGACGCGCCGCCAGGACCGCCTGGCGCACCCGCGCGCGCCGGTCGTCGGCGAGGATCGCCAGCAGGTCCTCCTCTTCCAGGACCCCGGCGGCTTCGGCCGCGTACGCCCGGAGCGTCTCGTCGTCCGACCCGGCCAGCTCGGCCGCCAGGCCGCTCGCCCGCGGATCACCGCCCACGGCCAGGGCGACGAGCGCGGTGCCCCGCTCCCAGGCCGTGTCGTCGCCCCCGGCGATCCGCGCCAGCGCCCTCCCGAGCGTCTCGTCCGGCAGCCAGGCGGCCGACGCTTCCATCGCCGTCACCCGCACGCCCGGCCGCGGGTCCGCCACGAGCTGCCCGAGCGGTCCGCGCCACGCGGCCGGCGCCTCCTCGCCGCTCGCGTCGACCAGCGCGCGGGCCGAGCGGAGGGCGTGGACGACCGGACCGGCGTCGTCGGACGCGAGGAGCAGGAAGAGCCGCGGCAGGTCGGAGGCGTCGCCGATCCGGCCGAGCGCCCGCGCTGCCCAGGCTTGGATGCGCGGGTCGGCGTCGGCGACGAGGGTGCGGACGTGCGGCACCGCTTCCGGCCGCGGCTCCCGGGTGAGGGCGTAGGCGGCCCAGCGGTGGAGCTCGGGGTCGGCGGCGGTCTCGCTGACGAGGAAGTCGGCCGCCACCGCCACCGACGCGGGCTCCGGATAGCGGAAGAGCCCCGGCAGGAGCCGCGCCCACCGCTCCGCCGCGTCTTCGATCCCGCCCAGCCGCTCGGCCACCGTCGCGATCGAAACGCCGCCCTTGCCGAGCGCTTCGACCGCCAGGCGGCCGACGTCGCGGTCCGGATCGCCGACGGCGTCGAGCAGTCGGGCCGCGGCGCGCACCCTGGCCTCCGGCGCCTCGCCCCCGGTCGCCAGGAGCTCGGGCGCCTCCATCACCTCGCCGATCGCGAACGCCGCCTCTCGCCGCACCTCCACGTCGTCGTCGGCGAGCAGCGCGTAGAGCGCCTCCAGCCCGTCCGGGTCGCCGATCCGCCCGACCGCCACCGCCGTCGCCCGCCGGACCTCCGTCGGCCCCACCAGCCCCCGCCGCACGATCGTCGGCTCGTAGAGCTGCTGGTCGACCAGCGACAGGAGCACCGCCCGCATCGCCTCGCCGTCCGGCTCCGGTGCCGCCGGAGATGTGGCGGCGCGCGGCGCGCCGGAGCAGGCGAGCGTGGAGAGGAGAGCGACGGCGAGGAGGCGCGAGGAGGTGGGCACGGGGCATTCTGTACCGCCACTGCCCGGCCCTCAAGCGACGCCGGTACTTGTAACCTGAGACGTATCGCGTTACGCTCGGCGTATGGCGATCCGCGGCTTCCGGCACAAGGGCCTCGAAGCGTTCTTCACGCGCGGAAGCACCGCCAAGATCCAGGCGCAGCATGCGAAGCGACTACGCCTGATCCTCGGTCGTCTCGCCGTCGCGAACGAGCCCCGCGACATGGACCTGCCCGGGCTCCGGCTGCACGCGCTCAAAGGGAGCGGGAAGGGCCGGTGGTCGGTGGTGGTGAGCGGCAACTGGCGGGTGACCTTCGAGTTCGATGGCGACGACGTGGACCGCGTCGATTACGAGGACTACCACTAGAGGTGAAGAGCATGCAGATGCACGATCCACCGCATCCCGGCGAGGTCCTGCGCGAGCTCTGCCTGGAGCCGCTCGGCCTGACCGTGACCGAGGCCGCCCGCGCGCTCGACGTGAGCCGCAAGACCCTCTCCGCGATCCTCAACGGCCGCGCCGGCATCAGCCCCGAGATGGCGGTGCGGCTCTCCGTGGCGTTCGACACCACAGCCGAGAGCTGGCTCGCTCAGCAGATCCAGTACGACCTCTGGCAGGCCGAGAAGAAGCGCGGCAGTCTGAAGGTGCGCCCTCTCTCGGCCGCCTGAAGACGCCTCCGGCCGAGCCGCTTTGCTACGCTCCCGGCCCGTGCCCTCCGCCGATGCGTCCGCTCACCTGCTCTTCGACGACCTGCACCGCAGGTTCGGGCCGCTTCACGTGCTGACGGGGGTGTCGGGCGAAGTGGGACCGGGGGAGGCGCTTTTGGTGGTCGGTTCGAACGGCTCGGGCAAGTCGACGCTGCTGCGCGTGCTCGCCGGGCTGCTCGCCCCGGAGCGCGGCACGGTGGAGTACCGCGAGGACGGCGTGGCGCTCGACATCGCGGCGCGCCGGCGAGCGGTCGGCTTCGTGGCGCCCGACCTCGCTCTCTACGAGGAGCTGACGACGCTCGAGAACCTTCGCTTCTTCTGCCGCCTCCGCGATGTGCCGGAGTCGCGCGCCGGCGAGCTGCTCGACCTGGTCGGTCTCCCCCACGACCGGCCGGCGGGGGCGCTCTCGTCCGGCATGCGCCAGCGCCTGCGGTGGACCTGGGCGCTCCTCGCGCGGCCCCGTCTGCTGCTCCTCGACGAGCCGTTCCAGAACCTCGACCGCCCCGGCATCGACCAGGGGACCGAGCTGCTCGCGCGCCACCTCGAAGGCGGCGGTCTCGCCGTCGTCGCCAACCCCGGTCCACTGGAGATCCCGAATGTCCGGTCGCGCCTCGCGCTGGGCGGCTGAGGCCGCGGCGGTCTTCGTCAAGGACTGGCGGTGCGAGTACCGCACCCGCTATGCCTTGAACACCCTCGGCCTGTTCGCCTTCACCACGCTCGTGGTGGTGAGCCTGGTGCTCGGCTCGCTCGGCACCGTGCCGCAGATCGCGGTCACGGTGCTGCCCGTCGTCCTCTGGCTGATCGTGCTGTTCGCCGTCACCGCGGGTCTGCCGCGGATCTTCGTGGCCGAGGAGGAGACTCACACCGCCACCGCCCTGCGGCTCGCGGCCACGCCGTCGGCGCTCTTCGCCGGCAAGCTCCTCTACGGGCTGACCGTCGTGCTGCTGCTGGAGGCGCTGATCACGCCGCTCTTCCTGGCGATGGTCCAGCTCGAGGCGCGCCGGCCGCTCCTGCTGGTGGCGGCGCTCGCGGCGGGCGGCTACGGCCTCGCCGCGGGCAGCACCCTGGTGGCGGCGATGGTGGCGCAAGCGCGCAGCAAGAGCGCGCTCTTCGCGGTCCTCCTGCTACCCGTGCTGGTGCCCGGGCTCTTCTTCGCCGTCCAGCTCACCCGCGCGGCGGTCGCCGGCGAGCCGCCGGGAGAGGAGATGCAGGCTCTGGTCCTGTACGATGCCACCCTGACCGTGGCGGGGCTGATGCTCTTCCCGGTCATCTGGAACCCTTGAGGCTCGGCCGGCGCCCCGTCCCGTGGGGTGGTGCACGCGGCCGTCCGACGCGATACCGTCACGTCCTGCCCCCGGGACGCACCTTGAGAGAACACCCGATGCGACAGATTCTTCCATGGTTCCTCTGGCTCTGGATCGGAGCCTGCGTCGTCCTCGCCTACGTGGGCGCGCCCCGGATGCAGGGGTTCGTCGGCGGCGGCGAGTCGGCCCGCATCCTCTTCTTCCACGTGCCGATGGCGTGGACGTCGCTCATCGCCTTCTGCGCCGCCGGGATCTGGAGCATCCGCTATCTGAAGGGACGGGATCGCCGGCACGACCTGGCGGCCGCCACGGCGATCGGGCTCGGACTGGTCTTCTGCCTGCTCGCGACCCTCTCCGGCTCGATCTGGGCGCGCGTCGAGTGGGGCGCCTTCTGGAACTGGGACCCGCGGCAGATCTCGATCACCATGCTGCTCGTCTACTACGCCGCGTACCTCGCGCTGCGCGACCAGATCGCCGACCAGGAGGTGCGGGGCCGGGTGACCGGCGCCTACGCCGTCCTCGGCCTGGTGGTCGCGCCGTTCCTGCTCTTCGTGATGCCGCGGATGTTCGACTCGCTGCACCCGGAGCCGGTGATCAACGAAGAGATGGACGTGGGCATGGACCCGCAGATCCTCTATCTGCTGCTCGCCGCCTCGCTCGGGTTTACGGTGCTATTCTTCTGGGTCCACAGTCTGGCAACCCGAGTGGCCGTCCTCGCGGACCGGGAAGAGGCCGGCCGCCTCGAGAGGAATCCTGCGGCCGATCGGGCCGGTTGAGGAGCTCTGTAAGCTAATGGAAGACGCCAACACCATCTCGACCGCGGTCAAGGCTGCCTTCGCGGCGGTCAACTTCCTGATCTGGACCGGGCTGTTCCTCTACCTCCTGCGGCTCGGCCGCAAGGTGCGGACGCTCGAGGGCGCGTGGAAGCCGCGTGCCGACGGAAAGGCGGAGATCCGATGAAAAAGAGCCACCTCTACATCCTGGGCAGCGTGCTCGTGCTGGCCTTCTCGGGCTTCGCGCTCGCCTCGTTCCAGCAGTCCTTGACGCCGTACGTGCCGTTCGAGCAGGCGCGCACGACCGAGCGCGTGGTGCAGGTCGCGGGCGGGCTCGGCCAGGGCAGCTCATCGTACGACGACACCAGCCACGCGCTCCACTTCGAGCTGGTCGACGAGGAGAGCGGCGACACCCTGCCGGTGCGCTACGAGGGCCTGAAGCCGGCCAACTTCGAGGACGCCGTCTCGATCGTGGCGATCGGCCGCTACTCAGCCGACGCGGGCGCCTTCGAGGCCGAGAAGCTGCTGGTCAAGTGCCCGAGCAAGTACCAGGGTCTCGAAGAGGGCGCGACCGAAACGAAGTCGTACGGCTAGGAGCCGGATCGCCGACCTGATGGAGTACCTGAACAGCCTCTACCTGCCGGGGGCGCTCGCCATGTGGTGCGCGCTCCTCTTCGCTCTCACCTCGCTCTGGGGCTACTCGCTGGTGCTCCGCGGCGACGGCGGCGCCGTCCGATTCGCGCGGCGCGCCTACAACTGCTACGCCCTCTCGGTCGTGATGGCGGCCGTCGTCCTCGGCTTCGCCCTCGTCACGCGGGACTTCCGGATCGAGTACGTCTACCAGTACTCCGGCCTGGATCTGCCCATCCACTACCAGTTCGCGGCCTTCTGGGCCGGCCAGAAGGGGAGCTTTCTGATCTGGCTCTTCTGGGCGGTGCTGATCGGGGTGCTCCTCTACCGCACGACCGGCCGGCGGCAGGAGCCGACGGTGATGATCGTCTACCTGCTGACGACGATCGGCCTGCTCTTCATCCTGGTGCGCGAGAGCCCCTTCGTGATGCTCGGGGAGACGCCGCTCGACGGCAAGGGCCTGAACCCGCTCCTCCAGGACGACTGGATGGTGATCCACCCGCCGATCATGTTCATCGGCTACGCGTCGGCCGCCGTGCCGTTCGCCTTCGCCATGGCGGCGCTTTGGCGCAAGGACTCCGAGGGCTGGGCGCGCCGGGCGTTCCCCTGGGCGCTCGGCGGCTTCATGGTCCTCGGGCTCGCCATCCTGATGGGCGGCTACTGGGCCTACAAGACGCTCGGCTGGGGCGGCTTCTGGGGCTGGGACCCGGTCGAGAACGCCTCGCTCATCCCGTGGCTCTTCGGCACCATCCTGATCCACGGCCTGTACCTCGAGCGAACCCGCAACCGGTACCGGCGGGTCAACTACGTGCTCGCCACGCTGGTCTTCGTGGCGGTTCTCTACGGCACCTTCCTGACCCGCTCCGGCGTGCTGGCCGACTTCTCGGTCCACAGCTTCGTCGACCTCGGGATCTCGGGCTGGCTGATCGGCATGATGGCGTTCTTCGGCATCGGCTCGGTCGTGCTGCTCGCCACCCGGCTCCGGAGCGTCGAGACCCGGCCGAACGAGGACCCGCTGTTCTCCCGCGGCACGGCGGTGGTGCTGTCGACGATCACCGTCTTCGCCTCGGCGCTGGTCATCACCTTCGGCACCTCGGCGCCGCTGCTGACCGCGTTCATGGAGAACCCGGGGCAGGTGGGGCCGGAGTTCTACAACCGGGTGAACCTGCCGATCGCGATCCTGCTCGCGCTGCTCCTGTCGGTCGTGCCGTACCTGACCTGGCGCGGCGAGGAGAGCCTCGGCAAGCTGTTCCGCAAGCTGGCACCGTCGCTCGCCGTCGCCGCCGTGCTGACGAGCGCCGCGGCGATCGTCGCGGTGCGCGACCCGTTCCACGTCCTCTACGTCTTCCTGGCGCTTGCGGCGCTGGTGGCGAACCTCCACAAGGTGATCGCCAAGGCGCGGCTGCAGGGTCTGCAGGCGGCCGGCGGGTACCTGTCGCACGTCGGCGTCGGCGTCATGCTCCTCGGCTTCGTCGCCTCCGGCGGCTACGATCAGAGCACCAAGGTTTCGCTCGCCCTCGATCAGCCCCGCCAGGTCGGCGACCGGACGCTCACCTTCGTCGGCTTCCTGGAGAAGACCTCCCCGCGCGACAAGGACACGCTGGTGATCGACGTCGAGGAGGCGGACGGGAAGACCTTCCGCTCCTACCCGCGCTTCTTCCGCAACGAGCGGTCGGGCCAGCTCATGATGAACCCGCACGTGCGGACGACGCCGCTCGCGGACTTCTACGTCTCGCCGCTCCAGTACGACCCGGGCGAGCCGGCGGACGCCGGCAAGCTGGTCGAGCTGCGGCAGGGGCAGTCGATGGACGTGGGCGACTATCAGCTCCGCTTCGCCGGCTTCGACCTCGGCGTGGGTGGCGGTGACGCGCTCACCCAGATGGCGGCCGGGGGCAACGTGACGCTCGGCGTGCAGCTCGACGTGCGGGGCCCGGCGGGTGGCGACGGTACGGTGCTGCCGCTCTACGAGATCGACCAGGCGCGCGGGATGGTTTCGACTCCGCCCGCGGCTCTGCCGGCCGGGGGCACGGTGCGGGTGGCGGGCCTCTCTCCGCGCGACGGGCTGGTCCGGCTGGCGGTCGAGGGCGCGCCGGGGCTCTCGACCGAGGGCACGCCGCCGACGCTGTCGATCGACGTGACCGAGAAGCCGCTGATCCAGCTCGTCTGGCTCGGGCTCTACGTGGTGCTGGCCGGCGGCGCGCTCGCGATCTTCAACCGCCTGCGCCAGGCGATGCGGCCGACGCCGGACCCATCGCAGACTCCCCTGTCATCCTGAGCGAGAGCGAAGGACCTGGGCGGGGGGTGGCGCGGTATACGGCACGATCTCGGCAAGCTCGCTCCTGAATCGCGTCCCCCTCGCCCCCAGATCCCTCGCTCTCGCTCGGGATGACAAGGGGAGCGCCGTTCTACATCCCGACGACCAGGCGGTTCGCCAGCACCTCGGGCAGGCCGGCGCGGAGGATGCGCTTCCGGGCCCGCTCCACGGGATACTCGAGCCGGTACCAGCGCACCAGCCGCCGGTCGCTGTCGTAGGTCATGTACGACGCCCTCGGATCGCCGTCGCGCGGCTGCCCGATCGAGCCCGGGTTCACCAGGTAGCGGTGCGCCGGGTCGATCGCCAGCTCCCCCCTCTCTCCGGCGAGCTGGCGCACCCGGACCGCCCGCCCTTCGAGAGTGAAGACCGAGGTCACGTGCGTGTGGCCGAAGAAGGTGAGCGGCACGTTCCACTGCACGAACACCTCCGCCGCGTCGCGGTCGGAGAAGAGGTAGCGGTCCTCGTCGGTCGGCGCGCCGTGGCAGATGGCGACGCCGTCGGCGACCTCCATCGGCCCGCGCGGCAGGTCGCGCACGGACCGGGCGTTCGCCGGCGTCAGCCGCTCGGCGGTCCAGTGGGCCGCGAGACGCGCGACCTGGTTGAAGCTCTCGCCCGAGTCGATCCCCACCGCCACCTTGTCGTGGTTGCCGCGCACCGCGAAGACCTTCCCCGGCAACTCGCGGACGAGCTCCACCACCTGGTTCGGAGCGCCGCCGTAGCCCACCAGGTCGCCGAGCACCAGCGTCGCGTCGAAGCGCTTGCGCCGCACCCGGCGCAGCACCGCCCGGAGCGCGGCCTCGTTGCCGTGCATGTCCGACAGCACGAGGTACTTCACGAGCGGCCCTCGAGCAGCAGCGCGAGGCGCGCCGCGACCTCCTCGGGCGCCTCTTCCCGGTCGACCTCCAGCCGCAGGTCCGCGCGGCGGTAGATCGGCAGCCGCCGGCGGTAGAGCTCGAGCGCCTGCGACGCGTCCCGGAAGAGCGGCCGGTCGAGCTTTCCGAGGCCGCCGATCCGCTCGGTGATGACCGAGAAGGGCGGGTCGAGCCAGACCGAGACGCCGCTGTCGGCGAGCAGGCGACGGTTGCGCTCGACGGTGAGGGTGCCGCCGCCGGTGGCGAGCACCGACTCGGGCTCGGCGGCCACGCACGAAGCGAGCACGTCCTGCTCCAGCCGCCGGAAGAGCGGCTCGCCTCCTTGCCGGAAGATCTCGGTGACAGTCATGTCGGCGCAGCGCTCGATCTCGTGGTCGAGGTCGATGAACGGCAGCTCCAGCCGCTCCGACAGGAGCCGCCCCACGGTCGTCTTCCCCGAGCCCATGAAGCCGGTCAGGAACACGCGCATGACACCGGTCGCTCCAACGGCTCCTCTCCGACCCTCAGGGCGACGGCTGGGGTGGATGCTCCGCCGCCTTGCCGCTCTCCCGGCGCACGGCGCGCACCAGGAGCGTGGCGAACCCGCCCCAGATCAGCGAGCAGATCACGATCATCACGACCAGGGCGGAAGCGCTCATCGGTCCTCCCCTACTTCAGTGTGCGGCGGCGCCGAGACGCGACGGCCGGCGGCCACCGGATCGTCACCGGCACCGGCGGTGTCGGCCGAGCGGGCCAGCCAGCGGTTGGCGGCCAGGAGCGCCACCAGCAGCACCGCCCACTGCGCGAGCACGGTGCCGGCGGTGGTGGCGGCGAACGGGTTCAGCCATCCCTGCGGGTCCCAGCCGCGCGCGGCCCAGAGCCACCAGACCATCAGCACGATCGCCTCGACCGGGATCAGGACTCCGACCAGGAAGGTCCACCAGCGGCCGACGTGGAGGTCGGCGCCGGGCGCGTTGATCGCCTCCCGGCGGAGCTTCTCGAGCCCGAACTTGCGCGCACCGAGCGCGAAGAAGAGGCCGGAGAGCATCAGCCCGACGCCCCACACCCAATCCTGGTTGGCGAAGAAGGTGAGGGAGAGCGCCGACGGCGTGCCGAAGACGAGCGCCGCCGCGCCGATGCCGAGGAGCGCCTTCCTGCGCTCGAAGCCGCGGTCGACCAGCACGCGGGTGCCGAGCTCGAGCATCGAGATCAGGCTGGTCAGCGCGGCGCAGGAGAGCGCCAGGAAGAAGAGGATCATGAACAGCCCGCCGGCCGGCATCGAGGCGAAGAGCTGCGGCATCCAGATGAAGGTGAGCCCCTCGTTGCCCGCGCCGACGATCTCGCTCTGCGCCGCCGGGTTGATGGCGAACACCGTGCACAGCACCATGATGCCGGCCAGCAGCGAGACGCTGTTGTTGCCGAAGCCGATCAGGAAGGCGTTGAGCGGCACGTCCTCGCGCGAGCGCATGTAGACCGCGTAGGCGACGATCAGGCCCCAGCCGGCGCCCGTGTCCCAGGCGTTCTGGGTCAGCGCCTGGATCCAGATCCCCGGCTCCGCGAGGTCGGACCAGTTCGGCGAGAACAGGAACTCGAGCCCCGCCTCGGCCCCGGGGAGGGTGACCGCGCGCACCGCCAGGATCAGCACCAGGACGAAGAGGGTGGGGATCAGCAACTTCGCCACCCGCTCGATGCCGCGGACACCGAACCAGACCACGCTCACCGCGGCGCCGAGCGCCAGGAGGTGCGTGAAGATCGGTTGGTAGGAGCCGGTGAACGCCTGCCAGAACTCCCCCGGCTCGCCCAACCCGAGCTCGCCGGTGACGGCGGCGAAGAGGTAGCGGAAGCACCAGCCGGTCACCACCGAGTAGTAGAACATGATGAGGATGGCGCAGGCCGCCACCCAGCCGCCCATCCAGGCCGTGCCGCGGCCGGTGAGCGACGCGAAGGCGCCGATCGGCCCCTTGCGCGCGCGCTTGCCGAACGAGAACTCGACCATCATCAGCGGCACCGACCAGAGGAGGAGGAAGACGACCCAGGCGACCAGGAAGGCGCCGCCCCCGTTGGTCGCCGCGATCCGCGGGAAGCGCCAGATGTTGCCGGTCCCGACCGCCATGCCCAGCGTGGCGAGGACCAGCCCCCAGCGACTGCCGAACTGCTCGCTCGTGCTCATCCCGTTCTCCTCTCCCGTCGGTCCGCCGGCGCGGCGCCCACGAGCCGGCGGACGGCTTGCTCGATCGCCTCGACGCCCGCCCCCTCGGAATCGCCTCCGGCCGGCCGGCAGACGGCGCCGAGGACGGCGGCGGCGTCCGCTCCGGCGGCCAGCACCTCCGGCAGGCGGCGCTCGTCGATGCCGCCGATCGCCACCAGCGGCTTGTCCGTGCGCGCCCGCGCCCAGCGCAGCAGCTCGAGACCGACCACCGGGTCGGGCCGCTCCTTGCTCGTCGTTGCGTAGACCGGGCCGACGGCGATCACGTCGACCTCCGGGTCGGCGATCGCCTCCTCGATCTGGGCGCGGTCATGGGTCGAGCGACCGATCCGGCAGCCCGGCCCAACCACCCGCCGCACGGAAGCCGGCGGCAGATCGTCTTGCCCCACGTGCACGCCGTCGGCGCCCACCAGCGCCGCCACGTCGGCGCGATCGTCGATCCAGAGAGCGGTACGCCGTCCGTCCGGCCGGACCTGATCGGCGAGGGCGTCCTTGCAGGCGCGGGCGTGGAGGAGCAGCTCGGCGTCGCCGAGCCGCTTGGCGCGGAGCTGGACCCAGGCGGCACCGCCCCGCGCCATCGCGCGCACGGCCGCCGCGACGCCGGCGACCGGCTCGGAGCGCCCCGGGGCGGCGGCGCCGAGGGCGTCCACGTCGGCGATCGCGTAGAGGGGGCCCTGGGCCGTCTCCGCTCCGGCGCTCGCCGCTCTCATCCGCCGGGGTTCCCTCCGGCCGCGGCCTCCTCCTCGCGTCGCTTGCGGCGCGCCTCGAGGAAGCGGTCCATGAACTGGGTCGAGAAGTCGCCGGCCCGGAAGGTCGCGTCGCGCATCACTTCCTGATGGAGCGGGATCGAGGTCTGGACGCCTTCGATCACGAAGGTGTCGAGGGCGCGCTGCATGCGCGCGATGGCCGCCGGCCGGTCGACGTCGTGGACGATCAGCTTGGCGACCAGCGAGTCGTAGTACGGCGGGATGACGTAGTCCTCGTAGGCGTGGGTGTCGACCCGGGTGCCCGGGCCGCAGGGCGGGTGGAAGGTCACGAGCCGCCCGGGCGAGGGGGTG
>CAZLLV010000560.1:0-22846 GCA_964560325.1 uncultured Thermoanaerobaculia bacterium | reverse complement strand
CTCGGCCAGCTCCTCCAGCAGCCAGGCGAGGGGCTGGGCGAAGCCGGGGTCCGTGCCGAGGGTGACCGCGAGCGACTCCGCGGTCACGGGCCCGGAGCGCAGGGCCTCCGCCACGCCCAGCTCGTGCGCGAGCGCCACCGCCCACTCGCGGGCGAGCCGCTCGAGCAGCTCGACGCTCGTGTAGAGCTCGTCGGTGAGCAGGCTGGCGGGGATCTCTCCGAGGTGGTCGAAGACCCGCGGGTCGAGCGCCTCGGGGGCGGGCCGGTCGGGCATGGCGGGTCATTGTAGAATACGTGCCCACCGTCGCGGCGCCGGTCCTCCGGCCGGCCGTCCGGGAGGAGGAACCCGACGAGATGACATCCCCACCCGTGGATCTGGAGACCCTCGCCGAGGCCACCGAGGAGACGGTCGAGGAGGCCGCCGAGCCGGTCGCCCCGGAGCTCGCCCTCGACGCGGCGCTCGACGCGAGCCCCAAGGACGCCCGCATCGAGCGGCTCGCCGTTCACGTGCGCGGCCTCCTCACCGAGCTCGGTCTCGACCTCTCCGACCCGAACCTGCGCGAGACCGACGTGCGGGTGGCGAAGATGTACCTGGAGATGTTCCACGGCGTGCTCGAAGGCACCGAGCCCGACGTCAAGAGCTTCCCGAACGACGAGGGCTACAGCTCGATGGTGATGGAGAAGGAGATCCCCTTCTACTCGATGTGCGCCCATCACCTGGTGCCGTTCTACGGCCACGCGCACATCGCCTACATCCCGCGCGACCGGATCATCGGCCTGTCGAAGATGGCGCGCATCGTCGAGTTCTACGCCAAGCGTCCGCAGCTCCAGGAGCGCCTGACCGAACAGGTGGTGACCTTCCTCCAGGAGAAGCTCAACCCGCTCGGCACGATGGTGGTGATCGAGGCGCGGCACCTGTGCGTGGAGATGCGCGGGGTGAAGAAGCCGGGCGCCGTCACCGTGACTTCCGCGATCCGGGGCAGCTTCTACCGCAAGGAGGTGCGGGAGGAGTTCCTCGACCTCCTGCGTCGCCGATGAGAGCTCGAAGCTTCGTGCCGCGCCGTGCGCGCACCCTCCTGGTCGCCGTCGCGTCGCTCCTCGCCGCTCTCTCGGTCCTCGGTCTCGCGGGCTGCGGCTCGGGGGGCACCGCCGCGCCGCGCCAACCGGGCGAGCTCACCAACCTCCGGCTCGGCCCCGACTACTCGCACTGGCTGCTCGGCCCGGTCGCGCGCATGGCGACGCCGGAGGAGATCGAGGCCTTCCGCTCGCTCGAGGACGACTACGCGGCGCTCGAGCTCGTGGAAGCGTTCTGGGCCCGCCGCGATCCCGACCCGGCGACGCGTGCCAACGAGGGGCGGCAAGTCTTCGAGCGCCGGGTCCAGGAGGCCGACCGGCGGTACGGCGAAGCGGGCGTGCTCGGCCGGCGCACGCCGCGCGGTACGATCCACGTGCTGTACGGCGAGCCCGCGTCGATCGACTTCGAGATCCCGCTCGACGAGGGCGCGCCGATCGAGGTGTGGACCTACTCGCAGGACGCGCCGGTCGGGCTCGACGGCCGCCAGCCGGCGCCGGTCTACCGCTTCCGCAAGCAGGGCGACCTGACGCTGCCCTACCAGCCGGGCGGCCGGAGGAACACCCTGCCCGCTCTGCGGAGCTGACCCTTTTCGTCGCAGGCCCGGCGCTGGCGAGCACTACGAGGCTGCGGGGCTCCCACGCCCGCCGCCCAACGAACCGATCCGAGAAAAGGAACCGTCCGATGAGCCAGCCTCGAGCCGTCTTCGCCGGCAGCGGGATCGCCATACCCGACGTCCGCGTGGACAACCACATGCTCTCCCGGGTCCTGGAGACGAGCGACGAGTGGATCCAGGAACGGAGCGGCATCGCGACCCGCTACTACGTCGAGCCGGGGGTGGGCTCGGCCGAGCTGGGGGCGCAGGCCGCCCGCCGGGCGCTCGACGACGCCGGGGTCGAGCCGGGGGAGGTCGACTACCTGGTGATGGCGACCATGACGCCCGACCACTACTTCCCGGGCGCGGGGCCGATGGTGCAGGAGAAGCTGGGGATGGGCGCGCTGCCGGCCCTCGACATCCGCCAGCAGTGCGCCGGCTTCGCCTACGGCCTCCAGGCGGTCCACGCGCTCATCGCCTCCGGCGTCGCCCGGACCGTGCTCCTGGTCGGCAGCGACGTCCACAGCTCGCTGATGCCGTTCAGCGACAACACCTGGGACGTGCTGGTCCACGGCGGCGGCGAGGTGACCGAGGAGGAGCGCGAGTGGAACAACCGGTTCCGCCACCTGGTGGTGCTCTTCGGCGACGGCGCCGGCGCCATGGTCTTCCGGGCCGGGAACGGCGAGGACGCGGAGGCGGGGCGGGGCATCCTCGGCTCGAAGCTCTACGCCGAGGGCGGGCACAAGGACATCCTCTACGTGCCGGGGATCGGCTCGTCGCGGCGGCCGTTCGTGACGAAGGAGATGATCGCCGAGGCCGGCACGGTGCCGGTGATGGACGGGCGCCAGGTCTTCAAGCTGGCGGTGTCGCGGATGCCGGAGGTGACGGTCGAGGTGCTGACCGAGCAGGGGTACGGGGTGGACGACCTCGACCTCGTCATCATGCACCAGGCGAACCTGCGCATCAACGAGGCGGCACGGAAGGCGCTCGACCTGCCGGAGGAGAGGGTCCACAACAACATCCAGAAGTATGGCAACACGACCTCGGCCACGCTGCCGATCGCGTTCCACGAGGCGCGGCAGGAGGGCAAGGCGCCCGAGGGTTCGCTGGTGGCGTTCACCGCCCTCGGCGCCGGGCTGCACTGGGGCGCGGTGTTGCTGCGGATGTAGGCGCGGCGCTTCGGATCCCGAGGCGCTCTCAGGCGTGTTGCCAGCAGTGCTGCGAGCCGGGCTGCGCCTCCCGGCTGCACCGGGCGCCGTCCGCCTTGAGGGCGGTGCATCGGTCGGGCTCGCGGGCCTGCGGCTCGACCGGCGGGAGGGGTTCGGTGCCGCGGCGGACCCGGCGGAGCGCCCGCTCGCCTTCCGCCCGCATCAGGGTGTAGAGGAAAGCACCGGCGCCCAGGGTGGCGAGCACCAGGAGGAGACGCTTGAGGAGACGGCCCATGGTCGGACCATTCTAGCGCGGGTCGAGGCTCCGCCCTCCAGGCTACCGGCTCTTCTTCGCCGGCGCCGCCTGCTCCTTCACCTCGAGCACCTGGTTGACGCGCACGTTCGTCAGCGTCTGCGTCGTGCCCGAGGGCCAGTGGACCACCACCTTGTCGACCTTCGCCGCGTCGCCGAGACCGAAGACCGGGTCGATCTGCGACTGCGACAGGTAGCTGCCGCCGGTTCGCACCAGCCACCGCTGCGTGGCGCCGCCCGCGGTCACCTCGACCCGGGCGCCGATCCCTTCGCGGTTGCTGCGCGTGCCCTGGAGGTCGACGCGCAGCCAGTTGCCGTGGCCGGGTCCGCGGTTCTCGAACACCCGGGCCGGGCCGTCGTTGGTGGTCACCACCATGTCGAGGTCGCCGTCGCCGTCGAGGTCGCCGTAGGCGGCGCCGCGCGCCACGCGCGGCTCGGCGAGATCCTCGACCGACTCGCCCGTGACCTCCTGGAAGCGCCCGCGGCCGGCATTGCGGAAGAGCTGCGAGGGCTGCTCGAAGCGCACCCGCGGCTGGACCCGCTCGATCTCCGCGTCGAGGTGGCCGTTGGCGAGGAAGAGGTCGAGCCACCCGTCGAGGTCGTAGTCGAAGTAGAAGGCGCCGAAGGTCAGGCTCAGGAGGCTCTTGCGGCCCAGGTCGGAGACCGGCGCCACGTCGACGAAGAGCTGGTTGCCTTCGTTCCTGTAGAGCGCCACCATCTCGTTCGCGAAGTTGCCGATGACGATCGACGAGCGGCCGCTGCGGTCGTAGTCGGCGGCGTCGATGCCCATGCCGCCGCGGGCGACGCCGGTCTCCGAGAACGCCATGCCGCTGGCGACGCCGATCTCCTCGAACGTACCGTTCCCCCGGTTCCGGTAGAGGAGGTTCGGCTGCGTGTCGTTGGCGACCGCCAGGTCCTCCCAGCCGTCGCCGTCGATGTCGAGCACCGCGACGCCGAGCGACTTCGCCTTCGGGGCGAACAGACCCGCCTTCTCGGTGGCGTCCTCGAACGTACCGTCACCCCGGTTCCGGTAGAAGCGGGGCGAGGCGCCCGGGTACGACTCGGGGGTGCAGTACGCCTTCGATTCCCCGTCGAGGGTGCAGAAGAGGTCGGTCTCGGGCGTCCAGGTGACGTAGTTGGTGGCGTAGATGTCGAGGTCGCCGTCGTGGTCGGGGTCGAACATCGCGACGGAGGCACCGAACTCGTACGCGGCCGAGATCCCGGCGTCGCGCGAGGCGTCGCGGAACTTGCCGTCCCGGTTCTCCATCAGGTAGTCGCGGCCGACGCACGACAGGTAGACGTCGGCGTCGCCGTCCGCGTCGATGTCGCCCGCGGCGCCGCCCATGCAGTAGGCGTTGAGGCCCAGGCCGGACGACGAGGTCGCGTCGCGGAACTTCATGCCGCCCTGGTTGAGGAAGAGCTTCTGGGTGGCGCTCTGGCCGGGCGACTCCTTCACGCCGTCGAAGCCCCGGCCGTTCAGGAAGAGCAGGTCGAGCCGGCCGTCGCCGTCGGCGTCGAAGATCAGCACGCCGGAGCCCATCGTCTCCGGAAGCCACTTCTTGCCGAAGGCGCCGGTCTCGTGGGTGAAGGCGACGCCGCTCGTGCGGGTGACGTCGACGAAGCGCGGCCCGTCGGCGCCGGCCGGTGCGGAAGCGCCCGCGGCGGTGAAAGTCAGACCCGCGGCGGCGAGCGCCAGGGTCGCGGAGAGGAGGAGTCGGATCGGTACGGCGGATCGCTGGGTCATGGCAGGGCTCTCGGTGTCGATTCTCGATGGATGAGGAGCACGGAGCGGGGGCGGCTCAGCCGCCGCCCCCGGCGGTGACGACGCCTTCGCGGGCGCCCAGGGCCGGTACGCCCGGCTCGCCGTGCGGATCGGGGTCGCGCTCGCGCTCCGGGCGGGCGAGGAACGCCTCGATCTCCTCCCGGCTGGGCGAGCCGTGCTCGTGGATCGGCTGGCGCTCGTTGTTGTCGTGCGGGTGCTTCTCCCGGTACTCGCGGGTCAGCTCCTGCGACGCCTCGTCGGCCTTGAAGCGCTCGTAGAGCGTCTGGTGGTGCTTCGACTTCTCCAGATCGCCGGCGCCGCGGTGGGCGAGCATCAGCGTGTAGTGCGCCATCAGGTCCTCGGGGTCGATCGCCAGCACGTGGTCGATCTCCTCGATCGCCGCGTCGTACTCGCGCTGGAGGAAGAGCACCCGGGCGGTCTGGTTGCGCACCACCCGGTCCTTCGGGTACTGCGCGGACGCCGTTCCCAGGTGCTCGAGCGCCGCCTCGTAGTCGCCCGACTCCTTGTCGACCAGGCCGAGGAAGAAGTGGGCGCGGGCGAGCTCGGGCTCGATCTCGAGCGCCTTCGTCAGCACCTCGCGCGCCTCCTCGAGCGCCCCCTCGGCGACCGCCACGCGGCCGAGGTTGACCCAGCCGTCGACGTAGCCCGGCTCGATCTCGGTGACGCGGGTGAAGGCGGAGCGGGCGCCCCGCAGGTCGCCCTGGAGGAGGAGGCCGATGCCGTAGTCGTTCCAGCGCTCGCGGTCGGTGTCGGCCGTTGCGGCGGCGGTCATGTCGGGTACCTCGGCCCCGGCGTCGACCACGGAGAGCGTCTGCGCGTCCTCCGCCATCACGACGATCGGCAGGCGCGGCACCTCCTTGGTGGGGCCGGAGACGTTCGACATGTCGGCGGTGAAGGTGAACTGCCGGTTGTCGAAGTCCGGGGTCACTTCGCCGCTCCCCGGCACTGCCTCGCCGGCGTACGAGAAGTGGGTGTTGAACCAGGAGAACTTCCGGTAGTTGAGGCGCGCGGTGAGCTGTATCTCGTCGCCCGCGTCCTCCGGCACCTGGAGACGGAAGTGAATGGTGTCGGCCGCCCCGGGCGGGATCAGCCGCACGTAGACGGTCGCGCGGGCGGCCCAGGCGTTGCGCTTGGTGATCTCGTTGCCGGCGCCGTCGATCAGCAGCGCCTTGTAGAAGTGCGCGCTCTCGTCGACGGGGGAGTCCTCGTCCGCCATGCCGCTCCAGTAGATCACCCGGCCGTTCGAGTCGACCGCCTGGAGCTCGACCCAGCAGTCGTAGGCGTCGACCGTGCCGCCGGGGAAGAAGTGGCCGACGCCGCGGGTGCGCACGACCACGTCGACGCGGGTCGACTCGCCGCGCCGCACGGTCGCCGGGATCCGGTCGAGCGGCGCGTAGACCGGCTCGGCGGGACCGGCCGGCATCGCCGCGCCCATGCCGACCGCCATGCCCGACTCTTCTCCGACCGCGAAGGTGGTGGCGAGCGCCGGGCCCTCGGTGGCGAGCCCCGACCCCTCGTCCTCCTCGATCTCCTGCCCTGCGGTCATCGCGAAGATGTCGACCGTCACCTGGCGCGCCTGCAGGAACTCGGTCACCGCCTGGAGCTGCTCCTCGTCGTGGTACGCGGTCGGGATCGCCGTGTTGGCGGCGGCGAAGCGGTGCGAGCGGATCATGCCGTCCTTGGCGGCGGCGTCGTCCGACGCGACCAGCGGCATGTGGCAGTCGATGCAGTTCTGGGGCTTCGGCGGGTAGTAGAACGACCGGGCGCCGAAGCCGGAGACGCCGCTCGCCTGCCAGTTGTCGTACTCGTTGAAGCCGCGGATCCAGCGGTAGCTGTTGACCGGCTCGTCGAGATGCACCTTGTGGCACGCGGAGCAGTACTCGGCGGAGAGCTCGCCGCGGAAGAACGGCTTGATGAAGGTTCGCCGGTGCGGCTCCGGATCCATCCGCACGACGAAGTCGTGGATGCCGGTGAGAAGAGGGTTCTCGCTGGTCGCGAGGTCGTGCAGCGCCGGCACGGTGATCTCGTAGTCGCCGTTGCCCATGGTGCTGCCGACCGCGCTGATCATGTGGCAGGCGGTGCAGGTGATGCCGGCCTGCGCCTGCGGGGTGTTCACGATCTCGGTGATCGGCGTGTCCATCATCCCGGACTGGAGGATCGCCGGGTCGTGGCAGCCGCCGCACCACTTCGACGACTCGACTCCCGCCACCTCCTGCATGTACTCGATCGACTTCCGGTACCACTGGTTGTTGAAGCTTCCCCGGTGGTGGACCGAGCTCTCCCACTGGTCGAGCAGGTCGGGATGGCAGCCGGAGCGGCCGCAGCTCTGCGGGTCCATGTAGATCGACGACGGCACCGTGCCGCCGTGCGCGTTCGACACCGACGACGGAAAGAACGGCCCGTCGGCGCCGTGCATCGCCTCGGCCTGCATGTTCACCGGTGCCGGCGGGTTGAGGATCACCGACCGCGGATCGGGGTTCTGTCGCTGCCACCAGAGCGCCGCGGCCGGCAGGGCGATCGCCAGCGCCAGCCCGGCGGCGGCGAGCTTGGGAAGACTTCCGGCGTGCCGGCGCAGGCCGTGGATCACCAGCCCGGCGAGCCCGGCGACCGCCAGGCCGACGTGGATCCAGACCAGGAAGTAGGTGTGGCGCTCGTTGCCGACCGCGAGCAGCACCACCGCGACCAGCGCCGAGAGGACCAGCAGCAGGCCCGATGCGAACGGCAGCGCCTCGCGCCGCCGGCGCCACCACCAGGGCAGGAAGAGGGCCGCGACCGCGATCCCGAGCCCGAGGTGGAGGAACAGGCTGGTGAAGTAGATGAAGTGCGGACTTCCGTCGGCCGCGAGATACGCGCTGTTGGCCACCAGCAAGGCGGCACCGATCAGGAGGAGTCGGTTCCTGAGGCTGCTCGTCCGGGTCATGGATTCCCCGTCGTCGTGCGTCGAAGGCTCTGTCACGGGTGAATCATGACAGCCGCAACCGTCGTGCCAGGCAGCGGGACGCGAGAGATGGAGCCGAAAATCGCCGCCAACCCCTGCCTGGCGGAGCTTTGCGGCGTTCCATCGTGGGCTGTGCGGCCGAGGGCGCTTCGGGGACCATCATGAACCCTATGAGGACCCCGGTCTCTTTCCCCGGCGAGCGGTGATCGTGATTCCTATGAAGAGCGACCTCCAGAGGGGACGCGGCCGGAGGTCGGCCGGTACCGTCGGTAGGTCGGATGAGCGACCCATCTCACATGGTAGGCTGGGCTTTCATGCACAGTGCACCGCCCATCCCCGCCGGCCTCGCCGCACGCACCGCGGCCGGGCGCGAGCCTGCCGGTCCCGCGTGACCGCCCGCGGCCGATTCCTGGGCGGCGTCCTGCTCGTGCTGGCCCTCGTCGCGGTCGTGGTGGTGCTCGGGCTCCACCTGGTCGGGCGGCCCGATGTGGAGGAACGGGCCGGCGGATCCCCCGCCCCCGAAGAGGTTGTGCGCCATTTCTACCGCGGGCTGGCCCACCTCCAGGTGGGCAGGACGGACGCAGCCGCCGAGGAGTTCCACCTGGCGGCCCAGCTCGCGCCCGGCGAGCCGGCGAGCTGGGCGAACCTGGCCCTGGCGCACCTCCGGCTGGGGGACTTCGATGCCGGCTCCGATGCCCTGGCACGAGCCGCCGAGCTCGCCCCGGAGAGCGGGCCGGTCGCCTTCCTCGAAGCGCAGCTCGCGCTCGCCACGGGTCAGCGCGAGGTGGGGATCGAATCCCTGCGGCGGGCGGTCGAGCTCGATCCGGGAAACCTTCCGGCGCGAATGGCCCTGGTCCAGGAGGTGGAGGCCTCCGGGCAGCCCGGCGCGGACGCCGAGGCGCAGCGGCTGCTCGAGGAGATCCTCGCCCTCCAGCCGGAGAACGCCGCGGTGCTGGTCGAGCGCGCCCGCCTCGCCGCCAAGCGGGAAGACGGAGAGCTCCTCCGGGATACGGTCGAGCGGCTGGGAAGGCTCGCGATCGAGTGGCCGGAGAGCGTGGTCGAGCAGTATCGCTCCCTTGCCAGTGCCGCTGCCGCGGACGAGCTCGCCGTCGCGTCCCGGCGGACCGCGTTCTTGCGCAACGTCCTCGTCCAGGTCCCGACCTTCCTCGACCAGCGGCGCCTGGTGACGCCCGCTCCGGAGCTGGTCGGCCAGCCGTTCACGCGCTTCCTCGTCTTCGCGTCGCCGCCCGCCGCCCCGGCGCCGCCGGACCTGGAGCTCACCTTCGACCGGCGGGAGATCGGCGAGGGGAACCCGGCGTCCTGGGCCGCTCTGCTCGCCATCTCCCTGGACGGCGAGCAGGCGCCGGCGGTCTTCGCGGCCGGCGGCCGAGAGCTGCGCCGGGTGGACGCCGCGGGCGAGGCGCTGGCGTTTCCCGGCGGCGCGGGTCAGGCGCAGCCGCCCGCCGGCCTCGCGGCCGTCGACTGGAACTTCGACTTCCGGATGGACCTGTTGGCCGCCGGAGCCGGGGGCGTGAGGCTCTTCCTGCAGACGGAAGAAGGCTCCTTCGCCGACGCCACCCCCGACACGGAGGGGGAGGGGGGGCTCGGCGTGCTCGACGCCACGGGCGTCTGGGCCGCCGACGTGGAGATGGACGGCGACATGGACGCGGTGGTGGGCGTCTCTGATGGCGACCCGGTCGTTCTCCAGAACAACGGCGACGGCACCTGGCAGCCGCTCCGCCCCTTCCCGGGTGTTTCCGGCCTCCGCGAGTGGGCCTGGGGTGACCTCGACGGCGACGGCGACCCCGACGCGGCGCTTCTCGACGGCGCCGGCACGCTCCATGTCTTCGCCAACCTCCAGAGCGGGAGCTTCGAGCGGCTGCCGCCGCCGGAGGCGGCAAGCGGAATCGGCGCCATCGCGCTCGGCGACACCGACTCCGACGGCGTTCTGGAGCTGGTGACGCTCGCGGACGGTACTGTCCGGCGGGCATGGCTGACCGCCGCGGGCTGGCAGGAGGCGGAGTGGGCGAGCCTGTCCGCGGGCGGGAGCCCGCCGGCGGACGCCGACCGCCTCCTCCTGGGGGACCTGGACAACAACGGCGCCCTCGACCTCGTGGCAGCGGGGCCGGCGGGAGCCTCCGTATGGCTCGCGGACGAGACGTGGGCCCTCGAGCCCCTGGACGTCCAGCTCGCCGCCCAGGTGTGGTCGATGCTCGACCTGGACGGCGACGGCGCCCTCGACCTCGTGGGCCTGGCCGAGGGGCGGCCGGTCCGCTTCCTCGGGCGGCCCACCCGCGGCTACCACTTCCACGCCGTCGGCCCCCGCGCCCAGCGCGCACTCGGCGACCAGCGAATCAACTCCTTCGGGATCGGCGGCACGATCGAGGCCCGCGCGGGGCGGCTCGTCCAGAAGCGGGCCATCACCGGCTCTTCGGTCCACTTCGGCCTCGGTCAGCGCCCCGAGGTGGACGTGACCTGGATCGTCTGGCCCAACGGGGTGGCCCAGGCCGAGTTCGACCTCGAGGCGGATCGGACCGTGGTGGCCCAGCAGCGTCTCAAGGGCTCCTGCCCCTGGGTCTTCGCCGACGACGGCACCGGTCTTCGCTTCGTCACCGACTTCCTCTGGCGCTCTCCCTTGGGCCTCAGGATCAACGCCCACGACACCGCGGGGGTGGTGCAGACCGAGGACTGGGTGCGGATCCGCGGCGATCAGCTCGCGGCCCGGAACGGCGTCTACGACGTCCGCATCACCGCCGAGCTGTGGGAGACCCACTTCGTCGATCACGTGTCGCTCCTGGCGGTGGACCATCCGGAGGACGTGGAGGTCCTGGTGGACGAGCGGTTCGTCCCCGCAGCGCCGCCGGAGCTCGCCGTCCACGCGATGGAGCGACCGCGGCCGGTGGCGCGGGCGTGGGACCAGGACGGACGTGACGTGACCGACCTCGTGGCGCAGCGCGACGGCCGTTTCCTCGACACCTTCGAGCGCGGGCGCTACCAGGGGATCGCGGAGGACCACTTCGTCGAGGTGGAGCTCGGCGCTCCCGTGCCCGCCGGCGAGCCGGCCTGGCTGGTCGCGCACGGATGGATCTATCCCACCGACAGCAGCATCAACCTCGCGATCGGCCAGGGCGGGGGGGTACGGCCGCGCGGCCTGTCGCTCGAGGCGCGCACCCCGGACGGTCGTTGGTCGGTGGCCGCCGAGGATCTGGGGTTCCCGGCCGGCAAGAGCAAGACCGTCCTGATCGATCTGGGGCTCCTGGAGACCGCCGGCCTGGGCGGCGCGACGCGCCTCCGGTTGCGAACGAACCTCGAGATCTACTGGGACTCCCTGGCGTTCGCGCGCGCCCGGCCGGACGCGCCGCTCACGGTTCGGAGGGTGAGCCCGTCCGGAGCGGAGCTTCGCTACCGCGGGTTCTCGGTCACCGAGCTCCGAAGCCGCGAGCTCCCCGAGCTCCCGGTGTACGATCGGATCGCCAACACGATGCCGCGGTGGCGCGACCTCGTAGGCTTCTACACTCGGTTCGGCGATGTCCGAGAGCTGCTCGCCGAGGTCGAGGAGCGCTACGTCATCATGAACGCGGGGGACGAGCTGCGGCTGACCTTTCCGGCGCCGCCGGCGCCCGCGCCGGGCCTGGCCCGCGACTTCGTGCTCATAGGAGACGGTTGGGTGAAGGACGGAGACTTCAACACGAGTCACTCGAAGACGGTGCATCCGCTGCCCGTCCACGGCCGGCAGGACTACGGCGCGGGGTCCGCCCACCCGTTGCTCGTGGAGGACCCGGTGTTCGCGCGCCACGCCGAGGACTGGACGACCTACCACACGCGCTTCGTCGAGCCGCGGGCCTTCCTCGAGGGGCTCCAGCTCACGGGCGCTCCGAGGCGGCCATGAGCGGCGGCGAGCGGCGCTCGCTGAGAGCGCTATGGGCGGTGCTCCTCGTGGCGTCGATCGGCGCGGTCGTGGCGCTCAACCGCGCCGCGGATCCCCGGGCGGACACGGCGCCGGACGGGGCGGCCTCCTTCCGGCACGGCTTCCGGTTCGAGGAGTCGGCAGCCCGTCACGGCATCGAGTTCGTCCACCAGGGCCCCACCTTCGATCCCCGGCTCGACCACGTCATGCCGCAGGTCGCGGCACTGGGCGCGTCGGTCGCGGTCGGCGACTACGATCGGGACGGCTGGCTCGACCTCTACGTGACCAACAGCGGCGAGGGAAGCCTCAACCGGCTCTACCGCAACGAGAGGGACGGGTCGTTCACGGACGTGGCGGCGGAGCTCGGGTTGGCCGACGTCAACCGTGAGGGGACCGGAGTGTCCATGGGCGCTCTCTGGGGCGACTACGACAACGACGGCTTCGAGGACCTCTTCCTGTACAAGTACGGACGGCCGGAGCTCTACCGCAACGATCGAGGGCGGCGTTTCGTGCGGGTCACGGAGGAGGCGGGCCTACCTTCCTGGGTGAACGCCAACGCCGCGGTCTGGTTCGACTACGACCGAGACGGCCGGCTCGACCTCTTCCTCTCCGGCTACTGGGCGGAGGACATCGATCTCTGGCACCTCGAGACGACGCGTATCATGCCCGAGAGCTTCGAGTACGCCGAGAACGGCGGCCGCAGTTACCTCTTCCACAACTCGGGCGACGGCACCTTCGAGGAGGTCTCGGAGGCCGTGGGTCTCCACTCGCGCCGCTGGACCCTCGCGGCGGCCGCCGCCGACCTCGTGCCCGACGGCTGGCCGGACCTCTTCCTCGCCAACGACTACGGCGTCTCGGAGCTGTTCGTCAACCAGGAGGGGCGGCGGTTCGTGGAGGCCGGCCGCGAGACCGGCGTGGGGCGGACCCCGAAGAGCGGGATGAACGCCTCCTTCGGCGACGTCTTCAACGACGGCCGCCTGGCGATCTACAAGTCCAACATCTCGGAGCCGGGGGTCCTCGTGCAGGCCAACGACCTCTGGGTGCCGACGACCGCCGAGGGCGGCGGCGTGCAGTACGAGAACCTGGCCTCGGCGCTGGGCGTCGATCTCGGCGGCTGGAGCTGGTCCGCCCAGTTCGGCGACCTCGACAACAGCGGCACGCTCGACCTCTTTCTGGTCAACGGCTACGTGTCGGCCGGCGAGCGCACCAGCTACTGGTACGACTTCGCGGAGATCGCGGTCGGGCACAGCCGGATCATCGGCGACGCCGCGAACTGGCCGCCGATGCGCGGCCGGAGCCTCTCGGGCTACCAGCCGTCTCGCGTCTGGCTCAACGACGGCGCCGGGCGCTTCGCCGAGGTTGCGGCGGAGGTGGGGGTGGAAGACACCTACGACGGCCGCGCCGTCGCCTTGGCCGACCTGTGGAACCGTGGGGTTCTCGACGTCGTGGTGGCGAACCAGCGCGGGCCGCTCCTGCTCTACGAGAACAGGGTCGAGCCCGGACGGCACTGGCTCGCGTTCCAGCTCGAGGGGACGTCGAGCAACCGGAGCGCGATCGGCGCTCGGGTGGAGATCGAGTGGGACGGCCGCCGGCAGGTGCAGGAAGTGAGCGGCGGCAGCGGCTTCTCAGCCCAGGGCCAGCGGCGGCTCCACTTCGGGCTGGGCGACACGGACAAGGTGGACCGCGTGGTCGTGCGCTGGCCTTCGGGGGCGACGCAGATCCTCGACTCCCCGGAGGTGGACCGCCTGCACCAGGTGAAGGAGGAGTCGTGAGCGAGAACGTCGCGGCCACGCCGCGCGAGCCGGCGGTGACCTCGGCCCGGGCGCCGGAGCGGGGGAGCTCGTTGCTCGGCATCGACACCCGCTTCCTGCCGCCGATCCTCATCACCTGCATCCTGCTCGCGGCCCATCTCGGCTTCGGCATCCTGGAGTCCTGGGAGCTCACCGCGACGGCCATCCTGACCGCGATCGCCGCGGAGATGGTGCTGGGCCGCATCGCCTTCGGCAAGTGGCCGCACCCGGCGAGCTCCTACATCACCGGAATCAGCGTCGGCATCCTCATCCGCTCGCCGTTCCTGTGGCCCTACGCCCTGGCGAGCTTCATCTCGATCCTCTCGAAATACGTGCTGCGCCAGGACGGCCGGCACCTCTGGAACCCGTCGAACTTCGGAATCTGCGTGGTGCTGTTCCTGGCACCCGCCTCGGCGTCGGTCCTGAGCATCCAGTGGGGCAACAACCTCTGGTCGATGATGGTCATCTGGATCCTCGGGTTCTTCATCGTCTGGCGGGTCGGGCGTCTCCACATCAGCGCCGCCTACGTGGTGTCTTTCGTGGTCTTCGGGCTCGTGCGGAGCGCCATCACCGGCAATCCGGTGCTGGCGATCCTGGCGCCGATCACCGGGCCCATGTACCAGCTCTTCATCTTCTTCATGGTGACGGATCCCAAGACGACGGTCCGGTCGCGCCGCGGACAGGTGGCCGTCGTCGTGGCGGTGGCCTTCGTCGAGATGCTGCTGCGGCTCGCCGAGCTCGTGTACGCGCCGTTCTACGCGCTCTTCCTGGTCGGGCCGCCGGCCCTCCTCATCGAGTCCTGGTGGCGTGGCCGCGCCGCCCGGCGATGAGGGCCCGGACGATCAGGAAGGCGACCGCCAGGAACGGGAACAGGTAGAGGACGAAGTCGAGGACCGGCCCCTGGCCGGGCGGCGTGACCTCGACCTCGGTCGCGGTCTCCCCCGTCTCCCTCCCGGCGGTCAGCACGAAGCGGCTCGTCCACCACTCCTGGGCGTCGAACTCGACCTCGGCCACGTAGTGGTGGCGGTCCTCGCGGATACGGAACGGCTCGGCCGGCGTGCTGCTCTCCGGCAGCCGCTCGCTCACGGGCTGCACGACGACCTCGACCTCGACCTCGGCGGGGAGCGGGCGGCCCTCGTCGAGGGGCTCCAGGTAGATGTGGAAGGTACCGGTACCGACGTCCGGGTCCGCCCACACCGAGAGCAGGACGGGCCCGGTCGGCTGTTCGACGATGATCGCGTAGGGCGGCCCCTCGTGGGCGGCCGCGGAGCCCGCGGCCGTGAGGACCAGGAGAAGCGCCAGGGTGCGCAGGCGGTGGCCGAGGAGTCGTGTCACTGGAGGAAGGTCCCGCGCATCTCCATCGGCTGCTGGAGCAGCCAGATGGCGGCCAGGAGGAGCAGGGTGTGAAGCATGGCCCACGGCAGGAAAGCCCGCCCCGGCTTCCGCTCCGCGTCCGCCGAGGCCATGCGCCAGGTGACGGCGAGGCTGATCGCGAAGCCCAGGGCGAGAAAACCGAGCTCGATGGGCAGGGCCGTCTCCGGAGCCAGGCCGGTGAGGTCCCACCGCGGCGCGCCGAGGAGCGGCACCCCGCGCCACGCCGCGAGCGACTGCACGACCGGCACCACGGTCAGGGCGCCGGTCAGAAAGTGGAAGCTGTAGTGGGAGAGCCAGATCCCGAACCCGAGCGGGACGAGCGAGTAGGCGTAGCGTATGCCGATCCGCAGCAGGCTCTGGCGGCTCCCGGCGAGCCTCCGGTGCGCCCACGCGGCCGCTCCGAGGAGGACGACGGGCTCGATTACGAGTGCCGTGACGAACAGGGCGCCCAGGATCGGCGCCTCGTGCTGGGTGCCCAGCACCCCGGCGAGCCACCGCTCGACCGCGTAGACCGGGCTGACCATCCCGAAGGCGTTGAGGAGCGCGCCGAAGGCGAACAGGATCGAGAGGAAGGCGAGATCGCCGCGCTTCCCGAGATGGCCGACGCCACTTCGGTACCGCGGGTCGTCCAGCTCCGCACCCGGCACCCTGGAGAGGACGCCGACGTTCTCGTAGGGGCAGGCGTAGACGCAGTCGAGGCAGAAGGTGCAGTCGAGATTCCCCACCTTGCGCGGCTGGAAGAGCTTGAGCTCGCAGCCGCGCTGGCCCGGCCGAGCCGGATTCCCCGCGGGGCCGGTGATGCATTCCTTCCCCTCGCAGCCGGCACACACGTCCGGGTCGCGCACCGCCACCTCGAGCGGTGAGGCGGTCGAGGCGAGGAAGCTGAACTGGCCGACTGGGCAGAGGTACTTGCAGAAGGTCGCGCCGCGGAAGAGCACGTCCACCACGAGAGCCACCACGAAGTAGCCGGCGATGAGCCAGGCGGTGGCCCAGGGGTCGCCCCAGAGGTCCAGGAGCTCGTAGGCGAAGAGGACGCCGACGAAGAGCGCCGCCGCCACCCACTTGTTGCGCAGCTTGCGCGGCCAGTGGAGCGCCGGGTGCGCCAGCTTGCGCGCCAGGTCCCGGACCAGGACCATGGGGCAGGCGTAGCAGAACACGTTGCCGACCGCGAGGAGCCCGAGGACGAGGATCCCCCGGTAATGGACCCAGGTCAGGAGCGTGGACAGGTTCTTCGGCGCCAGTTGCGAGCCGTACCAGCCGTGGACCATCATCGCCACGGCCAGGACGAGGAGCAGGATCCGCATGGCCAGGCGGGTCGCCGGGCGGCGCAGGAGCGCGCCGACCAGTGGGAGCCGCAGGAGGTCGAATCGCGCGTCCGGAGAGCGTGCGCCGGTTCCGGGCTGATTCACCGGGATACGACGCCGGAGAGAGGCAGGGTGCGGCGGACTCTCCGTCCGTCCTCGAGGCGGGCATCGACCCCCACCAGCCAGTCGCCGCCCATGGTGAGCTCCAGCTCGGCCACCCAACGCCCTGGTCCGGCGGGCGAGGCGGTGGCGAACGTGGGCTGCATGCCGGGGTGTGTCATGTTGCCTTCGACCTCGACGCCGTGCGCCGCGAGCGGCCGGCCGCCGGCGTCACGGAGGGTGATCTCCACCTGGGCCACGCCTTCGGCCGGCGGCTGCGGCGTCACGTCCATCTCCACCCGGACGTCGGCATCGGCGGGGGCGGGGCGTTGGCACGCGAGGGCCACCGCGGCCAGGAGCACGGCGCCGGCGACCAGCACGACCGGCGCGGAAAAACGCGACTCCGGCACCCTCAGGCGTGGGCGTGGAGTGAGCAGGTGCAGCGGTGCTCGGCCTGGTCCTCGGGCGAAGGGAACAGGTGGTAGTACATCGCGATCACCATCGGGATGAAGACCACCGTGTTGTAGAACAGGTGGAGCTCCACCCGAGGCACCCAGAGCTGCACGAGGCTGGTGGGTACGGGCAGGTCGAAGAGGTTTCGGCCGAGAATCGCTTGGGCCTGCAGGATGCCGTGCTCGATGTGGTGCCAGAACTGGATCCAGAAGGCGATCATCCACCAGACGTAGCCGCGCCCCTTGAAGCCGCTCCGGAAGACCCAGAGGCCGACGAGCATGACGAGAGCGTAGGCGTAGTGGAGGAGCTCCGACTTCACCATCCAGGGGTACCAGAGGCCGAGAACGCCGCGGGAGTCCGGTACCGGCCACGCGAGGACGTAGATCTGGAACGCCTGGGCCAGGTGCTCGGCCCAGTGGGCGAGGACGACCACCGCGTAGGTCAGGAGCGCCGGCTTGTGCCAGTCCGTGTTGAGCCGCTCCACGAGCCCGATCGAGGCGGGCGCCGGCGTGGCGCGGGCGGTGGCGGTATTGGAGCTTTCGATCATAGTGGTCTCCTTCTCGAGGCGGGCGGAACATTGTGGCCCCTCGGGCCGGCGGCGTCAAGGCCGCGGGCGTCCGGAAGACGCGCCAGACCGCTACAGCGCAACCGTCGTGCCAATCCCGCGCCGTCTCACGGCGGCCCGGGGTACGGGATGGTAAATCTTTCTTACAGAGTCACTTACGAATCGCGATCAGATCGTGGACGCACCGGGCCCCGGCCGTGCGGCCGGCGCCAGCATCATTCGATCTATGAGCGTGTTCACGAAAGGCGAGCGCGGCTGCGCTCATGATCTCTATGACTCCCGGCCACGATCGGGGACGTGGGCTCGCCGGGCTCGGAGTCAACCGTGCGGCAGCGGAGCCTGCGGCCGGACCCGGCCCGGATCGGCCGGTGGAGGCGGCTCGGGATCGACGCCGCGGCGGCGGCGCAGGAGCGTCAGCTCGAGCTCCTCGAACAGACGCTCGACGCGCCGCTCCCACTCGGCGGCCGACATCCGGCCGGCCGGCGCCGAGAGGCTCACCACGCCGTCGGCCTCGCTTCCGCCGCCCTCCGGCCGCTCGTCGCGCAGCTCGACCCGCAGCTCGCCGTGGATCAGCCCCCACTCGGGCGTCGCCTCGACGCGGGGATCGAACGGCTCGCCGACCACGCGCATCGTCTCCTGGACGGCCGACAGGAGCTGGCCGTCGCCGCCGCCGTACGGCACCGGATAGCTCCGCTGCGCCGTGTGGTCCCCGGGCTTCGGGGTGTAGGCCTCGGTGCGCATCAGCTCGCGCAGCTCCGGAGCCTCGGCGATCGCGTCGAAGTTGAGGTCGGTGCGGGCGCGCAGGCGGAAGGCTTCGTCGTGCGCCACCGATCGCCGTAGGTTCTCGACCGCGAGCCGGGCGTAGCCGCGGCCGGCGTAGTTGGTCGCGACCAGGTAGTGGGCCTCGGCGAGCTCCGCCGGTGCTCCGGAGGACGCGGTCGCCTCCAGGTAGCGCTCGAAGCTCTCGGTCGCCTCCGCCAGGTGGCCCTGGAGCAGCAGCACGGCGCCGATGTTGAGGTGGTTGTCGGGGGCCTCCGGGTCGAGCGCGCGCGCCCGGCCGAGGGCTTCGAGCGCCCGGTCGTAGTCGCCGGCGGCGATGTCGAGCCCGGCGCGGTGGAGCCACGCCTGGCGTAGGTCGGGCGCGAGCTCGAGCACGCGCTCGAGGTCGGCGCGCCCCTCGGTCATGCGCCCCTCCATGAAGTGCGCCGTCGAGCGCAGCAGGAGGGCGCGCGGGTCGTCCTCGCGCAGCAGCGGCCCGAGCGCCTCGATGGCGGCGGCGGTCCGCCCCTCGTCGAGCAGGGACTGCGCGCGGGCGAGGCGCTCCTCCTGGGCCCCGGCGGGAGCGGCGAGGACGAGGGCGAGGGAGAGGAGGACGGCGAAGGCGAGGCGACGACGCATGGGCGATGAATGTATCGCAGACGCCGCATCCGGCGGGAGGCGAGACACGCCCTACAGGGCCTCGATCTCGGTGCGCAGACTCTCCAGCTCCCCGCGCAGCTCCCGCAGCCGGTCGCGACCCTCCTCGAGGTGCTCCGTCTCCGTCCGCACGAACCGCGTGTAGGGCGAGATCGTCGCCCGCAGGCGCTCCAGGCTCCGGTCCATCTCGCGCCGGAACTGCCCGCCCAGCCCCTCCATCAGCCCCTGCCGCATCTCCTCGATCCGCTCGGCCAGGTCCTTCTTTGCCTTGCGCCGCCGGTTCGGGATGATGAAGAGCCCCATCACCGCGAGCGCGCTCGCCGCCAGGATGCCGGTCACGTCGATCGCCGCGCTGGTCGCGATCACGCCGACCAGCGTGCCGAGCCCGATCGCCCCCGCCTCGACCAGCGCCGTCTCCGCCACCGCCCGCTGCACCGAATCGGCCATCCGGTCGGCCTCGACCGTGCGGTCGTAGCTCTCGATCGTCCGCTGGGCCGTACGACCCACCGTCGCGAGCAGCCGGTCGCGGTCGTACTCGAAGCCGCCGCCCACTTCGCCCACGATCCGCTCGGCGTGGTGCTCCCGCCGGCGCTCCACGTGCCGCGTCACCGCCTGCCACTGACGAAGCTCCGCCGCCACCAGCCAGTCGATCAGCTCGTTCACCCGCGTCTCGATCTGCTGCGGCGTGTCGCCCACGACCTTGCGGACGAACTCCTCCTTGATCCGCGCCTTGTTCAGCAGATCGACCACCCGCCCGACCCGCAGCGTCTCGTCGAAGAACTCCATCCCCCGCGCCTCGAACTCGTGGAGCAGGTTCTCGACGTCGGAGAGCCGGAAGCGGAACTCCCGCTCCATGTCCTCCTGGTAGGCGACGAGCTGGCGCTCGACGTCCTCGATCGCCGCCACGTCGTCGCCGAGGAGCGAGAGGCGGCTTTCGAGGAGGGTGCGGTAGCGCTCGGAGAGGCTGAGGCCCACGCCCAGCGGGTTCGCCAGCTTCAGGCGCAGGCGCGAGCGCTCGTCGAGGTGCTCGGCCACGTAGCGCTCGAGGGCGGCGAAGCCGCTCGCCTCGACCGCCGCCGCGCGCTCCTCCGCGCCCAGCGCCTCGTCGGTCTTCGCCCGGAGCGCCCCGCGCGCCGAGAGCAGGAAGACCTCCGGCTCCTCCCCCAGCAGATCGCGCGCCCCACGGGAGACGAACTCGCGCACCCGCTCCCGGTCCGCCCCTTCCTCCAGGATGTCCGCCTTGTTGACGACCACCACGACCTTCTTGCCCCACTCCCGGATCGTCTCCAGGAACGAGCGCTCGCTCTCGGTGAACGGCCGGTCGGCCGAGGTCACGAAGAGCACCATGTCCGAGCGCGGGATGTAGTCGCGGGTGAGCGCCTCGTGCTCGCGCAGGATCGCGTTCGTCCCGGGCGTGTCGACGATGTGGACCTCGCGCAGCAGGTCGACCGGCGCGGTGATCTCCTCGAGCGTCCGCCGGCTCGCTGGGCGGCTCCGCTCCTCGCCGTAGCGCAGCACGTGGATGCCGGCGGTGGTCGGGGTGACCCCCTCCTCGAGCAGGCGCCGGCCGAGCAGGGCGTTGACGAAGGCGCTCTTGCCGGCGTTGAACTCGCCGACGACGACCAGCAGGAAGAGCTCGTCGAGCTGTGCCGTCGAGCGTTCGAGGGCCGCCAGGTCTTCGGGGGTGGCGAGGGCGGCGAGGGTCTCCCGGAGGTCGGCGAGGACGCGGCGCTCGCGCCGGACCAGATCCTGCTCGTCGTCGCGGAGCACCCGGCCGATCATGGCGGGCAATGTAGCACGCGGCGGAAGGCTCCGGGGGCCGGCCGCGTGTCCGGGAGCGGAGTTTGCATCGTCCTCGTCCGGCGGCCGGGCGGCAGGAGGCCGTCCGCCGCCGAACCGAGAGCCGACCCGAAGCCGAACCGAAACCGACCCGAGAGACCGATGAGCCTCGCGAGCCCCGCCGCCGCCGCCCCGGACGCCGCCCGCGCGCCCTCCCTCTGGACCGTCGAAGTGCCCGATCCGGCCACCGGTGGCCACGACCTGCCGATCGTGGCGACCGCGATCCACGCCGGCCACGCCGTCGACCCGGAGATCGCCGGCGCGCTCGCCCTCTCCGACGACGAGCGCCTGCGGGAAGAGGACCCGGGAACCGAGCGCTTCACCGAGATCGGCGTCACCCGCGTCCTCGTGCGCCGCTCCCGCTTCGAGGTCGACCTCAACCGGCCGCGCGACGGCGCCGTCTACGCGACGCCCGAGGCGGCGTGGGGCCTCCGGGTCTGGCACGGCGGCGAGGCGCCGCCCGAAGCGCTCGCCCTCGGCCGGCGCGAGCACGACGAGTTCTACGCCGCGATGGAGACCCGCCTCGCCGGCTTCGAGGCACGCTACGGCCGCTTCGCCGTCTACGACGTCCACAGCTACAACCACCGCCGCCGCGGTCCCGGCGCGCCGCCCGAGGACGAGGCCGAGAATCCGGAGATCAACCTCGGCACCGGCGCCCTCGGCGAGGCGGGGCGGAAGCGCTGGGAGCCGGTCGTCGAGCGCTTCGCCAACACGCTCCGCGCCCACGGCCTCGACGTGCGCGAGAACGTCAAGTTCCAGGGCGGGCACTTCCCGCGCTGGGTCGCCCGGCGCTTTCCGGCGAGCGCCTGCCCGCTCGCGATCGAGGTGAAGAAGGTCTACATGGACGAGTGGACCGGCCGGATCGACGACACGGCCGTGCGGCGCATCCGCGAGGCGCTCGCCGCTACCCTGCCGGGCGTGGTGGAGGCCCTGGCCGAGGTAGCCGAGGTAGCCGAGCTGGCCGAGGTGGCCGAGGTCGGAGGAGGGTGAGCCCGTGCTCGCGCCGAGCCGCCGCGATGTGGAAGGCGACTCCCGGAACGGCTCCTTCGAGCCGGCGATCCTGGAGGCCGACGCCTGCCTGGCCGAGGCGGCCGAGGAGCTCGCCTTCCTGCTGCACGTGACGCCGGTCAACCTCGAGCAGGCGTGGCGGGACTTCGCCGCCTCGCGCTACGAGAAGCTGCCGGAGATGGTCTACCGGCCGATCGCCTACGACGTGGGCGAGATGGCCGCCACGGTCGCCGAGGCCCCGGTCGACGAGATCGAAGACCGGGTGGTGGGCGATCTGCTCGCCGAGAAGAAGGAGGAGCTGGCCGCCAAGCTCCGCATGCTCGGCCGCCGCGGCTCGACGGAGTTCCTGGAGGACAGTCTGCGGGTGTACGGCCCGGTCGAAGAAGACCTCGCCGAGCTCGCCAAGCGGATGCTCTACCGCCTGCCCCCCGTCGAGCACGTCGAGCCGGTCGAGGGCCGCCTCGACGCCGCCGCCTTCGCCGCCCGCGCCGAACGCGAGATCGACTTCTACCGGGAGATCGCGCCCGACTTCGCCGGCTTCGTCGACGTGTCCGAGGACGCTCTGCCCGGGCTGATGGTCTCGGGCGACACCCTGATGGTCGGCATCGGCACCCACGTCCCGAAGCGCCGCGCCGACGCGCTCATCCACCACGAAGTGGGGGTCCACCTCGTGACCCGCTACAACGGCTGCTGCCAGCCCCTGGAGCTGCTCGCCACCGGGCTCGCCGGCTACGACGTGCTCCAGGAGGGCCTGGCCGTGGTGGCGGAGTACCTGGTCGGCGGGCTCTCCGGCAGCCGCTGCCGCATCCTCGCCGCCCGCGTGCTGGCGGTCGAGTGCCTGGTCCAGGGGGCCGGCTTCGTCGACACGTTCCGGCTCCTCCACGACCGCTACGGCTTCCGCGAAGAGACCGCCTTTCACGTGGCCGCCCGGGTCTACCGCTCGGGCGGCCTCACCAAGGACGCCGTCTATCTCCGGGGCCTCGCCTCGCTGCTGCTCTTCCTGGGCAGCGGCGCGGGCACCGAGATCGACCTCGACCCGCTGCTGGTGGGCAAGGTCGACCTGCCCCACATCGATTCGATCCGGGACCTGCTCGACCGGGGGCTGCTCGAGCCCCCGGTCCTCCGGCCCCGTTTTCTGGAGCTGGACGAGGCCCGGGGCCGGCTCGCCTACCTGCGCGCCGGCGTCACGCCCCTCGACCTGCTGGGAGAGCCCGATTCATGAAGATCGCCATGTTCGTCAACGA
>CAZLLV010000559.1:0-9347 GCA_964560325.1 uncultured Thermoanaerobaculia bacterium | reverse complement strand
AGGTGGAGCCGGCGGTCGAGCGCGCCCTCGAGATGCTCGCTCACGGCGCCGACCTCGTCGATCTGGGCGCCGAATCGACCCGGCCCGGTGGCGGCGTCTACGGCACCGGCGCCGCCGACGTGCCGGCGGACGAAGAGCTCGCGCGCCTGCTGCCGGTCCTCGAGAGCCTGCGCGCCGCGACCGATGTCCCCCTCTCCGTCGACACCCGCAAGGCCGAGGTCGCCCGCCGCGCCCTCGAGGCCGGCGCCGACCTGGTGAACGACGTCTCCGCCCTCGGCGACCCGGAGATGGCGGGCGTGGTCGCCGCCGCCGGCTGCCCGGTGGTCCTGATGCACAGCCGGGGCGACCTCCGCACCATGCAGCGGGAGATCCGGTTCCACGACGTGATCGCCGAGGTGCGCGACGAGCTCGCCGCCGCCGTCGAGCGCGCGGTGGCCGCCGGCGTCGCCCGCGACCGCATCGTGATCGATCCCGGCATCGGCTTCGGCAAGACCGCCGAGCAGAACCTCGCCCTCACCGGCGCCCTCCCCCGCCTCGCCGGGCTCGGGCTCCCGATCCTCCTCGGCGCGAGCCGCAAGAGCTTCCTCGGCGGGCTCACCGGCAAGGCACCCGCCGAGCGGCTGCCGGAGAGCCTGGCCGCGGTCGCGCGCGGGGCACTGGGCGGCGCGGCGATCGTGCGGGTCCACGACGTGGACGAGACGGTGCGCTTCCTCGCCGCCTGGGACGCGATCGGAGCCGCATCGCTAGGGGAGGGCGCGGCGTGACGCCTCTCCTCGATCTCGTGCAGCTTCCGGCGGCCGTCCCGTGGCGGGACGTGGTCGACATCCTGATGGTGGCGCTCGTCATCTACAACCTGCTGCTCCTCATCCGGGGCACGCGCGCCGTCCAGATGCTCCTCGGCATCCTGTTCATCGGCGCCGTGTACTACATCGCCCGGGTGGCGCAGCTCCCGACGCTCAAGCAGATCCTGGAGAGCCTGCTGATCTTCCTGCCGTTCGCGATCATCGTCCTCTTCCAGCACGAGATCCGGCGCGCGCTCGCGAGCTTCGGGCGCAACCCGCTCTGGGGGCTTTCGAAGAGCCAGCAGGTCGAATCGAGCTTCAACGAGATCGTGCTGGCGGCGACCACCCTGTCGTCGCGGCGCGTCGGCGCCCTGATCGTGATCGAGCGGCTCGACGGGCTGCGCACCTACGTCGAAAACGGCATCGTGCTCGACTCCGCCATCTCGTACGACCTCCTGATCAACATCTTCACCCCCGACACGCCGCTCCACGACGGCGCCGTGATCATCCAGGGCGACCGGATCGCCGCCGCGGCGTCGTTCCTGCCGCTCACGCTCAACCCCGAGCTGTCGAAGGACTTCGGAACCCGCCACCGGGCCGCTCTCGGCATCAGCGAGGAGACCGACGCGGTGGCGGTCATCGTGTCGGAGGAGACCGGGGTGATCTCGATCGCCTTCGACGGTGAGCTGGTGCGCGGCCTCGATCCGAAGAGCCTGCGCAACGACCTGTACAAGTACCTGATCTCCGACGTCAAGCCGGACCAGGCCGAGGTCAAGGGGAGGATGACGGCGTGAGTGAGCGGATGGGGCTCTGGTGGATCCGTGGGCTCTCGCTCGCGATCGCGGTGGCGCTCTGGTTCTTCCTGTCGTGGGACAAGCGGGAGCGCCAGAGCGAGCGGGTGGTCGAGGCTTCGGTCACCTACGACACGGCCAACGACATGGTGGTGATGGACCCGGTGCGCCAGATCGACGTGCGGGTGCGCGGGGGCTCGCGCCGGGTGCGGACGCTCAACCCGTTCCTGGTCAACGTGCTGGTCGAGCTGCCGCAGACCGAGGCCGGCCCGGTCGACGTCGCCCTGGTGCCCGAGCAGGTCTACGTGCCCGAAGGGGTGGAGGTGGTCTCGCTCGACCCGAACACCCTGAACCTGACGCTCGACGAGGAGATCACCAAACGCCTGCCGATCCTGGTCGACCTGGTCGGCGAACCGGCCGCCGGCGCGACCGTCGGAGAGCCGATGGCCACCCCGGCCGAGGTCGCGGTCCGGGCGCCGCGCAGCCGGATCGACGCGGTGAGCGTGCTCAGGACCCGCCCGGTCACCTTGAACGGTCACGCCCAGACTTTCGAGGAGATGGCCTCCGTGCTGCCTCCCGATCCGCTCGCGAACGTCGACCCCGGGCTGGTCCGCGTCCGGGTCCCCATGGAACCGCCCCAGCTCTCGACCGACGCCCTCGACGGGCCGCCGGAGGAACGATGACCCTGTTCGGCACCGACGGCATTCGCGCCCCGTTCGGCAAGTATCCGCTCGACCGCGCGACCGTGACCACGCTCGGCCGCCACCTGGCCGAATCGCTGCGCGAGCGCACCGGCGAGAGCGAGCCCCAGGTGGTGGTGGGGGGCGACACGCGGGAGTCGACCCCGACGCTCTGCGCCTGGATCTCCGAGGGCCTGGCCGCCGGCGGCGCCGACCCCCGGTACCTCGGCGTCCTGCCGACCGCCGGCATCGCGTACCTCGTGCGCAGCCTCGGCACCGATGCGGGAGTGGTCGTCTCCGCCAGCCACAACCCCTACCCCGACAACGGGATCAAGCTGATCGACGCTTGGGGCTTCAAGTGGACCGAAGCGGCGGAGACGGCGCTCGAGGCGCGCCTGGCCGACGATCTGTCGGCGCGGCGGGCGGTGGGCGGCGAAGGCTACCGGCTCGGCGCTCCCGAGGGCGGGCTCGTCGAGCGCTACCTCGACGCCCTCGGCTCGACCCTGCCCGGCAGCCGGCCGCTCCAGGGCCTGCGGATCGTCCTCGACACCGGCAACGGCGCCGCCTCGGCCTACGCCGGTCCGCTCTTCGAGCGCCTGGGGGCCGACGTGCGGGTGATCCACGCCGAACCCGACGGGCGCAACGTCAACCAGGGCTGCGGCTCGACCGACACGGGCGAGCTGGCGCGCGCCGTCGAGGAGGGCGGCTACCATCTGGGCGCCGCGTTCGACGGCGACGCCGACCGGGTGATCCTGGTCGACGACGCCGGCCGCGAGCGCGACGGCGACGCCATCCTCTACCTGTGGGCGACCGAGCTGGCGGCGAGCGGATCGCTCGTGCCGCCGCAGATCGTCGCCACCTCGATGAGCAACCTCGGCCTCGAGCGGGCGCTCGAGGAGCGCGGCATCGCCGTGGTGCGCTGCGGCGTGGGCGACCGGGTCGTGGTCGAGACGCTGCGCAAGAGGGAGATCGTCCTGGGCGGCGAGCAGTCGGGCCACGTGGTCCACCTCGGCCTGTCGACCACCGGCGACGGCCTCCTGACCGCCCTCCAGATCGCCTTCCTGGCCGCCCGCGAAGCGCGCAACGGCTCCGGCGCCCCGCTCTCCGAGCTGCTGGAGGGCTTCCGGCGCTACCCGCAGGTGCTCCTCAACGTGCGGGTGCGCGAGAAGCCGCCGCTCGACGAGCTCCCGGCGGTCGAGGCGACGGTGCGCGAGGTCGAGGCGGAGCTGGGCGACGACGGACGGCTGGTGCTCCGCTACAGCGGCACCGAGCCGCTCGCCCGGGTGATGATCGAGGGACCGGAGCAGGAGCGGATCGAAGCCCTGGCGCAGCGCATCGCCGACGCCATCGCCGAATCGATCGGCGTCGGAGACGGATGACGACCCCACCGATGCTGTCGGTGAACGTCGACCACGTTGCCACGGTCCGGCAGGCCCGCCGCGTCGGCTACCCCGATCCGGTCGAGGCGGCGCGGCTCGCCGAGGCGGCCGGCGCGCGCGGCATCACCGCCCACCTGCGGGCCGACCGCCGCCACATCCAGGAGCACGACGTCGAGCGCCTGCGCACCGCCGTCACCACCCGGCTCAACCTGGAGATCGCCGCCACCGACGCGATGATCGGCGTCGCCCTCGCCCACCGGCCCGACCTCGTCTCGCTGGTGCCCGAAACGCCCGACGAGATCACCACCGAGGGCGGCCTCGACCTGACCCGCCACCGGGAGCGCGTCGAGGACGCCGCCCGCCGGCTCGCGGAGGCCGGCATCGCGGTCTCGCTCTTCCTCGACCCCGACCCACGCCAGATCGAGATCGCGGCCGACCTGCCGCGCGACGCGGTCGCCGGCTTCGAGATCAACACCGACGCCTACGCCAAGGCGACGCTCGACGGCGCCGACTCCGACGGCCGCGCCGAGCTCGAAGCGGTTCGCCGGGCCGCCCGCCTGGGCACCGAAGCCGGCCTCCACGTCTACGCCGGCCACGGCCTGACGGCCGCCAACGTCTCACCCGTCGCCCGGATCCCGGAGGTCGAGGAGCTCAACATCGGCCACGCCCTCGTCGCCCGCGCCGTGATGGTCGGGATGACCGAAGCGGTGCGCGAGCTCCTCCGGGCGATGGGCGACGACGGCTGAGAACCTTTCAGGTCGCCCGGAAGACTCGCTTGTCCATCTCGTAGCGCCGCATCTTGGCGTAGAGGGTCTTCTGGTCGACGCCGGCGCGTCGCGCCGCCTCGCCGATCCGCCCGCCGGTCCGCTCCAGCAGCCGACGCAGGTACTCCCGCTCGTACTCCTCCGTGACCCCGGCGGTCGCCTGGGCCAGCGGAGCGTCGAAGGTGTGCTCCCAGAAGCTCTCCCACCCCACCCGCGGACGGCTCGGCCCGTCGACGTCCCGCGGCCCCCCGCCCGGCGGCCGGGCAACGGCCACGGGCAGGTCGCCGAGGGTGATCTCCGGCCCCTCGGCGAGAAGCACCGCCCTTTCCAGCACGTTCAGCAGCTCCCGCACGTTGCCCGGCCACCGATATCGCCGTAGGGCGTCGAGCGCCGCGGGCGCGATGCCACGCAGATCGGGACGGTGCAGACGGATCTCGAGCTCGGCGAGACACTCCTGCGCCAGCGCCGGCACGTCCTCGGATCGGTCCCGGAGCGGCGGGACCTCCAGCGTGACGACACCCAGCCGGTAGTAGAGATCCTCCCGAAGGTGCTTCGAGCGGATCGCCTCCTCCGGGTTCCGATTGGTGGCGGCCAGGATGCGCACGTCGACCCGGATCGGCCGCTCGCTCCCGACCCGGCGGATCTCCCGGTCCTGGATCGCTCGCAGGAGCTTCGCTTGCGAGGCGGCCGGCATCTCCGCGATCTCGTCGAGGAAGAGGGTGCCCTGGTGGGCGATCTCGAACTGCGCCCGGTGGGCCCCGGTGAACGCCCCCTGCTCGTGGCCGAACAGCTCGCTCTCCACGAGCTCCGCCGGCAGCGCCGCGCAGTTGACCGCCACGAACGAACCGGCCGCGCGCGGGCTCCGCTCGTGGATCCAACGCGCCAGCCACTCCTTGCCGACGCCCGTCTCGCCGACGATCAGCACCGAGCTGGCGCCGTCGGCGACCCGGCCGGCGAGCTCCAGGAGCCGCGTCATGGAAGATCGCTCGGATCCGGTCGCGCCGGCGACTCGCGGCTCCGGCGGCGGCGCCTCCCGGAGGCGAGCCACCGCGGCTTCCCGGCGCCGGCGGACGAGCGTGCTCAGCGCCTTGCGAAGGCTCGGCTCCGGCAGGTCCCGATCGACGACCGCGAAGGCGCCGGCCGCCTGGAGAGCCGCCCGCTCCTCCCGCTGGCCCGGGCTCAGGAGAGCCACCAGGTCCGGACGGTCCGGGAGCCGGCCGAGCACGGCGACGGTCTCGGAATAGGGACGTGGAATCGACTCCTCGGAGGCGATCACCAGGTCGAAGGAATCCCCCTCCACGCAGGCGTGAAAGGCACCCTCGGGCGGGCGCGACACGATCAGATCGGGTTGGCGGAGGATCTTTTCGAGACGAGCAGCGAGCTCCGGGGAATCGCTCACGACACAGGCACGGATCAGCACGACGCAAGAGGCTCTATGGAGCTCACGATATCGGCAGTCATTTTCAGAAGTCAACGCTCACGACACCTGAAAAATGCCGGAAAAGCATCGACCCACTCTCCGCGAGGCGGCCGAGAATCGGGCGCCAGCGCCCGATCGAATCGGGAGCCAGCACCCGATTCGAGGTCTCCCGGCTTTCGGAGGGGCAGGTCCCGCTGGGGCGTAAGAAGCTGTCCGTACAGGACTTGCTCCGATCTCGACCGCCGTCGAGCGACGTGGCACCCTCCTTGCCCTTCGGTGGTGTATGCGGCCCGGAACCGTCGGCCGCCTCTCGGACTCGAAAGGAACCTCGGATGCTCACCCTGCCCCGCTTCTCGTCTCCTCGTCCGCCCGCTGCCGCCGGCCGCTTCGGCCGTCTCTTCCCCGCCATCGCACTGCTCGCGCTGGCGATCCCGGTCCTTTCGATCGCCCAGACGGTAGAGGAATCGCCGGAGGAGCCGACCGACGAGCTCCCGGACGCGGCGCCACCGGCCCCCGAGCTGACGCTCTCCCTCGAAGCGGACGCGGCGGTCGTCACCGGCCTCGCGCCGGGCGGCGAGGCACTGCTCTTCACCGTCGCCCGCGAGCCCCTGGGCTATCTCTCCCGTGTCTCGCGGCGGGACGAGGTGGTGGCCGCCGACGAGACCGGCATGGCGATCTTCGTGCCGACGGCCGCCGACGGCGAGCCGGTGCCGGTCGCGTCGAAGTCGGTGTGGGTCGCGGTCGACCTCGAAACCGGGACGATCGCCACCGCCGTGGGCGAGGGCTTCGAGGCTCCCCGACGCGGCCTGCCTGCCGGTGCGCTGCGCCGGGGTCCGAGCCAGCGGCTCGACCGGCTGGTCGATCGGATGGAGACCGCGCAGGTCGTCGTCGTGCGCCCCGGTCTCCCGGAGGCACGCGGAATCTGGGGCCTCACCCTGATGGACGGCAGCCTGTACGACGAGGACGGCACCGACGACGGCGGCCTGGAGATGGCTTTCGAACACCTGATCCCGCTGGCGGGCAGCACGGCACCGCCCCCGGAGGAGGCGGCCACCGGCGACGTGCTGGTGGTCGTCGACACCGACAGCCTCGCCTTCTTCGCCACCCGGGTCGACCTGTGAGCCCCGATCCGCACACCCCGTTCCCGAGACCTCTCGCCATGGCCCGCTCCCACGCCCTCGTGCTCCCTCGTGCCTCCGCCCTGCCCGCTGCGCTCGCGGCGGTCTTCCTCCTCGTCGCCGCCACCGCTCCCGCGCTGGCGGCGAGCCATCCGAACCACGTCCAGGGTTTCGACGCCGAGAAGCTCTACCAGCTCGACGGGCTGGAGAACGTCAACGTCTTCAACGGCAACCTGAACCTGACGATCCCGCTGGGCCAGAGCTATCCCGCGGGCGGCGGATTCTCGTACGGCCTGACCGCGGTCTACAGCGGCAACGTGTGGGAGTGGGAGGAGATCGAGGTGGTCGGTCCCAACGGCAACGAGCTCTACCTGAAGGCGATCCCCCGCAAGCGGTCGAACGCCGGCCTCGGCTGGCTGGTTTCGCTCGGCCGGATGAACCCGCCCCAGGCCGCCGGCAGCGTGTCGTCCAACTGGGTCTACGAGAGCCCGGACGGCGCGCTCCACGAGCTGAAGCCGAACCTACACGCCGACGGCACCAACACCTCCGGCTGGCACTACTCGCAGGACGGTACCTACATGCGGTTCAAGGAGTCGACGCGCGAGCTCGAGCTCGCCGACGGCACGATCCAGACCTTCGACACCGCCGGCCGCCTGACACGCTGGCGGGACCGCTTCGGCAACGACCTCACGGTCACCTACTCCTCGAACCTCTGGACGATCACCGACTCGCAGGGCCGGATCCAGAAGGTCTACTTCAAGGCCGCGACCCACTACGGCTCCGTCGTCGACCGGGTCGAGCTGAAGAGCTTCGGCGCCACCACCGGGACCTACACGTTCCACTACACGGACACCACCATCACGCGCGGCTACTCCGACGCCTACGCCGTCGGCCTAGGAGACATCCCGCGCACCGAGACGGTGCCGCTCCTGACCGACATCACGCTGCCCGACGGGTCGAAGTACTTCATGCCGGTGGCCGACTACGACACCGGCCCGGCGACCGGTACGTCGAGCCTCTCGGGTCACCTGAGGGGGATGAAGCTGCCGACCGGCGGCAAGTACGAGTGGACCTGGATCGAGTACCTGTACCCGCAGCGCTCGGCGCGACTCGGCCCGCGACTCGACCCCTCGGCCGACCGGGAGCCGTTCCGGCGCTCGGTCGGTCTGTCGAACCGGCGCCACGAGAACGCTTCGGGAAGCATGACGGGCCAGTGGACGTATGCACCGGTGCTCGACACCTCGGGGCAGCCGAAGGAGCACAAGGTCACCGTCACCGATCCGGTGGGCCACCCGACCGTCTACTACTTCTCCGTCTACGCCGACGACCAAGACTCGCAGACGCCCGAGCCGCCCGGTTGGGTCGAGTCGGAGTACGGCCTGCCGTTCACCCGCAACCAGTCGGACGGCACGAGCCCCGCCCGGTACCTGTCAGCCGAGATCAAGAAGTCGGGCGGTACGGTGCTGCGCAAGGTCTACCTGCGATACGAGAATTCGAACGGCTACGCCAACCACCGCGTCGCCTCCGAGCGCACGCTCTACGTCGACGACGAATCGAAGACCGCCGACGTCACCTACTCCGACTTCGACGGGCTCGGCCACTACCGCACGACGACCACCGCCGGCACCTTCGCCGCCGGCAACGTGCGGAGCAGCTACACCGCCTACAACCCGGGCTCGTGCGCGACCTGCCAGCCGGCGACCACCACGCCGTGGGTGCTCGGCACCTACACCCACCAGACGGTGACCGAGGGCGGGGTGACGGCGAAGAGCGAGGCCTGCTTCGAGGCGGCGACCGGCTTCCTGCTCCGCGCGAGGACGCTGAAAACCGGCACCACCACCGGAGCGAACGACGTGGTGGTCCGCTACACGAAGGACACCGCCGGCAACGTGACCGCCGAGGAGCACTTCGGCGGCGACACCCAGGCGCTCGGCACCGGCGCGCTCTGCCCGCTGTCCGTCTCGTCGCCCAAGTACCGGCTCGACAACACCTACCAGTACGGCGTGCCGAGGACCTCCCAGTACACCGGCCAGAGCTTCAAGTCGGCCGACTTCGACCTCGACGCCAACACCGGCAAGATCAAGACGAGCCGCGACGCGGCGGGCCTCGCCACGACGTACGAGTACGACACACTCGGGCGCCTGACCTACGTCAAGCCGAGCCAGGAGGGGTGGACCCAGTACGCTTACAACGTCGCCTCCGGCACCACGCCGGCCAAGGTCTGGATCTACCACAAGCCGAACGGCGGCGGCACCGCGCTCGCGACCGAGGAGATCCACTTCGATCCGTTCGGCCGGGTCAGCGTCGAGCGCCGCACGATGGCCGACGGCACGGTCGCGGAGCGCAAGACCGTGCTCAACGATCTCGGCTGGCCGACGAGCAAGACCGAGTGGGGGACGACGGCGGCCACGAG
>CAZLLV010000558.1:0-7181 GCA_964560325.1 uncultured Thermoanaerobaculia bacterium | reverse complement strand
GCTGGTCGAGGAGGCTCGCGAGCTGCGCCGCGGGGCCTTCTCGCACTGGAAGCGCCACCCGGTGGTCAAGGCGGTGCTGCTGCCGTTCAGCGGTGTGGGCGTGCTGGCGCTGATCGAGCTGCTGGCGGTCGTCGGGCGGTGACGAGGGCGGGGAGCGGCTTACGGCCGGGCTAAGATCGGTGCCGTGCTGCGCGCGAGCTTCGTTCTCCTGGCTGTCCTGCTGTCGCTCCTTCCGCTCGGCGGCTGCGGCGGGCGGACCGCGCCGGCCGTCGTCCCCGCGGAGCCGCCGGAGGTGCCGGTGGTCTTCGTGCCCGGGGTGACCGGCAGCAAGATGAAGGACCCGGCGACCGGGCACGTCGCCTGGGGGGACGGGCGGGCGCTGTTTCTGCCGCGCGACGGGGCGTACGAGCTGGCGCTGCCGATCGGCGGAGACGGCGGAGACGACCGGCTCGTGCCCTACGGGGTGCTCGATGCCGTGCGGATCGGGCCGATCGAGAAGCCGGTCTACGGTCCCTTCCTCGACTCGCTAGCGGCGACGGGGCGGCGGCGCGGGGATCTGGCGGCTCCACGGCCGGGGGAGACCCTCTTCGGCTTCGCCTACGACTGGCGGCGGAGCAACGCCGCCTCGGCGGCGACCCTGGTCGAGCGGCTCGACGCGCTGCGGCGGGCGCGCGGCGAGGACCGGTTGACCGTCGATCTGATCTGCCAGAGCAACGGCGTCCACGTCTGCCGCTACCTGGTGCGTCACGGCGGCGCGTCGCTCGACGAGGCGGAGGCCCAGGCAGAGAGCCGGTCCGGATCAGCCGCTGGGCCGCCGCCCTGGCTCGACGTCCGGCACCTCGTGCTGGTCGCCGGCTCGAACGGCGGGAGCCTCCGCATCCTGCGCGAGATCGACCGCGGGCGGACCTACGTGAAGGGGATCGGCCGGCGCATGCTGCCGGAGGTGCTCTTCACCTTCCGGTCGCTCTACGAGGACCTGCCGCACGACCCTCCCGATCGAATCGGATCCCGCTTCGTCGACCCGGACGGCCGGCCGCTCGACGTCGACCTGTACGACCCGGAGAGCTGGCGCCGGTACGGCTGGTCGGTCTTCGGCCCGGAGGTCGCACGGCGGCTCGACCGCGCCGGGCGGCCGGACCTCTTCGGTACGCCCGAGGAACGCTTCGACTTCCTCGCTCGCGCGCTCGCCTCGGCGCGCCGGTTCCAGCGCCTGCTCGCCGCCGACCCGCCGCCCGGCCGGACCCCGTGCTACCACCTCGTCGGCGACGCCTACGTTCCGACCGCCCAGCGGGCGGTGCTGGAGCGGTCCGGTCGGGCCGCGGAGGGCGGCTGGCGCACTCTCTTCACCGGCGATCGCCGGCTGCGGCGCGGCTCCTACGCCTACGACCTCGCCACGGCGCCGGGAGACCTGCACGCGACGCTCGCCAGCCAGCTCGCCCTCTCGCCCGGTGAGCGGGAGCGGCTGGTGGGGCAGCCGTTCCTCCTCTCCGGCGGCCACTTCGAGCTGATCCTCGACCCGGCGAGCCACCGGCGGGTGGCAGAGGTGCTCGCGACCCCCGGCTGCGACGGCGTGATGGCCCGGCGTTTGCGTCCCGAGTGAGCCGATGTCACGACGCTACGCTCTCTTCGTCTCCCTCCTGATTCTCGTCATCGCGATCCTTCTGTCGATGGTCTGGGTGCTCTGGCAAGACCGGCGGCCCACGGTCGACGTGCCGGAGCCGCGCTTCCCGGCCGACGTGCCGCCGGAGGAGCCGGCCGAGCCGCCGCCGCCGGAGCTGGTCTTGCGGCCGGCGGAGATCGACGAGCTCCCGGGCTGGGCGGAGGACGACCCGTCCGAGGCGTTGCCGGCGCTGCTCGCCACCTGCCGGGCGTTCGGCCCGCGGCCGGCGGACGCCCCGATCGGGCCGAAGGGGCTCGGCGGCACGGCGGCGGACTGGCGGGCGCCGTGCGCCGAGGCGGCACGGCTCCGAGGCGCGGGGGCGGACGCGGTGCGCGCCTTCTTCGAGCGCGAGTTCCGCGCCTGGGCGGCGACCGACGGCGGCGACCCGGAAGGGCTCTTCACCGGCTACTACGAGCCGAGCCTCGACGGCAGCCGGCGGCGCCACGGGGAGTACCAGACTCCGCTCCACGCGGTACCGAGCGACCTGGTCCAGGTCGATCTCGGGCAGTTCCGCGAGGATCTGGAGGGCCGGCGGGTCGCCGGCCGGCTCGAGGGAAACCGCCTTCGCCCCTACTTCGACCGCGAGGCGATCACCGAGGGCAGCCTCGGCGGCCGCGGTCTGGAGATCGTCTGGGTCGACGATCCGGTCGACGCCTTCTTCCTCGAGATCCAGGGCTCGGGCCGGGTGCGGCTCGAGGACGGGAGCGTGATGCGCCTCGGCTACGCGGGCCAGAACGGCCACCCCTACACGGCGATCGGCAAGGTGTTGGTCGACCAGGGGGCGATGCCGCTCGAGGAGGTGTCGATGCAGTCGATCCGCGAGTGGCTGGAGGCGAACCCGGAGGAGGCGGTCGAGGTGATGCGGGCGAACTCGTCCTACGTCTTCTTCCGCGAGCTGCGCGGCCTCGGTCCGCTCGGCAGCCTGGGCGTGGCGCTGACCCCCGGCCGGTCGCTGGCGGTCGACCCCGGGTTCCTGCCGATGGGCGCTCCGGTCTGGCTCGCCGCCGAGCGCCCCGATCCGGAGGCGATCGAGGAGGGGAGGGAGCGGGCGCCGGACGTGCCGCTGCGCCGCCTGATGGTGGCCCAGGACACCGGCGGGGCGATCCGCGGCCCGGTGCGCGGCGACGTCTTCTGGGGCCCGGGCGACCTGGCGGCCGAGATCGCCGGCCTCATGAAGCACTCCGGCCGTCTCTGGCTTCTCCTCCCCCGCGCGGTCGATCCGGTCGAGGTGGCAACGGCCGCTCACGAAGATGCCAGTGGAAGCTCCCCTCCCGCTCCCGGCGCTCCTTCGGGGTGAGCCCCCGGAAGCCGTACGGCGGCACGCGGAAGCGCCGCGCGAGGGCGATCAGCGGCCAGCCGAGCGGCAGGTAGTAGAAGAGCAGATCCCAGTCCCGCACGATCGCGTGGAGGCGGTTCCGCGCCGGCGGCCGGCGGCGGTCCCGCTCGTGGCGCACGAAGGCGAACGTCCAGCCGGTCGGCAGGATGCGCGGCAGCCGGCGCCAGTGGCGCGTCAGATGAGAGACGAGCGACCGCGCGTCGTACGGCCGCTTCCCGTGCTCCTCGACCCGCCGGTCGAGCTGCTCCTGCATCAGTGTGCGGACCCGCTCCGCCACCCCGCGCGCGAGCTCTCGATCGTCGAGCCCGGGGCCCTTCTCGCGCGCCTCGGCCATCCAGGCGGCGACGTCGATCGGCGGCTCGGCGACGAAGACCATCCGCACCGGTAGCGCCAGGTAGAAGAGGAACGGGAAGAGCAGGCCGAGCGGCGCCGCCGGCAGGGGCAGGAAGGGGACGCCGAGGTACCGCTCGGCCAGCCGGTCGATCCAGGGCAGCGTGAAGCAGAACGGGATCGTCCACTCCGCGTTGACGATGTGGATCGGCACGACCGGGGCCCGGTGGCGCTCCGCCAGGATCACGAAGCTCGAGCTGAAGCGCTGGAGGCGGTAGCGCCGGAAGAAGCCCTTGCCGATCCCGGGCACCCCCTCCGGGAAGTAGAGCACCCGCTCCCCGCGCTCGAGCAGGCGCGAGAAGTTGTCGAAGGTCATGTCGACGCCGCCGCCGCGGCGCCAGAAGTTGTCGATCCCGAACGGGCGCATCCACCAGGTGGTGGTGAGCTCCTTCTCGAAGACGGTCCGGACCTTCTTCTCCGGCGCCAGCCCGTCGCGGCTCCAGAGGTGGGCGTCGAGCACCATGCCGTCCCAGGGGAAGGAGTTGCCGCTGTGGTTGCAGGCGACGATGACCGGTCCGCGCTCGGGGATGTGCTCGCCGCCCAGGAGCTCCGGCCGGAAGTAGTGCTCGACCGCCGGCCCGAAGACGTCCTCGACCACCTCGCGCAGATAGCCGGGCTCGAAGGGTTCGTAGTGCGGGAACTGCTCGGCGTAGAGGTAGGGCGCCTCGTCGGAGACGGTGCTCATCGCGTCACTTCCCTGGCCGCAGAGCCAGCAGCACGCCGACCACGAAGAGGACGGCGGAGTAGTACCACGGCACGCCGCTCGCGAGCAGGATCGCACCGGCGAGCATGCAGAAGCCGCCGAAGAGCGTCCCGCGCAGGCCGGCGAACGGGTTCTCGGCCGGCCGGCGGGTGGTCGTCTCCAGCAGGCGCAGCCCCTCGGTGACCAGCATCGGCGCCTTGACCAGCGCGTCGATCAGCTCGGGCGCGCCGCGCAGCCCCTCGCGCGCCAGCCGCATGGGGCTGAACTGGTGGAGGAAGATCCGGTTGATGTGCGTCTGCGAGACCTCCGCCACGTCGAAGCCGGGGCGCAGCACGTGCCCGACCCCCTCGAAGGTGACGAGCGCCTTGACCATCAGCACCGTCTCGACGGGGAAGTAGATCCGGTACTGGACGCCGCGGCCGACCGACTCCAGGATGAGCTGCGCGAGCGAGAAGTCTTCGAACGACGAGGCCCGCTGCCAGCGCCGGCAGACCTCCTCGACCTCGCGCCGGAAGCCGGTCACGTCGCTCCCCGACATCGGCTCAGCCACCGCCGCCAGGTACCGGGCCGCGTTCTCGGCGTCGCCCATCACCAGGCAGTAGTAGTAGTAGAGCAGTGTCCGGCGCAGCTCCTCGCTGAACCGGCCGACCATCCCGAGGTCGATGAAGCCGAGCTTCGGCCCGGGCAGGATCAGGAGGTTGCCGGGGTGGAGATCGGCGTGGAAGAAGCCGTCGCGGTAGAGCATGCGGATGATCGACGCCGCGCCGAGTTCGACCAGCCGGTCCTTCTCTTCGTCCGCGAGGGCCAGCGCGCGCGGATGGGTCGGCTTGACGCCCGCCAGGAAGTCCATGCACAGGAGGTCGCGGCTGCTGTAGGCGCGGAAGATCCGTGGGAAGACCACGCCGTCGAGATCCTGGAGGTTCGCCGCGAAGGTCTCCGCGTTGTCCGCCTCGCGGCGCAGGTCGACCTCCTTCAGGGTGTACTCGACGAACTCGCCGATCATCCGCCGCGGCTGGAAGCGGGGCAGGAGCATCTGGAGGAAGAAGCCGAGGATCTTGAGCAGCACCGCGTCGCGCTGGAGGGTCTCGCGGATGCCCGGCTTGACCAGCTTCAGCACCACCTCGTCCCCCTCGCGGGTGCGGGCGCGGTGGATCTGGGCGATCGAGGCCGAGCCGAGCGGGCGCGGGTCGATCGACGCGAACACCTCGCCGGCCGGCGCGCCGAGGGCGGCGGAGACGAGCTCGACGTAGCGCTCGAACGGCACCACCGGCAGGCGATCGAGGAGGTTGCCCAGCTCCTGGGTGATCGCCGGCGGCAGCACGTCCTCGCGCATCGCGAGCACCTGGCCGAGCTTGATGTAGGTCGGACCGAGATCCTCCAGCCGGCGGCGGAGCTGGACGGGGAAGGGGAGGCGGACGAGCCGGCGGTCGAGGAAGGGCCGCACGAGAAGCGCCACCAGCCGTGCGAGGAAGTACCGGAAGCCGGTCTTGCGCCGCTCCGGCAGGTCGCGGCTCCAGGCGGTGAGGCCGCCGAAGAGGAGGCCGAGGAAGTGGCGCTGGGTGGTGATCATCCGCCGGACGATGCCGTGCCCGGGGCGCTCGACCAGGATCTCCCACTCCGGCTCGGCTACGGCGGAAGGTCCGGGCGGACCGGTACCCTCCCGCTCCTCCTCGGTCACCCTCAACGGTTCCTGCCGTACTGCTCGTGGCTCGACACCCAGTCGAACGACGAGATCGCCGCCGCCAGCGAGATCTCGCCCGCGAGCGACACGCCCGCCACGATCTCGGCCAGCTTGCGCACCTTGCCGCGGCCGTAGCAGTCGAGCACCTCCAGGCACTCGCGCTGCGTCGCGAGGCTCGTGCCGCCGCCGTAGGTCGCGACGATCAGCGACGGGATGGTGAGCGAGAGGTAGAGGCCGCCGTCGTCGGTCAGCTCGCTGTAGATGATGCCGGCCGACGACTCCGACACGTTCGCCACGTCCTGGCCGGTGGCGATGAACATGGCGGTGATGCCGTTCGGCGAGTGCAGCCCGTTGTTGTTGGCGCCGGAGAGGAAGGCGCCGACGTTCGCCACCCCGGCGTGGTACTGGAGGCTCGCCGGCTCGACCCGCATGTGCTGGACCAGCACGTCGCGCGGGATGGTCGCCTCGGCGGTCACCCGCTTGCCCCGGGTGCGCATGACGTTGACGTGCGACGCCTTCTTGTCGGTCGCCAGGTTCGATTCGAGGTAGAAGCGGCGGATCTCGGAGTTGTGCTCGAGGATCCACGAGCAGGCGGCGAAGGTCGCGCGCCCGACCATGTTCTGGCCCGCCGCGTCGCCGGTCGAGAAGTTGAAGCGCAGGTAGGCGAACTTGTTGGCCAGGTAGGTGTCGATGAAGAGCAGCTTGGCGATCGACGAGGTTTCCTCGGCGGCCTGGCGGATCTGCGGCATGTGCTCGTCGACCCAGTCGCGGAAGTCGCGTGCCCCGCGCGCCGAGTCGAAGATGAAGACCGGCGCCCGCTGCATGCAGTCGTCCTGGACCGTGCACAGCACGCCGCCCGAGAGGTTGAGCACCTTCATGCCCCGGTTGTACGACGCGACCAGCGTGCCCTCGGTGGTGGCGAGCGGGATGATGAAGTCGCCCTGGGCGTGCTCGCCGTTGACCGTCAACGGTCCGGCGAAGCCGATCGGCACCTGGGCTACGCCGGTGAAGTTCTCGACGTTGCCCTGGGTCGTGTGCGGATCGAACGAGTACTTCGACACGTGCGCGAGCTCGACGCCCGTGACCTCCTCGACGAACCGCCGGCGGTTCGCGATCACATCCTCGTCGTCGTTGCGCTCCTTGTCGTACGGGACCTTCACCTCCGGCGTGGTGGCGGCGATCGCGTCCTTCACCTTGAAGGTCAGCCGCCCGAACGGCTCGGCCTCGAAGTCGAGCGCGATCGAGTGCTTGCCCGCGCCGAGCGTCTCCACGTCGGGCGCGTGGACGGTCAGGATCGCCCCGAGCTCGAACTCGAGCGGCCGGGCGGGCGAGATGTCCGCGGCCGCGAAGCGCTCGCCGCCGCGCTCGATGGTCACCCGCTCGAGCGACATCTCCCGCTTGCAGACTCGGA
>CAZLLV010000557.1:0-3991 GCA_964560325.1 uncultured Thermoanaerobaculia bacterium | reverse complement strand
GGCGTCGGCCGCCGGGCAGGTGCCGCCCGCGTTCGACGGACCCGCGACGACGAGGCCGGCGGGCAGCGGATCGTTGAAGGAGAGATTGAAGCGGTTCGCCATGCCCGAGCCGTTGTCGAGGGTGAAGGTGAGCGTGACGGTGCTCCCGAGACCGACCGACGCGGCCGAGAAGCTCTTGGTGAAGCCCGGGCGCTCCGCATCGACCGTGAGATCGGCGGTCGCCGTCCCGCTGTTTCCGGCGGTCGACGTGAGATCGCCCGAGACGTTCATATGAGTCCCGATCGTCGACGAGGTCACGTCGACCGCGATCGTGCACGAGGCACCGGGGCCGAGGCTGCCGCCGCTCAGCTCGATCGTCGTGCCGCCCCCCGGCGCGGTCACCACGCCGCCGCAGGTGTTGGCCGCGCTCGCCGGGTCGGCGAGGGTCACGCCGGCGGGCAGGACGTCGGTGAAGGCGAGGTCGGCCGCCGGAGAGCCCATGTCTCCGTTGTCGATCACGAACGTCAGGCGCGAGGCGCTCCCCGCCCCGATGGTCGCCGGGGCGAACGACTTGGAGAACACCGGCTGGGCGGTGACGGGCGCCGCGGCGAAGAGGGCCCCGGCGGCCACCAGCAGCACGAGAGCGGGACGGAGACGGCGGTCGAGCGATCGGAGAATCTGGTTCACGGCTTCAGCCTCGAAGTCTTGGAAACGACAAAAGATAGGGGACGAGCTACGCTGTCGGGCACGTTACCAGAAAGCGCTCGCGGCGGGGGCCGACTCGAGACACGGAGAGCGTAGGCCGCCACCGGATCGCGCCGTCCGTGGACGTCCTACGGCGAGCGGGCACTCCCCTTGACTTCTGAGGGGTGGCCCCCTACACTCTCCCCTCGAATGGTTATGGGAGAGACGATGAGCCGACCCGAGACCGAAGACCTGGAGCTGGTGCGCGGCACCCTCGACCTCTTGATCCTGAAGACCCTCACCTGGGAGCCGCTCCACGGCTACGCCATCACCGACTCGATCCGCCGGCGCACCGACGACGAGATCCTGGTCGAGGAGGGCGCCCTCTACCCGGCGTTGCACCGGCTCGCCAAGCGCGGCTGGATCGAGGCCGAGTGGGGGCGCTCGGAGAACAACCGGCGGGCCAAGTACTACCGGCTGACGACCGAGGGCCGCACCCGGTTGCGCGCCCGCGAAGCGACCTGGGAGCGCTACACCGCGGCGGTCGGCAAGGTGCTGGGGACGGCGTCGCCGTGAGGCTTCCTCACGGTGTGCGCCGCACCTTCCGGCTGCTCGTCCCCGGCGCCTACCGCGACGAGGTCGACGAGGAGCTGCGCTTCCACCTGGAGCGGCGGATCGACGACCTGGTGGCCGAGGGGATGGAGCCGGCCGCGGCGCGGCGCGAGGCGCTCCGCCGCTTCGGCGATCCCGGCCGGGTGGCGCGCGAGTGCCGCTCGATCGCCCGCACGGTCGAGACCGGCGAGCGCCGCGCGACCCTGCGCGACGAGCTGCTCCAGGACCTCTCGTGGGCGCTGCGCCAGGTGCGCCGCCAGCCGACGCTGACGCTCGCGACGGTGCTCATCCTGGCCCTCGGCATCGGCGCGTCGACCGCGCTCTTCAGCGTCGCCGACGCGGTCGTCTTCCGCGCCCTGCCGTTCGAGGAGCCCGACCGGCTGGTCCGCGTCTTCGAGACGACGCCGCAGGGCGAGCGCTTCTCCGTCTCGCTGCCCAACCTGCTCGACTGGCGGCGCGAGACGGAGGCGTTCGAGGAGCTCGCCGCGGTCGATCTGCGCAACGCCAGCCTGGAGGTCCCGTCCCAGGACGGTACGGCCGAGGCGCGCCAGATCCAGTCCGCCCCGGTCACCGAGGGGTTCTTCCCGCTCCTCCGCCTGACCCCTGCGGCCGGATCGCTCCTGCCGTCGGAGGCCTTCGAGCCGGGCGGCGACGCGGCCTGGGTGCTGCTCTCGCACGAGCTCTTCCGCCGCGACTTCGGCGCCGATCCGGCGATCGTCGGGCAGCGGGTGATCCTCGACCGTGTGCCCCACCGGATCGCCGGTGTGCTCGGACCCGGAGCGGTCTTTCCCGAAGGGGCCGAGGCGTGGACGCCGCTGGTCGAGATGCCGCGCTGGGATCGCGGCGAGAAGGACTTCCAGGTCGTGGCGCGGCTCGCCGACGGGGTGTCGGTCGAGGAGGCGGCCGCCGATCTCGAGCGCGTGGCGCGGCGCCTCGGCGAGCGCTACCCGGAGCCGAACCGGGCGTGGGGGTCGGAGGTGATCCCGCTCCGCGAGTCGCTGGTCGGCCCGGAGGTCGACCGGGCGCTCCTGGTGCTCCTGGGCGCGGTCGGGCTCCTCCTGCTGATCGCCTGCGTCAACGTGTCGAGCCTGCTCGTCGCCCGCGGCGCGGCGCGTGGACGGGAGATGGCGGTGCGGGTGTCGCTCGGCGCTTCGCGCCGGCGGCTGGTGCGCCAGCTCCTGGGCGAGAGCGCCACGATCGCCGCCCTCGGCGCCGGGCTCGGCCTGCTCCTCGCCTGGGTGGCGGTCGAGCTGGTCCGCCACTTCGGCCCGGAGGAGGTGCCGCGCCTGGCCGAGGCGGCGGTCGACGCGCGGGTGCTCGCCTTCGCCCTCGCCGTCGCGCTCGTCTCGAGCCTGGTGTTCGGCCTCTTGCCCGCGCTCCAGACCTCGCGCAGCCATCCCGGCCGCGACCTGCGCACCGGCGGCGCCTCCGGGTCGGGCACGACCGTCTCGACCGCGCGGCTGCGCGGCGGCTTGGTCGTCACCCAGCTCGCCCTCGCCGTGACGCTCCTGATCGGCGCCGGCCTGACCGCGCGCAGCTACCTGCGCCTGCTCCAGGTCGACCCCGGCTTCGACGCGAGCGACGTGCTCGCGGTGCGGGTCGACCTGCCGGAGGCGGAGTACGACGGGGACGTGCGGGCGAGCGTGGCGGCGGAGATCGGCCGGCGGCTGGAGGCGCTGCCGGGCGTCGAGCGCGCCGGCGCTTCGGTCGGCTCGCCCTTCGCCGGCTTCTACACCGCGAACTCGGTGGCGGTGCCCGGCCGCGAGCCGGACGCGCAGGGGCACTACCCGATGGTCCAGTGGCGCGCGGTGACCCCGGGCTACTTCGAGGCGCTCGACCTCCCGGTGCTCCGGGGGCGCGGCTTCACCGAGGCGGACGGTCCGGAGAGCGAGGTCATCGTGGTGAGCCGGACGGCGGCCGAGCGGCTCTGGCCGGGGGAGGAGGCGGTCGGCAAGGCGCTCCACTTCGGTCCGCCGGACGGCGATCCGCGGCTGGTGGTGGGGGTGGCGGAGGATCTGCGGGACGTGGACCTGGACGAGGCGCCGCAGCCGACGGTCTTCCTGCCGTACGCGCAGATCCCCTGGGTGCACCAGACCTGGCTAGTCGAGGTGGCGGGGTCGGGCGATCCGGAGCGGGTGGCGGGGGCGGTGCGCGCGGAGCTGCGGCGGGCGCTGCCGGGGGTGCCGGTGCCGGAGGTGCGGCCGCTGGTGGCGGACGTGGCGGACGCGCGAACGAACCCGCGGTTCCAGGCGCTCTTGATGGTGGGGTTCGCACTGACGGCGGCGGCGCTGGCGGCGTCGGGGGTGTACGGTCTGATGGCGTTCTCGGTGGCGCGGCGGCGGCAGGAGATCGGGGTGCGAATGGCGCTGGGGGCCCGGCCGGGGGTGGTGGTGGGGATGATCGCGCGCGAGGGGGCGCGTCTGGTCCTGGCGGGCGCGGTGGTGGGGACGGTGGGAGCGGTGGCCCTGGCGCGGGCGCTCGAGAGCCTGCTCTACCAGACGCCGGCGCTCGAGCCGGGGACGTACGCGGCGGCGGTGGGCTTGCTCTCCGCGGTGGCGCTGCTCGCGGCGTGGCTGCCGGCACGGCGTGCGGCGGCGATCGATCCGAAGCGGGCGCTGGCGGCCGAGTAGGGGGGGTCGGGGTGGGGTGGGCGGGTGGTGCGGGGGGGGGGGGGGGCGGGGGGGGGGGGGGCGGGGGGGGGCGGGGGCGCGGGGCG
>CAZLLV010000556.1:0-6188 GCA_964560325.1 uncultured Thermoanaerobaculia bacterium | reverse complement strand
CCGGCGGCGCCGCGCCCCGGCGGGCCGGCGGGGGGCGTCGCGTCGAAGGCGGCGTAGAGGTGGGCCTGGAGGAGGCCGCCCAAGAGGAGCGCCGCCGCCGGGCGGATCGAGGCCAGAGTCAGGTTCGCCGGGATCACCGGGGTGGTACCCGGCGGCAGCGGCGCGCCGCGCAGCAGCACGTCCCGCTGGTCGTCGGCCCGCACCAGCGCCAGGCGCCAGCTCCCACCCCACGGGAGCGGTTGGACGAGGCGGTCGTAGACGGCGGCCAGGGGCGCGTCGAGCCCGGCCTTCGATCCGGCCGCCAGGGCGTCCCACAGCTCGGGAAGCTCGGCGATCAGCAGGTCGGCGAGGTCGAGGAGGGCGAAGCGCAGGAGCTCCCGGGCGATCGCCGAGGTCAGGTCGGCGGGCGGCTCGGAGCTCGCCAGGTCGCGGAGCGCGAGGAACGGACCGGAGGCCCACGCCGCCTTCCGGGGGTCGTCGAGCGCGGCCAGGTCGTCGCCCGGGGCGGCGGGGATCTCAGGCGGGTCGCCGGCCGGCGCGGCGCCCTCGTAGAGCTCGCGGCCGGCCACCGGGAGGAGCGCGGCGTGGAGGCGCCGGCGCTGGCCGGAGGCGTCCTGGAACGGCAGGGCGAAGAGGGCCAGGCGTTCCTCGCCGGCGAGGGGCGCGGCGTCCGCCGGCACCGGCTCCCAGTGCCCGGCGGTGCGGTCGCCCACCCAGCCCTGCTCGACGTAGGTGGACGGGTCGGCGGGATCGACGGGATGGGCCGGGACGCCGTTCCGGGGCGCCAGGCGCCGCACCAGCATCGAGGTCCGCTCGCCCGCCGCCGGGTCGACCTTGCGGCCGGGCAGGCCGGTGCGCCGGCAGACCAGGTTCGCCGCCACCAGGTAGTAGCGCCGGTGGGCCGGCTGGTAGAGCTTGAGGGCCGCGCCCAGGGACTCGTCGCCTTCGGCCGCCCAGCCGGTCGCCGGCCGCTCCCAGGTCTCGGGGCGGGCGACGCGCGCCGCCAGGCCGGCCGGAGCGCCGCCGTTTTGCGCCGGAGCGGGAGCCAGATCGGCGGTCAGCTCGTCGAGGAAGGCGTCGGAGGCGTAGCGCAGCACCACCGGCTCCCGGAAGCGCCGGTTGCCGGCGTCCTCGAGCGCCAGGTCCCAGAGCGGGGCGGGGGCGAGCCATTCGATCGCATGAGTCATATCGGATCTCCCCCCTCTCCCTCGATCCCTCTCCCACCCTCCGGGGGGAAAGGGACGCCCCCGCCCACCGCGTTCGAGTATCGAGCTCTATTCATGTCCATGGCCTTTCACCAGATGTTTCCCGCGCCGGGGGTGTAGGAGGCGGAGACGACGGAGTTGGTGATCACGGTGTCGGCCTGGACCACGCCGGAGAACTTCGACATCCCGGCGTTGACCGTCACCATGCCGGCGGTGACCTCGACCTGGGCGGCCTGGACGGTGAGCTTGGAGGCGGCGTTGACGGTGATCCCGGCGGCCGCGAGCTCGATCGAGTTGCCGTTCGAATCGACCACCTCGATCCGCCCCGGGCCGTCCTCCAGGGTGACCTTCTGGCCGCCGGGGGTCTCGAGCACCAGGCGCTCGCGGCCGTCGGCGTCGTCGAGGGTCACCTTCACGCCGTTCCGCGACCGCAGGACCTTCTTCTCGTTGCGCCCGGCGCCGTCCATCGGCTCGGGGGGCGCGTCCTTGCCGTTCCATAGGGCGCCGACCACGTACGGCCGCCGCGGCTCGCCGCCCTCGAAGGCGACCAGCACCTCGTCGCCCACGTCGGGCACGAACCAGCTCCCCCGGTCGGCGCCGGCCATCATCGTGGCGAGCCGCGCCCACGCCTCGTACGACTTACCGGCGGGGTCGGGCGACCAGGGCAGCCGCACCCGCACCCGGCCCTGGTTGTCCGGATCGACCACGTCGGCGACCAGCGCCGGGTAGACGCCGTAGAACAGGCCGCCGTAGCCACGCGGGGCGCGCGCCGCGGCGAGCTGGTCGAGGAGGGTCGAGTCGAGCATCAGCTCGCTCCCAGCCCCGGCCGCTCGCAGGAGAAGCGGGTCCGGAAGCCTGACCGGTGGTCGAAGGTGTGGCGGACGGCACAGACGTACCAGGGGCCGTTGAAGAGCGGTCCGAGCCCCTGGAGGGTGACGTGGGTGGCGACCTTGATCCGGCCGTCCCCCTCGGCGATCCCCTCGGCGGTCAGGAAGCGGCGGGCGGCGGCACGGTAGCAGGCGCCGGCCTCGGCGCGCGCCTCCTCGCCGGTCAGCGGCACGCTGTGGACGATGCGCTCGGCGCGCTCGCCGAAGCTGCGGGAGAGAACCGTGCTGCCGGACAGGCCGCCGCCCAGCTCGCCGGTGATCTCCTCCTCGCCGATCTCCTCCTCGATCGCCTCCTTGGCCGCCACGTCCCAGCCCCCCACCGCCAGGCGGGTGCGCTGGTGGGCGAGGTCGGCGCTGGCGACGATCTCGCGGAGCTCCTGGCCGTAGGTCAGGGTCACGGAGGCCGCGGCCTTGCGCCGGGCCCGCGCCTGGGCGAAGAGCTTCGCCCCCTCGACCCAGACCTCGGCGTCGATCGCCCGGGCGCGCTCGCGCAGGAAGGCGAGGTCGCTCTGGTTGACCTGGGCGAGGGTGCGGTGGGTCGGGCCGTCGACGTCGATCTCCGGCGTCAGGCCGTGATCGCCGGCGACGGTGGTGAAGACGTCCTCGTCGCTCACGTCCTCGAAGGTCCGGGTGCGGCGCGCCATGCGGAGGTCCTGGCAGCGGTCCTCGGCCAGCACCTCGAGCTGCGGCGGCTGCTGGCGCGGGTAGCGCCCCTCGAGGGCGGTGATCCGTCCCTCGAAGACCGGCGCCAGGGTTTCGCCGGTCCCCATGTCGACGGTCAGCGAGCGGCCGAAGTCGAACACGCGGCCATCGAAGTAGAGGAAGCCGACCCCGTCGGGCCCGGTGCCCCAGTTGCCGAACGTCGCGGCGCACGAGAAGAGGCCGGCGGTGGTCTCCTCCACCGACAGGGAGAGGAGGCCGTCGGCCAGGCCGGGCACCGCCTGGCCGTCCACCGCCAGGTGGGGGCGGGAAGAGCGGAAGCCGGGGGTGGCGCTGCGTTCGGTCATGGCGCGTCGGGTCGATTCGTCAGTGGGCGAAGAGTCGGGCCGCCCGGTGCTCGCGCCGGTCGACCAGGAAGCGCACGTCCTCGGGATCGAGGCCGGCGGACGGCGGCTGCGCCGGCGGCTGCGGAGCGTCCGCTCCTCCCTCGCCGGAGGGCGCCGGCGGCGGGCCGTCCACCACCACCTCGAACTCGTCGATCACCACGCTCATCGGTCACCTCTCTCCTGTTCTCGATCGATCGGTCATCGCTTCAAGCTCGCGTCGAAGGAGGCGCTGGCCTTGGCGCTGGCGCTGGCGGCGGCGCCGCCGAAGCTCGCGCTCCCGCCGAGGCCGCCCGACAGTCCACCGCCCAGGCTCCCGCCCACCCCGCCGGACAGGCCGCCGCCCAGGCCGCCCGAGATCCCGCCTCCGATCCCTCCGGAGATGCCACCGCCGAGGCCGGCGCCCAGCCCGCCCCCGATCCCACCGCCGATTCCCCCGGAGATCCCGCCGCCGATGCCGGCCCCGGCTCCGACGCCGGCTCCGGCGCCGCCCGCCACGCCGGCCCGCAAGCCGCCGCCCAGGGACGCTCCGGCCCCTACGCCGGCCCCGAACCCGGCCCCCACGCCGGCCCCCGCGGACAGCCCGCCGCCGACGCCGGCCGAGCCTCCGATGCCGCCGGAGACGCCGGCCGAGAGCCCGCCGCCCACACCCGCGCCGAGCCCGCCGGAGAGGCCGCCCGAGATCCCGGCGCTGGTGTCGATCAAGGAGCCGGGCTCGAGCAGCCGGGGGTTCTCGACGCCGTTGGCGGCGGCCATGTCCTGCCAGCCCTCGGGATTGCCGGAGCTGTTGCCCTTGAGGTCTGCCACCGTGTCGCCTTCCTTGGCCTGATGGGGGGGAGCGGGGGCGACGCCCTTCTCCTGGATCTTGAAGAAGATCTCCTGCTTGGTCATCGAGATCGAGACCTTGGCGCGCAGGGGGCGGCCCTCGGGAGAGAAGAACTCCAGGCTCTCGTTGATCGAGTCGACGACGCCCTCGAACACGAAGCTCCCCCAGAGGAAGCGCAGGCCGGGCGGGATGTACTTCGGGTCCTTGGCGGTCCCCTTGTTGTTCTTCGTGTCGGGAGTGATGAAGTGGACGACCTTCCCGGTGAGCTCGCGCACGTCGGCCGGCGGCGCGGTGCCCTTCGGGGCCTGGTCCTCCGACTCCCGCACCAGGGTGTGCTCCGCCTTGTCGACCAGCACGTGCTCCGGATTGGTGACGTCGAACCAGAGGTCGAATGAGAGCTTGGTGGTGCCGGTGCCGACGAACTGGATCGCCGAAGCACCGCGCTGGTCGCCGCTCGCGTTCTGGTTGGAGAAGGAGACCTTCAAGGAGTCCGGGTTGAACTGCACCGGCACGATCTCCTGGCCGTCGGTGGGGTTCCCCTTGTCGTCCCAGGAGATCTCCTGGAGGATCGCCTTGACCAGCTTGGTCGGGGTCACGCCGCACCTCCCCCGCCGCTCCCGGCGGCCGGCTTGACCCGGCTCAGCGTCTCGTAGGCGACCTGGAGCTCCTCGACGGCGATGCCGCCGTCCTTGGCGTTCAGCCCCGGCATCTTGAGCTTGACCGGCAGGCAGCCGGAGAGCTGGAAGGCGACGCTCGCCTCCTTGGGGTCGGCCTTCGGGTTCGCCGGCATGATCGAGACCCGGCCGGAGGCGCGCACACCGCTGCCGCCCGGCGCCTGCACCGCCTCGAACCACTCCCAGAGGCCGAAGTCGTGGGTCATGCCCCGCTTGAGGGTGAGCTGGCCGTAGCTCACCGGCCCCACCAGGTGGATCGGCCGCAGGTTGTTGCCCCCCTCGCGGAAGGTCTTCGGCTCGAGGCTCACCTCCAGGCCATCGCACTCGGAGAACTCGGCGGCGCACAGCGGCTTGCGGGTGAGGCCGGCGACCTGGATCGCGATCCGGAAGTTGAAGGTGGTGAACGGGTACTCGAAGTCCTCGGGCATGGCTCAGGCCACCTCCTGGACGACGAGCCGCTCCGGGCCGCCTCCGATCAGGCGCACGGTGAGGAAAGCGAGGGCGCGGGCCGGCGCCACCCGCAGCTCGGTGACGAAGCGCCCCCGGTCGAGGGACCCGGGCGGGTTGACCGAGGCGTCGGTGATCACCCGGAAGCCGGCTTCCGGGGTGGCGCCGGCGAAGGCGCCGCGGCGGTAGAGGTCGCCGAGCACCGTGTCGAAGCGGTCCTGGACCAGCTCGGCCAGGAACGGGTCGTTGGGCTCGAAGACGAAGGTCTCGCCCTCGGCGAGTGCGAGGCGCCGGAGCAGGATCAGGAGCCGCCGCACCGAGATCGGCCGCACGCTCTCGTCGGCGCTCAGGGTGTCGGCGGAGAGGAGCAAGAACCCCCGGGGGTCGCGCACCAGGGTATTGATCCCGGCCGCCGCCAGCCGCGCCCACCCCTCGCGCCCGAGAGGCGGTTCGAGGGCCAGGACGCCGGCGAGGGGCCGGTTGGCGGGCGCCCGCCAGGCGCCGGGGCCGAGGGCGAACCCCGCCAGGGAGCCGGCCGCGGCGCCGTCGGGCGGCTGGAGGCGCAAGGCCCGGCCGTCCTCGCCGCCCCGGGTGATCGGCCAGGGGTGGTAGAGGGCGCCGAAGCCGAGGACCGCCGTCTCGCCCAGGGTTAGGGGCGGCACGCCGCCGGCCACCGATCCCGGATCGCCGCCGGGGGTGAGCGCCGCCCGGTGGTCGAGGGCGTCGCCGGTCCGGTAGTGGCGCGGCAGCGAGAGGAGCGCCAACAGGTCGCCGCGGGCCGACGCCAGGCGCAGGAGCGCCCGGTGGACGGCCAGGAGCGCCGCCGGCTCGAAGGCGGCCTCGCCCGCTTCCACCCAGTCGTCGCGCTCGCTCCCCGGCACCCGCGTCGTGTTCGACCAGGGGCCGTGGAGCCTCTCCCCTTCCTCGCCCTCCGGGAGGACGAAGCCCCGCACCCGGTAGTAGCGCGCCTCGGGACGGCCGTCCGGGAGATCGAGGCCGGGCGCTTCCGGCGGCTCCGGGCCGGCGGCGCGGGCGGTGGCGAAGCCGGCGTCGGCCGCCACCTCGAGCTCGTAGCCGTCGGGCGCCGGCGCCGCGGGGTCCTCGGG
>CAZLLV010000555.1:0-2918 GCA_964560325.1 uncultured Thermoanaerobaculia bacterium | reverse complement strand
ACCCCGGCCGGCTCGAGATCGTGGTCGAAGTCGTGCGGGTAGACCTCGATCCCGCCCTCGGCCAGGGCCTGGCGCTTGGCGCGCCGGTCGTCGATCTGCTTGTCGAGCTCGGACATCTTCTGAATCACCCCCTCAACCCCTCGATCCCCTTCCCACCCTCGAGGGGGGAAGGGGACGCCCCCGCCCTCGCGAGGCGTCACGATAACGGATTCGTCACCGCTTCGGAACTCGGCATCGTCGAGCCCTGCCCGTACAATCTGCCTCATGACCGGATCGGAGCGCGGATCGATGACCGGATCGGAGCGCGATGTCGACCCGACTCTCGATCGGGCGCTGGACGAGGCGGTGGCGGCGTGGGACGGGCGGGGGTGGCCGCGGCCGGCGGTCGTCGTCGTCTCCGGCTCCGGGCTGGGCGTCGACCTCTACCCGCCCGCCCACGGCCCCGAGCCGCTCGCCGACCTCCTCCCCTTCCCCGTCCACCCGATCGTCGGCCACGCCCACCGGGTCGAGCTGCTCCTACCGCGCGACGACCGGCCGGTCCTCTACTTCCGCGGCCGCCTGCACTGCTACCAGGGCTACGAGCCGGCGCAGGCGGTCTTTCCGGTGCGCCTGGGAGCGCTCCTGGGCGCGCAGGCGCTGGTGATGACGAACGCCGCCGGCGGGCTCGATCCGGAGGTGCCGGCCGGCAGCCTGGTCGCGGTGAGCGACCACCTGAACCTGACCGGCCTCACGCCGCTGCGCGGCACTCTTCCCGGCGCCTGGGGGCCGCGCTTCCCCGACATGAGCGAGGCGTACGACCGGCGCCTGCGGCGGCTCGCGCGAGAGCGCGCGGAGGCGCTGGGGATCGGCCTGGGCGAAGGGGTCTATGCCGGCGTCTCCGGGCCGAGCTACGAGACGCCGGCCGAGGTGCGGATGCTGCGCACGCTCGGCGCCGACCTGGTCGGCATGTCGACGGTGCTCGAGGTGATCGCCGCCCGCCACATGAGCCTCCGCTGCCTGGTGCTGTCGCTCGTCGCGAACCTCGCCGCCGGCGTGGTCGACGAGCCGCTGGCGCACGATGAGGTGGTGGCGGCGGGCGCGGCGGCGGGCGAGAAGCTGGTGGCGCTCCTGCGCGCGGTGCTGGAAGACAACCGAATGTGCAGATCGCCCCTCTAACCCCTTCCCATGCACGTCGTCCCGCAGGACGCCGTGTAGAGGCGCGGGGAGAAAGGGCGCCCCCACCCGACCCTCTGACAGCGGATCGTAGAGCGGCCCTACACGGAGCCCTGGCGGGCGAGGAGCGGGCGGATCGCCAGCAGCCAGGCGCCGGCGTGCTCGCGGGTCAGGCGCATCCTGAGCACGGTCAGGACCTGCGCCTCCGGCGCGTCACCGCGCAGGAGCGCCTGCTCGGCGGCCGCCTCGAGCCGGCCGAGGTAGGCGTTGGCGAGCCGGAGAGTGCGGCGCGTGCGGGCGAAGACCGGCGCCTCGCCCGTGGTGGCGGTCTCGTCGAGCAGCGCACGGATCTCCTCCACCTGCCGGGTGACCACCACCCGGATCGCCGCCGCCTCGAAGATCGCGCGCTCGACCTCCGGGTCCGCCCCGCCGCCGGCGCGCAGCCGCCGGTGCGCGTCGAGCTCGCGCCCCTCGAGGCGCAGCCCGAAGAGCGTCGAGCCGAGCACCGCCCGCCGGGCCGGCACGTCCGGCGGCACCTCGTCGAGGGCGGCGTCGAGGTGGGCGATCGCCTCGATCAAGATCTCGTGGTTCTCGCGCTCCCCCTCGTCGCCGAGCCCCCACTCGTCGACCCCGCGCTCCTCCGGCGCTTCGCCGCTCGGCCGCGACGCCTCCTCCGGACCCTCGCCGCTCGGTCCCTCCGCGGCCAGGCGGGTCGACAGCGAGCGGATGCGATCGCGCAGGTGGGCGAGCTCGCGCAGCTTCAGCTCGTCGCGCTGGAGCCGCCGCTCGAAGCCCTCGACCTCCTCGCGGAAGCTCCGCAGCTCGGCGTCGAGCTCGGGGCCGACCGAGACCTCGCGCTCGAGGTCGAAGACGCGCTGGTAGTCGGCGGCGATCCGCCGCTCCTCGCCCGAGTAGAGCTCGCGCACCAGGTTCTTGAAGACGAGGTTGGTCTCCAGGATCTCGGCCAGCATCCGCGGGTGGAAGAAGCGGGGGCCGAGGCCGTGCTTCAAGGCGCGGAAGCGCTCGACCAGCCGGCCGTCGGCGAGGTCTTCGAGCGCGCCGGAGGCGGCGACCTCGCGGCGCAGCGCGCGCAACTCGCGGGTCACGCGCTCGACCTCCTCCTCGCCCGGCCCCTCGTCGGGCGACCGGCCCCGGACGATCGCCCAGAAGCCGTTCACCAGCTCGAACAGCCGGCGCGACTCGACCAGCACGAAGCGGTCGGAGGCGGTGTCGCGCTCCTCGGCGAGGCGGGTGATCAAGAAATCGATCTTGTCGAGCCGGTCCACCGGCCAGTCGCTCGTCCCCCCGACGTAGAGGTAGAACTTGACGATCTGGGTGAGGACGTTCTCGTCCTCGTTCTTCACCCGCCGAAAGAACTGCCGCACGAGCTCCGGCGGCACTCTGTTATCCTCCTCGGCGAGCGCCGCGGTCAGCCGCTGCAGCCTCTCCCCCACCGAGTCGAGCTCCTTGTCGATCGCGTCGGCGTCGTCGGCGTTGAGCTTCGCCGAGATCGCCTTCAGGGTGGCGTAGACGGCCTGGAAGCCTTCGGTGACGACCGGCCGCTGCGGGTCCCCCGGGTAGATTTTCCGCAGGCCTTCGGCGTACTGGTGAAAAGCCCAGCCGGCGCGGAAGCGGCTGGAGAGCTCGGCGTAGCGGCTGTGGAGCCGCTGCAGGGTCTCGACGGACATGATCGGCTGGAACGGACCGGGTTTCGGAGGATTGTACGCCATGACGACCGACGGCGAGCGCGCGCTCTTTCCCCCCGC
>CAZLLV010000554.1:0-3059 GCA_964560325.1 uncultured Thermoanaerobaculia bacterium | reverse complement strand
GCCTTCCTCGGTGCCGCGGGTGGTTTTGATGAATGGCCAGGGTGTGCTGGTGGCGGACAACCGGTCGGCGGCGGAGTCGATGCTCCGGCGCGACCAGATCGCGGTCCAGAACCTGCGGGAGAAGCGCGAGGTCCGGCTGATGCCGCGGCTGCCGCAGCGGGTGGGCGAGAAACGCCTCGCCATCTTCACCCGCCAGTTCTCGGTCATGCTCGACGCCGGCCTGCCGCTCGTCCAGTGCCTGGAGATCCTCGGCGACCAGGAGGACAACCGCACCTTCCGGACGATCATCCAGCAGGTGCGCACCGACGTCGAGCAGGGCTCGTCGCTCGCCGAGGCGATGCGCCGCCATCCGAAGGCGTTCGACGAGCTGTTCGTCAACATGATCGCGGCCGGCGAGGCCGGCGGCATCCTGGACATCATCCTCCAGCGGCTCGCGACCTACATCGAGAAGGCGGTCAAGCTCAAGAACCAGGTCAAGTCCGCCCTGATCTACCCGGCGTCGGTCATCTTCATCGCCATCGCCGTGGTCTGGCTCATCCTGCGGTTCGTGATCCCGACCTTCGCGCAGCTCTTCGCCGGCCTCGGCGGCGAGATGCCGTGGATCACCCGCGTGGTCGTCGGCACCAGCAACTTCCTCGGCCGCTACTCGATCTGGATGATCCTGTTCCTCATCGTGCTCACCGTCTTCTTGAAGCGCTGGCACAAGACCGAGCGTGGCCGGCGGGCGATCGACGGCTTCATGCTGCGGATCCCGGTGATCGGCCTGCTGCTGCGCAAGATCGCCGTCGCGCGCTTCTGCCGCACCCTCGCCACCCTCACGTCGTCCGGCGTGCCGATCCTCGACGGTCTCGAGATCACCGCCAAGACCTCGGGCAACGCGATCATCGAGGACGCGATCATGGCGGTGCGCAAGGCGGTCGAGGAGGGCAAGACGATCTCCGAGCCCCTGGCCGAGACCAAGGTCTTCCCGCCGATGGTGGTGCAGATGATCAACGTCGGCGAGCAGACCGGTGCGCTCGACCAGATGCTGTCGAAGATCGCCGACTTCTACGAGGAAGAGGTCGACACCGCGGTCGCCGGCCTGATGAAGCTGATCGAGCCGATCCTGATCGCCTTCCTCGGCGCCGTCATCGGCGTGATCGTCGCGGCCATGTACCTGCCGCTCTACTCGATCATCACGCAGATCGGGTAGGAGCGAGGTTCTCCGGAGGCGTCCGCCTCCGGAGAACCTCGTCCGAAAGCCTGCGGCCTCACGTGACGTAAACTGTCACTGCATGCCTCTTCTCGCCCGGCAGCTCCACTGGCTGATCGCCATCCGGTTGGTGGTGATCACCAGCGTGGTGCTGCCTTTCTTCCTGGTCCAGATCGCGCCGCGGACGCCGGCGCCCGCCGAGCCGGCTCCGGTGGAGCTGCCGGGGGAGCCGCCGGCGGTGGTCCTGCCGCTCGATTCGCCGGCGTCGATCGACACCGGCCTGCTCTACCTGATCGCCGGCCTCACCTACTCCGCCTCGCTCGTCTACCTGCTCCTGCTGCGCGCCGTCCGCCGGGGCTACCGCTGGCACGCCTTCGTCCAGTTCTTCGGTGATCTGGCGCTGGTGACGGTGCTGGTCTACTACTTCGGCGGCATCGAGAGCCCGTTCTCGATCCTCTACCTGGTGGTGGTGGCGGTCGCGACGACGCTCTTGAAGCGCCGCTCGACCGGCGTGGCGACCCTCGCCTTCACCCTCTACGCGCTCCTGCTCGTGGCGCTCTACCAGGGCTGGCTGCCGATGCCGGACGGCTCGATCCTCTCCCAGGACTACGGCACCACCCGGCGGCTGCTCTACAACCTGGCGGTCCACCTGTTCGCGTTCTACGCGGTGGCGCTCTTGACCTGGTTCCTGGTCGCCAACGTGGCGCGCGCCGAGCAGGAGCTGGAGGCGAAGGCGGAGGACTTGGCCGACCTGGAGGTGAAGTACCGCGACGTGATCCAGTCGATCACGAGCGGCCTCCTGACCACCGATCGAGACGGCTCCGTGACCAGCGTCAATCGCGCCGCGCAGCAGATCCTCCACCGCGACGAGAGGGAGCTCCTCGGGCGGCACGTGAGCGAGACCGGGATCATCTCGGACGAGCAGTGGCGGGAGTTCGCGCGCGAGTCGGGGGAGCGCGGCCGCCTGACCAGCGAGATCGAGGTGGTGCGCGACCAGGCGCCGATCTACGTCGGCTTCTCGATCGCGGAGCTCCGGAACGCCGACGGCGTGACCACCGGGGCGATCGTGATCTTTCAGGACCTGACGCCCTGGCGCAAGCTCGAAGAGGAGGTGCGGATGAAGGACCGGATGGCCGCCGTGGGGACGCTCGCCGCGGGCCTCGCGCACGAGATCGGTAATCCGCTGGCGGCGATCTCCGGGTCGGTCCAGATGCTCGAGCGCTCGGTCGGCGAAGAGTCGCCGCAGCAGCGCCTGCTCGGGATCGTGCTCAAGGAGAGCCAGCGCCTCGACCGCACCATCAAGGGGTTCCTCGAGTACGCTCGACCGAAGAACCGGCGCAGCGTCGGCTTCGACGTCGCCCACCTCCTCGCCGAGAACTTCGAGCTGCTGGAGAACAGCTCCGAGGTGCGGCCCGACCACCGCCTGGAGCTGCGGCTCGACCCGCCCTCCGTCCACTTCGTGGCCGACCCGGACGCCGTGTCGCAGATCTTCTGGAACCTGGCGAAGAACTCGCTCAAGGCGATGCCGGAGGGCGGGCGCTTGCGCGTCTCCGGCGCGCTGCGCGACGGCTGCTACCGGATCACCTTCGCGGACACCGGCCGCGGCATGACCGAGGAGGAGCGCGCCAACCTCTTCCACCCGTTCCAGTCGTTCTTCGACAGCGGGACCGGCCTCGGCATGGCGATCGTCTACCGGATCGTCCAGGACCTCGGCGGCCAGCTCTCGGTCGACAGCCGGCCGGGCCGCCACACGCGGATCGCGGTCGACCTGCCGGTTCGCACCGGCGTGGCGCTCGCGAGCCGGGACCTGCGGGCGGACGCAGCGGGGGCCGCCTGAGGTGGCGGGTCACCGCATCCTGATCGTCGA
>CAZLLV010000553.1:0-23486 GCA_964560325.1 uncultured Thermoanaerobaculia bacterium | reverse complement strand
TCGCCCTTACCTCCCCGTTCTTTATTCCCGGGGCGGCCTCCTCGGGTTGCCCCCCCCCCCGTGCGTGGCGGGCCCGGGCCGGCCCCCGGCCGGACCCGCAGCGAGGGCACGCCCGCTCCATCCACCGCGCCCCGCTTCCCGTAGAGTCAGTTGTCGACGTAGCCTTCCGACCAGCTGAGCTCCGGGTCGTGGTTGCGCAGGTCGACGCCGTGGTCGGCGCGCGCCTTGAGGTTCAGGAGGACGGAGACCCAGCCGGCCCGGTTCTCCTCGCGCTCTTGGGCGGGGACGGTCGACTCCCGCAGGCACAGGTCGGTCCCCGAGCCGGCGGGCCGCAGCTCGAAGGTTACGATGCTGCCGCCGAAGTAGGTCAGGGAGAAGCGCATGGGCCGGGACGATGCGAGAACGCGGCTGTCCAAGGTCTCGCCGTTGGGAAACCGGAAACGGACCCCCTCCCCGTCCTGCTCCGTCCGCTCGGCCCAGAACGAGCCCCGCCCCTCGTCGGTCGTCAGCAGGTCGAAGACGGCCTCCGGCGTGGCTCGCAGACGAAGGCGCCAGACGATCTCAGGCATCCGAGGCCGTCACTCCACCCAAACCTGCTCGTCTTCCCAGGTGTCGAACTCTCCAGGCCGTACCGGATGCTCCGCGTACCCTTCACGGTGCTGCCGCTCCCGCTCCTCGGTCACCTCCGACGCGTAGGCGAGGGCTTGCCGCAGGTCCTCCTGCTCGAGCTCGGGCCACTGGCTCAGGATCTCGTCGTGGCTCATCCCGGAGGCGAGGTACGAGAGAACGGAAGAGACAGGTACCCGCAGTCCACGGATGCACGCTTTCCCGGCGCACTTGTCGGGGTCGAACGTGACCCTGGGGAACCTTGGGTGGTTCGCTTTCACCGATGTTTCTCCGCTCGCAGCCTCCCTCGGCGCTGTAGGGAGGTGAGCTTACCGCCAGACACGTCCCTGGGCCTCCCAGGTTTCGAAGAGCCAGGTCCAGAAATCCCGAGTGCGGCCGAGGTACCGGAGCAACCGCGGCCACAGCTCGCGGATCTCGCGGGGCCGGACGAAGAGGAACACGTCGTCCGGCTTGGCCTGGCGCATCAGCTTACCGACGAGGTAGGCGCGCACCTCGGGATCGGGATCTTCCAGCCGCGATCTGAATTCCTCCATCGTCAGGTCGCAGTCCCAAAGGAAGTAAGGGCGGCCCCGTCGGTCGGTCAGCCTCTCGATGGGGGTGAAACTCAACATATGGCCCGGTTCCCCCGTCACCGAAGGCTGAGCTCGAGCACGCCGCCGGGGGTGAGGACGCCGGAGGTGCATGTGAGGTCTTCAGCCTGGTCGCGGGTGCCGAAGCAGAGGGTGTACTGGCCGGGCGCCATGCGCGGGAGGGTGTAGTCACGGGCGGATGGTGCCGGCGCTCCGCCGTTCGTCTGCATCCAGCCGGCGAGCGCCTGCATCGACAGCAGGATCTCGTCGCGGGATAGGCGGAGGAGGTTTCCGTAGGTCGTCCCCTCGTCCTCCGGCACTTCGAACCGGAGCGTTCCCGGGTTCTCCGCGACCTCGACGACGATCTCTTCCGCGCCGGCGGGATCGATCCGCGCCGTGGTCAACCCGCCGTACGGGGGCGACACGATCAGGTCGACGAGCGGGCTCTCGGCGACCTGGAGCTCGAACCGGCCGGCCGCGTCGGTCCGCGCCCGGTCGCCGAAGCCGCCGTGCGGCCGGAGGTGGGCGTCGACGATCGCTCCCGCCACCGGCCGGCCGGCATGGAGGACCGTGCCCGCCAGCGTCCGCGCCTCTTCGAGGACGAGCTCGATCGGCCCGAGCTGCACTCCTTCGGTGAGCGGAAGCGTGAGGGGCCGTCGAGTCCGCGGACCGTGCCTGTCCCGGAACGCCGAGAGGTGAACCGAGCCCGGCGGCAGGCCGCGCACCCGGAACTCGCCCTGTTCGTCGGAAGTCTGATTGACACTGTGCCCGTCCCCCCCGACGAGCACCGACGCTCCGGCGACCGCGTCGCCTTCCGAGTCGAGCACCTTGCCGAAGACCTCGGTGTCCGGCAGGCGCAGGTCGACCTCCGCGACCCCGTCGCTCCCGGGCTCGACGTCGACCGGCTCCTCGGCCCGGGCCAGGCCGTCGAGCGACCGGAGCTCTACCAGCCACTCGCCACCCTCGGGGAGCACGCCTTCGTAGCGGCCTTCCTCGTCGGATTCGAGATCGACGCGGCGCTCACCGTATCTGCCGCCGAACCAGATCTTCGCGGGGAGCGGTTCATCGCCGAGCGTGACCTCTCCCGCGATGACGACCAGCGGGATCTCGATCAGCCGCTGTGCCTCGTGCGGTGCGTCGACGCTCCAGACGCGATCGCTCCAGAAGGCGTTGCCGGCCGAGTCGAGCACGTCGAGCTTGAACAGACCGGGCGCCTGGCCCGAGAGATCGACCCTTCCGTCCTCGCCGGTGCTCCGGCGGGCGAACGGCGCGGAGTCGTAGGTTCCCGCATCGTCCGATGCGCGCGAGACGACGACCGTCCACGGCCTCCCGGCCCAGTCGAGAGCGGGCAGGATCTCGATGCCGAGGTCGACGGGCGCTCGCAACACCAGCGGCTGGCGGAGCAGCGTCTCCTCCGCGACGCGGATCGAGATGGACGCGACCGCCGTCCCCTGCGAAGCGGCATCGATCTCCACGCGGTAAGGACCCGCGGGAACGCCGGTGAACTGGAAGAAGCCGTCTTCGCCGATCGGCTTCCGCTCGGCTCCTCCTCTCGCTCGCTCGAGCGCGTCCGAGTCGCTCCCCGCCGGCAGAGAGGGCACGAGCGTCGCCACCACATCCTCGCTGAGGGGCTCACCGCCCCCGGTCACCACCCAACCGGTCAGCGAGGAGCCGTGCTCCAGTTCCAAGGAACCGATGTCGCTCACCTTCCCGGCCTCGACGCCCACGTCCCAGCGATAGACGGGCACGTGTCCGGCGACGCGGAAGGAGAGGTCGAGAGGCGCGGCGGGGAGCTCGCAGCGGAAGGTGCGATCGTCTTGGATCGGGCAAGGGAAGAGCCCACCTCCGACCTTGCGAGGACGAGCGTTGGCTCGCGGGGACTCGACGCGGGCGTACAGGATCTCGGGGAGCTCGGCTCCGTCGGACGGGGGCCGGAGCTTGCCGGTCAGCGTGCCGGTCGGCAGCAGCGGCACCCGGAGAACGACGGGTTCGTTGCCGATCTGGAGAGAGCCTTTCGGTGCCCAATAGCCGTCGATCCGGGGGTCGAGGGTCCAGGTGGTTCCGGCCGGCAGCTCGGTTTCGATCCGTGGAGAATCGACTGAGATCTCGATCGGGGAGCGGTTCTGCCCGTCGGCAGGCTCCAGGTGCAGAGCTCCTGCGACGGGGCGGTCGTCACCCTGCGGGAGGAGGACGATGCGGACAGGCGTCGCGGCTCCGTCCGCATTCGGTGGCTCCTGTGACCATGCGGCCCCTGGCAGCAGCGCGAACAGCGCCGCGGAGAAGCTGATGCGAACAAAAAGTATCCGAAGCATGGACATGGTGGGTCGTTCGCCGAACAGCGCCGGCGCCGATCGATTGTCTCGTCTCGAAGGAGCGGCTCAGTAGTAGAAGTATGTGCAGCTCATGCAGCTCGCGGGGCAGTAGCTGCCGGATTGCAGGTGGCACTCGTTGCCACCACCGCCGACCCGGCCGCCTCCGGGGCCGTCGTTCCAGCTCCAACAGTCCTCCGCCCAGCACCCGTCGTCGCCGCCGGAGTTGACGTTGAAGCAGGCGCCACCCTCGGTCCAGCAGGTGTGACCACCGAAGAAGTACCGCTGCGAGCACTGGGTGCCCGTTCCGCTCTGGCCGTTGCCCACCTGATAGCACTTGTAATCGGGGTCGGTTCCGAAATCGTGGGGGTGGCAGACGAAGCATCCCGCCCAGTCGCCGTCCGTGGCGCCCGCGGGCGCGGTGTGCAGCAAGAGAGCCAGTCCCAGGCAGAGGGCCGACAGGAAAACCGAGCGCTTCATGACGAATCTCCTACAGTCGGTTACAAATCCGGGCCGCACCCGGCGACCAAAGTCTTTCACGATTCGTCGAGTATACGAATTTGAGAACTACCGTCAACCCCTATCGAAAGCGATCGATGTCGGCCGGATGCCAACGCGCCGTCTCGCGGCGGGCGGATGGGCCGGGGCGCTACCAGCCGTCACTCCACCCGCCGGCCGATTCGGGAGCGGTCGTTCGAGCTCCAGTAGACGTAGAGCGGGCGGGCGTGGAGGGTGTCGAGTGGGATGGGGCCGCGCATCCGGCTGTCGACGGAGCGATCACGGTTGTCGCCGAGGACGAAGACGGCGTCGCCGGGTACGCGTTCGGGACCGAAGTCGTCGAGGTGCTCCCGCATCGCCGGCGGTGCCGCGGCGCCCGAACCGGCGCTCCACCCCCACGGGTCGTCGATCGGCTCGCCGTCCACGAAGACCGTGCGGCCCCGGATCTCGATCGTCTCCCCCGGGAGCCCCACTACACGGTAGACATAGAACGTCTCTGATTCCTCGTCCCGGACGATGACGGTGGCGCCTCGGTCGGTCTCGTCCGTGCTGCCAAAGATCTTCCGAGCCATCACGCGGTCGCCGGGCACGAGGGCGGGCATCATGCTCTCGCTCGGTATGGCGAAGGTCTGCACCGGTAGCACCCACAGGTAGAGCGGCGTCACCACGAGCGCGGCGAACAGGACGTAGCCGACGTAGTCCTCCCAGCGCTGGTAGGGCTGGCGCTCGCGGCCGTATCGCCGGACGGCGACGAGGGCGGCGTCGATCAGGCTCGCGAGAAGGATGCCGAGGGCGACGGCGAGCGCCACCAGCAGGCCCCAGAAGCGGTCCCACAGGCCGAGCCAGGCGGTGGCGAAGATCCACGCGAGGATCGCGCTCCACCAGCCGAGACCGCGCCGGAGGTCACCGGCGTAGAAGTGGCCGAGCCCGGGCGTGAGCACGCCGAGCAATACCGCTTCCCAGCGCGAGGGCGCAGACACCCGCACCGGCTTCCCCACGTCTCCGTACTCGGCCTTCAGCCGAGCCCGTTCGCTGTCGGTCATGATCGGTCGAAAGTTAGCACGGCCCTCCGTCGCCGGTCCCGACCGCTCGATCGACCGCATTCAGGCGCTAGCCGGCCCGCTTCGGCGTGACACCGACGAAGATCGTGTGCCGGCCGCCTTTGCCGCCGACGCGGGCGGCGGCGGAGTGGGTCTTCACCTCGTAGCCGGCGGCGCGCATGCGGCCTTCGAAGTGCGGCTCCTGGTGGGCGGACCAGACGGCGAGGACGCCGCCGGGGGGGAGGGCCTGGAACCAGCGGTGGAGGCCGCTCTTGGTGTAGTGGCGGCGGTTGCTGTCGACGGTGAAGCCCTCCGGGCCGTTGTCGACGTCGAGGAGGATCGCGTCGTAGGCGTCCCGCCGCGCGGCGTGGCGGCCGACGTCGCCGATCTCGACCTCGACGCGGCGGTCCTTCAACGGGTGGCCGGCGAGGGGGCCGAGCGGGCCGCGGTTCCAGGCGACGATCTCCGGGAAGAGCTCGGCGACCACCACGCGGGGCGCCTCCTCCGCCTTCGGCCCGCCGTCGAGCTCGTCGAGCACCGCTCGCAGGGTGAAGCCCATCCCCAGGCCGCCGACCAGCACGCGCAGTCCCTCGCCCGCCCGGCCCGCCCGCCGCCTGCCCCGCCGCGCCGCCTCGATCGCCAGCTTCGCGAGCGCCGTCTCCGAGCCGTGCGCCCGGGACGACATCAGCTCGTGGCCGTCGACGTCGATGAAGAAGGTGTCGTCGTGGCGGAAGAGCGCGAGCTCGCGGCCGTCCGGCGTGGTGGTCTTCTCGACCAGGACGCGCGGCTTCAACGGCCCGTCCCGCTCCCGGCCGATCCGCCGACCACGCCCGGCTCCGGCCGGTCCGGGCCGCCGAACGCCGACTGTCCTTCGGCGAGCGCGTCCTCGATCAGCCGCAGGTAGTCGGCCCGGAACTTCGCCAGGTCGTCCTCCCGCATGTACATCATGTGCCCGGCCTCGTAGTAGGCGACGCGGACGTTGTCGCGCACCGACTCGTCGAGCTGCATGTGGTTCACCGTGTAGTCGCTCGCGAAGTAGGGGGTCGCGAGGTCGTAGAAGCCGCTCTGCACGAGCACGTGGAGGTACGGGTTCCGGTGCATCGCGGCGCGCAGCGCTTCGGCGTGGTTGGCGTAGGCGTTCCCGCCGTAGGAGAGGCGCGGCTCCTCCTCGTGGTAGCTCCAGGGGCGCACCTTCTCCCCCGCCGAGGCGCGGAATGCGCGGTCGGTCCGGTAGCCGAGCTCGCGGCGCAGGTAGTCGTTCATCAGGGACACGTACCAGCCGGTGGTGAGCGAGGAGGCCGGGTCATACTCAAAGGTCTCGCCGGCGCGGTCCCGGTCGATGCCGGTGTAGCGGCTGTCGAGCCGGCCGACGGTCTTGCCCTCGTCGCGCAGCAGCTCCTTGGTGAAGCGGAAGATCTCGACCCGCAGGTCGGCGTCCTCCAGGTACTCGGTCGAGAGCCCGGTCAGCTCGGAGAGCCGCTCGGCGATCCGCCGCCGCTCGGCCGCCGGCAGCTCGTCGCCCTGCATGAGCGCGGTCGTGTACTCGCCCAGGGCGAAGCGCTCGGCCTCGTCGAGCGCGCCCCGCAGGTCGCCGGCCCAGCGCTCCGGCAGCTCGCCGTGGTACCAGGCGGTGGCGGTGTAGGTCGGCAGGATCAGCGCGTACGGCAGGTCGTTGCCGACGTTGAAGACCTTGGTCCCCCAGTTGATGACGGAGGAGATGAGCGCGATGCCGTTCAGGTACATCCCGTGCTCGCCCTGGAGGTACTCGGCGAGGCCGGCCGCGCGGGTGGTGCCGTAGCTCTCGCCGGCGATGAATTTCGGGCTCGCCCAGCGGTCGTGGCGCGACACCCAGAGCCGGATGAACTCGCCCACGCTGACCACGTCGTTGGTGAAGCCGGTGAACTCGCTCGTCTCCACCCCCGGCGCCGGGCGGCTCCAGCCGGTCTCGACCGGGTCGATGAAGACGAGGTCGGTCGCGTCGAGCAGGGAGTGCTCGTTGTCGATCAGCCGGCCGGGCGGCGGGCCTTCGGGGAAGCCTTCGGCGTCGAGCTCGACGCGCTTCGGGCCGAAGACGCCGAGGTGGACCCAGACGGCGGCCGAGCCGGGGCCGCCGTTGAAGGCGAAGGTGACCGGCCGGCGCGTGGGGTCGGCGATGCCTTTCCTGACGTAGGAGACGTAGGTCATCTTCGCCCGCGGCTCGCCGGCGTCGTCGCGGAGCACGATGTCGCCGACCGTGGCGGTGTAGTCGACCGGCGTGCCGGCGATCGTCACCCGGCCGTCCCGGCTCGAGGAGGTCTCCTCCAGCTCGACGATCTCGGCATCCTCCATCGGCTCCATCGGCTCCATCGGATCGACCGAGTTGGGAGGCTCCGCCTCCGGCGCCGTGGCGGGGGCCTGGGCCGCGAGCGGCACGGCGAGCGGGCCCACCGGGCCGAGACCGAGGGCGACGGCCGCGCAGGCGGCGAGGACGAGGACGGGGCGGGCGAAGCGGTGCATGTGGACCTCCGGGCTGGGGTGGTTCGGGCGGTTTCGGCCGCCGCGCTCCGGCGAGCGGCGTGGCGCGGTCGATTCTATCGGCAGCTTCGGGAGGAGCCCGGGGCGAGAGACGATACGATCGGCCCATGCCCGAAAGACGATCGCGGAGGCGCGTGGCCCAAGAGCTCCTGCTCCGGCCGTTCCAGAGATTCTTCCGGATGGAAGCGGCGAGCGGCCTGCTCCTGCTCGGAGCGGCCCTCGCCGCCCTCGCTTGGGCGAACTCGCCGCTCGCGGAGGGCTACTTCGCCCTCTGGGGTACGCCGGTGACGTTCGCGGCCGGCGGCTTCACGATCGCGAAGCCGCTGCTGCTCTGGATCAACGACGGGCTGATGGCGATCTTCTTCTTCGTCGTCGGCCTGGAGATCAAGCGCGAGGTGATGACCGGCGAGCTCGCCGAGCCGAAGAAGGCGGCGCTGTCGGTCGCCGCGGCGCTCGGCGGCATGCTGGTGCCGGCCGGCCTCTACGTCGTCGTCCACTCCTACTTCGGCGGAACCCCGGAGGGCGCCGCCGGGTGGGGCGTGCCGATGGCGACCGACATCGCCTTCGCGCTCGGGGTGCTGGCGCTCCTCGGCTCGCGCGTGCCGCTCGCGCTCAAGGTGTTCGTGACCGCGGTGGCGATCGTCGACGACCTCGGCGCGGTGCTGGTGATCGCGGTCTTCTATACGGAGAAGCTCTCGGTCCAGAGCCTGGCGATCGCCGCCGGCTTCCTCGGCGCCTGCGTTCTGCTCAACCTCACCGGGGTGCGCAAGACCTGGCCGTACGCCCTGCTCGGGCTCGGGCTCTGGGTGGCGTTCCTGAAGTCGGGCGTGCACGCGACGATCGCCGGCGTGCTGCTCGCGCTGACCATCCCGGCCAAGCGGCTGATCGACGCGCCGGACTTCCTGCTCCGGGCCCAGAACCTGCTCGCCGAGTTCGCCGATGACTTGAAGACGAACGACCGCCGCTCGGCGCCGACGCGCGACCAGCGCGACGCGGTCCACTCGCTCGAGCAGGCGGCCGAGGAGCTGGGGGCGCCGCTGCCCCGGCTGGAGCACGCGCTCCACCCGTTCGTCGCCTTCTTCATCATGCCGATCTTCGCGCTCGCGAACGCGGGCGTGGCGATCAACGTGGCGGAGGGCGGCGGCGTGGCGGAGCTGTTCACCCAGCCGATCACCCTCGGCATCGTCGCCGGCTTGGTGTTCGGCAAGCAGGTGGGCATCCTCCTCTTCGCCTGGCTCGCTTCCGCGGTCGGCATCGCGGCGCTGCCGGCCGGGGCGACGTGGCGACAGCTCTGGGGCGTGAGCCTCTTGTGCGGCATCGGCTTCACCATGTCGCTCTTCATCGCCGGCCTCGCCTTCGCCGAGCCCGCTTCGCTCGACGCCGCCAAGGTCGGCATCCTCGCCGGCTCGCTCGTCTCCGGCGTCGCCGGGGCGCTGGTGCTGCTCAAGCGGGGACCGGCGCCGGCCCCCGGCGTGGAGGAGAACGGCGGGTGAGCGAGGAGCGCGGGCGCCTCTGGGAGCTCGCACGGCTCTTCGGGAAGCTCGGCGTGATCGGCTTCGGCGGGCCGGCGGCGCACATCGCCATGATGGAGGACGAGGTGGTACGCCGGCGCGGCTGGCTGACCCACGAGCACTTCCTCGACCTGATCGGCGCCACCAACCTGATCCCGGGGCCGAACTCGACCGAGATGACGATGCACGTCGGCTACGAGCGGGCGGGCTGGAAGGGGCTGTTCGTCGCGGGCGGCTCGTTCATCCTGCCGGCGGTCGCCATCACCGGCGTGCTCTCCTGGTTCTACGTCGTCTACGGCGATCTGCCGGCGGTCGAGCCGTGGCTTCGAGGCATCGAGCCGGCGGTGATCGCGATCATCCTCGGGGCGCTCTGGAAGCTCGGGCAGAAAGCGGTCAAGGGGTGGCGGCTCGCGGCCCTCGGGCTGGCGGTGGCGGCGGTGGTGCTCGCCGGGGGGGACGAGGTGCTGACGCTGCTCGCCGCCGGTGCGCTTGGGATGCTCTGGCTACGGGTCTCGGACCTGGCGCGCGAGAGCGGGGCGGCCGCGGTCCCCATCCTGGAGCTCTTCCTCTTCTTCCTGAAGATCGGCGCCGTCCTCTACGGCAGCGGGTACGTCCTCTTCGCCTATCTCGAGGGCGGGCTGGTCGAGCGGCTCGGCTGGCTCACGCGGACGCAGCTCCTCGACGCGGTGGCGCTCGGCCAGCTCACCCCCGGGCCGGTGCTCTCGACCGCGACCTTCATCGGCTACGTGGTCGCGGGGCTGCCGGGCGCGGCGGTCGCGACGGTCGGGATCTTCCTGCCGTCGTTCCTCTTCGTGCTGATCCTCAACCCGTGGGTGCCGAGGCTCCGCGAGTCGGCCTGGATGGCGGCCTTCCTCGACGCGGTGAACGTGGCCGCGGTCGGACTGATGGCGGCGGTGACGATCGAGCTGGGCGCGGCGACGCTGACCTCCTGGCCGGCGTGGCTGATCGGCGCCCTGGCGGCGGTCGCGGTGCTGCGCTTCCGGGTCAACGCGGTCTGGATCGTCCTCGCCGGAGCGGTCCTCGGCCGGCTGCTGTTCCCGCTGGCCGGCTGACGGTTCCACCGGCCCGGCTCATTCGTCCCGCAGCACCCGCATCGGGTCGACCTTGGACGCCCGGAACGCGGGCAGCGCGACGGCGGCGGCGCCCACCAGGAGCAGGAAGCCGGCGGCGGCGGCGAGCGTGGCCGGATCGCGCGGCGCCACGCCGAAGAGGAGCGAGGCGAGGAGCCGCGAGACCGCGAGGGCGGCGAGCACGCCGACGGCGACTCCGGCCGCCACCGGCCGCAGGCCGCGGCCGAGCGTCTCGCCGATCAGCCCGCTCGGCGTGGCGCCGAGCGCCTTGCGCAGCCCGAGCTCCGGCAGCCGCCGGGCGACGGTGTACGAGGTGACGCCGAAGACGCCGATCGCGCCGAGCACGAGCGCGAGGCCGCCGAAGGCGGTGAGGAGGACCGCCACGAAGCGCCGGGTGCCGGCCGAGCGCGCGACCACCGCTTCCATCCGGTCGACGCGGGCGACCGGCACGTCCGGATCGATCGCCGCCACCGCCCGCCGCACGTCGCCCGCGAGCCGCATCGGGTCGCCGTCGGTGCGCACCACCATCCAGAGCGCCACCGGCCAGGTCCACTCCTGGGAGGTGACGTAGACCTCCGGCTGGGGCTCGAGGTCGAGCGCGAACTGCCGCACGTCGCCGACCACGCCGACGACCGTCGCCTCCGGCCCCTCGGGGCCGAAGAAGCGGATCTTGCGGCCGAGGGCGCCCTCCGCGCCGCCGGGGAAGAACTCGCGGGCGAGCGTCTCGTTGACCACCGCCAGGTCGGGCGCGTCGCCCAGGCCGTCCGCGTCGGCGAGCCGCCGGCCGGCGAGGAGCGGCATGCGGACCGCCTCCATGTAGCCGGGGCGCACGATGCGGAAGTTGAGCGACGGCGGGATGTCGCCGTCCGGCACCACGTACCCCTCCGGGTAGCTCGGGAAGCCCCAGTTGCCGCCGGTCAGCGGCAGGAGCTGGATGCCGCCGGCCGAGCGCACCCCGGGCATCGCGCCGATCCGTTCGAGCAGCCGGTCGTAGAAGCGGTTGGCGGCCGCCGGGTCGGGGTACTTCGCCTCCGGCGGGGTGACCTGGAAGGCGAGGACGTTCTGCGGGTCGAAACCGGGGTCGACGGCGTAGAGCGAGTGGAGCGAGCGGAGCATCAGGCCGCAGCCGACGAGGACCACCACCGCGAGCGCCACCTCGGCGCCGATCAGCCAGCGCGGCAGGCGTCCGGACCGGCCGGCGCCGAGCGCGCCCCGGCCGGCGCTCCGCAGGCATTCGGCGTCCGAGCCGCCGCCGGCGCCCGCGCCACGCGATCCCTGGAGCGCCGGCAGCGCGCCGAAGACGACCGCCGCCAGGAGCGACGAGGCGAGGGCGAAGAGGAGCACCGCGCCGTCGACCGCCACCTCGTCGGTGCGCGGCAGGACCGCTGCCGCCCGGACCGCCAGGATCTCGACCGCGCCGTAGGCGATCGCGATGCCGAGCAGGCCGCCGGCGAGGCCGAGGATCGCGCTCTCGGTCAGGAGCTGGCGGGCGATCCGCAGCCTGCTCGCGCCCAGCGCGCGGCGCACGGCGAGCTCGCGCTCCCGCGCCTCGCCGCGCGCGAGCAGGAGGTTCGCGACGTTGGCGCAGGCGATCAGGAGGACCAGGCCGACGGCGCCCATCAGGAGCCAGAGCGGGCGGGAGAGCTCGTCCGCCGAGCCGCGGCCGAGCGGCAGCACTTCCGCGGTGCGCACCACCTCCTCGTCGAAGGCGTTCGAGCCTTCGGACCTCAGACGGAGCGCCTCGGCCCGGAGCTGCGCGGTCGCCTGCGCGAGGGTGGCGCCCGGGGCGAGGCGGCCGACGCGCCAGTTGACGTACCAGGAGGAGTCGTCGTGGACCGTCCAGCTCTCCGGGTCGGAGAGCGGCGCCCAGAGCTGCGGTGGGTCGCCGCTGTCCGACACCGGGCGGTACCCCTCCGGCAGGACGCCGATCACCGTCCGCGACACGTGGCCGGCGCCCGACAGCCGCACCGTGCGACCGAGGATGCCGGGGTCGCCGCCGAAGCGCCGGGTCCAGAGCCCGTGCGAGAGGATCGCCACCCCGTCCTCGCCCGGCACCGACTCCTCCGGCCGGAAGCTCCGGCCGAGGGCGGGCCGCACGCCGAGGAGGTCGAAGTGGTTGACGGAGACGAGCGAGCTGCGGAGCTGCTCCGCGGCACCGTCGCCGGTGAGGACGAGCTCCCCGTTCGAGATGCCGGAAACGCCCTCCAGCGCCGGCACCGCCTCGGCGATCCGGCGCACCAGCGCCTTGTTGAAGTTCTGCTCCGGCCAGACGCTCACCAGCCGGTCGGGCTCGGCGTACGGGAGCGGTTTCAGCAGCAGGCCGTGGACGACGCTGAAGACGGCGGTCCCGGCGCCGATGCCGAGGGCGAGCGTGGCGACGGCGGCGGTGGCGAGGAGTGGATTGCGCGCGATCGAGCGCGCGGCCCAGCGGAGGTCCTGTCGGAGGTCGTCCAAGGCGGTTCCCCTTTCGGCGGCTCACACTACGACTTGACGACACGTGTCGTCAAGTCGTAGTGTGAGCCCGTAACCTTCCGACCCCTCTCGACGTAAGGCATCGACATGAAGAACCTCCGGCTCGCGTTCCGCACCCTCACCAAGACGCCGTTCATCACGGCCGTGGCGATCCTGTCGCTGGCGCTCGGGATCGGCGCGAACGCGGCGATCTACTCGCTGTTCGACCAGGCGCTCCTCGCCTCGTTGCCGGTCGAGGAGCCGGAGCGGCTGGTGAACCTCTCGGCGCCGGGGCCGAAGCCGGGCTCGCAGTCGTGCACCCAGGCGGGCGACTGCGACGTGGTGCTCTCCTACGCCATGTACCGCGACCTCGAGCGGGCCGGGAACGGCTTCCGCGGGCTCGCGGCGCACCGGGCGTTCGGAGCGAACCTCGCGACCGGCGAGGAGACGGTGAGCGGCGAGGGGATGATGGTCTCCGGCTCCTACTTCCCGGTGCTCGGCGTGCGGCCCGCGCTCGGCCGCCTGCTCGGCCCGGAGGACGACCGGAACCTCGGTCAGCACGAGGTGGTGGTGCTCGGGCACGGCTTCTGGAAGACCCGGCTCGGCGGCGATCCGCAGATCCTGAACCAGCGGATGATCGTCAACGGGAGGTCGATGACCGTGGTCGGCGTCGCCGCGAAGGGGTTCGACGGCACGACGCTCGGCAACCGGCCGGATGTCTACGTGCCGATCTCGATGCGCTCGGCGATCGAGTCGTACTTCACGCCCGAGGAGTTCGAGAACCGCCGGAGCTACTGGGTCTACGCCTTCGGCCGGCTCGCCCCCAGCGTCACGATGGAGCGCGCGAGCGCCGAGCTCAACGTCGTCTACCAGAACATCGTCGACGAGGTCGAGGCGCCGCTCCAGGAGGGGATGAGCGACGAGACGATGGCGCGCTTCCGGGAGAAGGAGCTGGTGCTCGAGCCGGGCTGGCGCGGCCAGAGCACGTTCCACGAGAACGCCCGCACGCCGCTCGTTCTGCTCTTCTCGATCACCGGCGTGGTGCTGCTGATCGCGTGCGCCAACATCGCGAACCTGCTGCTGGCGCGGGGTGCCTCCCGCACGCAGGAGATGGCGGTCCGCAACTCGCTGGGCGCGGGACGGCGCCGCCTGATGGGGCAGCTCCTCACCGAGTCGGCGCTGCTCGCGCTGCTCGGCGGGCTGGCGAGCCTGCTGGTCGCGTACTGGACGCTCCAGCTCATCGGGGCGCTCCTGCCGGGCGACTCCGGGACGACCCTGCGCCTGGAGCTGAGCCCCGAGGTGATGCTCTTCGCCGGCCTGCTCGCGGTCGGCACGGGGATCCTCTTCGGGCTCTACCCGGCGCTCCACGCGACGCGGCCCGACCTCGTCTCCGCCCTCAAGGCGAGCTCCGGCCAGCCGGCCGGCGCGCGCGCCGCGGCCCGCTTCCGCGCTTCGCTCGTGACGGTCCAGATCGCCCTCTCGATGGCGCTCCTGGTCTCGTCCGGTCTGTTCATCAAGAGCCTGCTCAACGTCAGCCGGATCGACCTCGGCATCGAGGAGCAGAACGTGGTGCAGTTCGGCGTCGCTCCGATGCTCAACGGCTACGAGCTGCCGCGGAGCCGGGCGCTCTTCGAGCGGATGGAGGAAGAGCTGGCGGCGATCCCGGGCGTGACCGGCGTGACGACGGCGCTGGTGCCGCTCCTCTCCGGCGACTCCTGGGGGACCGACGTCGAGGTGGAGGGCTTCGAGAGCGGGCCGGACGTCGACGACAACGCGCGGCTCAACAAGGTCGGCCCCGGGTTCTTCGCCTCGATGGGCATGCCGCTGATGGCCGGGCGCGACTTCACGGTGGCGGACACCGAGGGCGCGCCGCGGGTGGCGATCGTCAACCAGTCGTTCGTCGAGAAGTTCGGCCTCGATCCGCGGGAGACGGTCGGCAAGTTCATGTCCGACGGGTCGAGGGAGGAGGACGAGCTCGACATGCGGATCGTCGGGCTGGTGCGCGACGCCAAGTACAACGACGTGAAGGAGGAGGCGCCGGCGCTCTTCTACACCCCGTACCGGCAGGACTTCCAGCTCGGGTTCCTGAACTACTACGTGCGCACCGAGCGAGAGCCCGAGCAGGTGATGGGCGACATCCGGGCCGTCGTCCACCGTCTCGACCCGAACCTGCCGGTCGACGACCTGAAGACCCTCCGGCAGCAGGTGAGCGAGAACGTCTACCTCGACCGGATGATCACCACGCTCTCGGCCGCCTTCGCGGTGCTGGCGACGCTGCTCGCCGCGGTCGGGCTCTACGGCGTGCTCGCTTACACGGTGGCGCAGCGCACCCGCGAGATCGGCGTGCGGATGGCGCTCGGGGCAGGGAGCGACCGGGTGCGGACCATGGTGCTCCTCCAGATGGGCCGCATGGTCGTCGTCGGCGGCGCGGTCGGTGTCGCAGGCGCCCTCGCGGCCGGCAAGGCGGCGCAGTCGCTCCTCTACGGCATGGAGGGCCACGACCCGACCGTCGTCGGCCTCGGCACCGCCGTCCTGGCCGTCATCGCCCTCGCCGCCGCCTACGTCCCGGCGCAACGAGCCAGCCAGGTCGACCCGATGCAGGCGCTGCGGTACGACTGACGGGGATAAGAGGAGCGGGCGCAGACCGAAACGAGGGGCTTCGTCGCGAGGTTCGAGGGGGCGAGCGAGCGGGGCGGGGCTCCCTCCTCTGGGACGGCGCGCGCAACAGCTTTGAAAGACGAACCGTAGGGCGCGCGCCTCGATTCGCGTCCGGCGCGGAAGGTCAGTGCACGCCGCACCGCCCGAAAGCGGCCGGCCGCTCAACGCCCGGCGGAGGGGACCCCGCCCCGCCCGCTCGCCGTCACCGTCGTTGCCGTCGTGTGTGTGGGGGTTAGGCAAACCAGGCATTACGTCTTCTTCGCCGAGCGAACACCCGCGCCGAGTCAGGGAGAGGAGGAAGAGAACACCCTCGATCCACCACCATGGGTGAGCGTGGGAGTTCTTCACGCCGAAGAGGACGGGGAGGGGGGAAGGGCCGGAGCCAGGGGTCCCGAACCGGGTCGCTCGGCGGACGAGCCCACCCTGCCGCGCCCGGGCAGACAAACGCCGACCGAAGCCACCAGCGGCCGAAGTGCAAGAGGCGACCAACCGCTCGGAACACCCCGACCAGGGTCGCGGCGCTCGCAGTGCACCGAACGCGGCAGCCGGGCAAGCCCACTCGAACCGCACGCCCGCCAAATGCGGGCCCGGGAGCCGACGCCCGGGCGGGAGCCCCTGGCTCCGGCCCGGCGGGAGAGAAGGCCCGCGGCAGTCATCTTGCACCCGTCATCCCCAGCCCTCAGCACCCGCAAAGCACCCTCAGGAGGCACCCCTTGAAACAGAGTAAGTACCTCATCCTCGGCGGCGGCATGGTCGCCGGGTTCGCGGCGAAAGAGATGACCGAGAACGGCCTCGCCCCCGGCGAGCTGACCATCCTCTCCGCCGACGACACGCCCCCCTACCACCGCCCCCCGCTCTCCAAAGGCTTCCTCGCCGGCGAGGACGAGGCCGACGAGATCCTGATCAACGACCGCGGCTTCTACGACGACCACGGCATCGACCTGCGCCTGCACACCCGCGTCGAAGCCGTCGACCTCGGCGGCCGCAAGGTTCGCACCGGAACCGGCGGCGAGATCGGCTTCGAGCGCCTGCTGATCGCCACCGGCGCCTTCCCACGCCCGCTCGAGGTGCCGGGCACCGAACTCGAAGGAATCCACCTGCTGCGCTCGCTCGACCACTCGCGCGCCATCCGCTCCCAGGCCGAGGAGGGGATGAAGGCGGTCGTGGTCGGCGCCGGCTTCATCGGCACCGAGGTCGCCGCCGTGCTCGCCGAGGACGGCCTCGACGTGACGCTCATCTACCGCGGCCAGCGCCTCCTCCAGGGTCTCTTCACCCCCGAGATGTCGCGCCACTACGAGAGCGTCTACCGCGAGCACGGGGTGACCCTGCGCCCGAACTCCGAGGTCGCCCGCTTCGTCGGGAACGGCCGGGTGAGCGCGGTGCAGGCGGCCGGCGACCGGCTCGACGCCGACCTGGTGGTGATCGGGATCGGCGTCGCGCCCGCCACCGAGCTCTTCCGCGGCACCGACATCGCGCTCGACGACGGCGTGGTGGTCGACGCGCGGTTGGCCACCGGCGTCGAAGGCGTCTGGGCGGCGGGCGACGTGGCCCGCTACCACGATCTCGTCTTCGACACCCACCGCCGGGTCGAGCACTGGGACAACGCGGTCGAGCAGGGCAAGCTCGCCGGGAGGAACCTCCTCGCCGGCCCGGGGGCGGGCGAGACCTTCGACCACCTCCCCTACTTCTTCTCCGACGCCTTCGACCTGTCGTGGGAGCTCTGGGGCGACCCTTCGCGAGGGAGCGAAGTGGTGATCCGTGGCGGCATCGAGGACGGCTCCTACTCCGCGTGGTGGCTCGACGACGGCACGCCGGTCGCCGCCTTCGTCATGGACCGCCCGGACGAGGAGCGCGAGGCCGCCCAGCGGCTGATCCGCGCCCGCCGGCGGATCGGCACGGACGCGCTCCGCGGCACGGGGCCCCTCGAGGCGTGAATCGACACCGGCCTCGTACGAATCTTGAATGGTTCAGTGGTCGCGGGGCTCTGCCCCATGGGGGACATCGAACACTACGTTTTCATGCGATGAAAGGAGTTTCGACATGCCACAGAAGGCCTGGAGCGACAAGGACGAACGCCAGTACGAGCACATCAAGGATTCCCAGAAGGACCAGGGCAAGTCGACCGACCGCGCCGAGGAGATCGCCGCCCGTACGGTGAACAAGCAGCGCCGAGAGGAGGGCCGCACGAAGAGCGGCCAGAAGACCACCTCCGGGACCGGCAACCCGAACAAGTCCCTGGAGGACCGTACGAAGGACGAGCTCTACAACCGCGCCAAGGACCTCGACATCGAGGGCCGGAGCGACATGGACAAGGACGAGCTCGTCCGCGCGATCCGCAAGGCGAGCTAGGAGCTTGAGTCAGCGGGCACCGGCCGCTGGCCCATCTACACGAACGCCCGGCCGATCGTCGGCCGGGCGTTCGTCGTTCTTCGGAACCGGGGCCGGAGCCCCGGGGTCGGTCGCTACTCGGCGGGGACCGTCGCCTCGACGTTGATGCCGCTCTCGGCGAGTCGCGTCAGCTTCTCGTCGGTCTTCGACTCTTCGTCGAGGGTCTGCTGCAGCAGGTTCGCCTGCTCGGTGTGGCCGAGCGCCCGGGCGAAGGTCCGCAGCGTCCCGTAGACCGCCATCTCGTAGTGCTCCACGCGCTGCGCGGCGGAGACCAGAGCGGCGTCGATCGTGGCGTCGTCACCCTTCGCCTTGATGTACTCCTCGCCTTCGTCGATCAGGCCCTTCATGCCCTTGCAGGTCTTGCGGTCCGCGTCGCGGCCCAGCATGTTGAACACCTGCTCGAGGCGCTTGACCTGACCCCGCGTCTGCTCGCGGTGCTCGCGGAAGGCTTCCTTGAGCTGCGGCGACACCGCCGCTTCCTCCATCTTCGGAAGGGCGTCGAGGATCTGGTGCTCGAAGTCGTACGCGTCCTTCAGCTCGTCGACGTACAGCTTCTCGAGGTTCTCCAACTTGATCTTGCCAAACATTCCATACCTCCTGGAAAAGATGAGACTTCAAAGGATCCCGCCGGGGCCGGAGGCCGCGGTCGGGCTTGGCTTCGACCGGGGTATAGCGCAAAGGTCGTGCCGACCGGCCCGGCCCCGGGGAGCGGACCGGTTCCGCGCCCCGCGAAGGGGTCCGGGGGGTGCGGCCCGTGCAGGATCGAACGCGCGACTTGTAAAGACTTCGGGGAGTGCCTCGGACCCCGCCGGGTCAGCGGTCGAGCCCGAGCGGGGCCGTCGGATCGTCGGCCGAGGCCTTCCCCGCCTCGATCCAGCCGAAGCGCGTCAGCAGCGAGCCGACGAGCGAAGAGACCGCCGCCGCCTTGCGGGCGCCCATGAGGCGCAGGAGGAGCGGCACCGGGCCGGAGAGCACGCCGCCCGTGCGGACGATGGCGCCGCTTTGCCCTCGCTTCAGCGGCTCGTAGACCCGCTCCGCGCTCGTCTCGTGCACCGCCCCCACCGCCGTCTCGACCGCCGCCGCGGCGATCCCGAGCGCCTGGAGCGCCCGGTGCCGGTGGCCGCGCAGCTCGAGCAGCGCGACGGCGCTCGCGAGGCCCGAGGCCGCGAAGTGGATCGGCAGGACCTCGACGCTCCGGTTCCAGACCGGGATCGCGGTCGCGCCGACCAGCACGCCGGTGTAGGAGGCCATCACCGTGCCGGTCGCCGCCGCCAGCACCTCGGAGGCGTTCTCGATCACCCGCACCGGGAGCGGGGTCCGATCTGGGTCCGGGCCGTCGCCGTTCCGGCTCCCGACGAGGTCCGCGAAGGCGCGCGCCCCGGCCGCGGTGGAGAACGCGACCAGCGTCCAGGCGCCGACCGACATGGCGCTCTGCGGCTTGAAGACCCGGAGCATGTGCAAGAAGCGCTCGGGCCGGCCGAGGTCGCTGACCAGGAGCGCGGGCGAGACCGCGCCGCCGACCGCGGCCACCCAGCGCGCGTCACGGGCGAGGTCGGGGGCGCCCGCCGCCCGCGCCACCGCCGCGATCACCGCCGCCGCGCCCGCGGCGCCGCCGGTGAAGAAGTAGACCGGCACCTCCCAGGTCCAGACCGGGCGCTTCAGGAGCGGCAGGCCGTAGTAGCCCGCGGCGGGATGAGCGGGATCGTCCTGCTCGACCCGCGGAAAGGGCGAGCCCGCCGGCCGCACTCCGGCCCCCCGCACCTCGCCACCCTCGCCGCTCGGATGCGCGCCGCGCTCGACCGCGGCCGCCTCGCGCCGGATCTCGTCTAGCCGCGCCTCGAGCTCCGCTTCGAGCTTCGGATCGCGCTCGCTCATTCGGCTCCTACCCAGAGGAACGACAGCGCCGAGACGACCGCCAGCCCGACCGCGGCGATCCCGGCCGAGCGCCAGCCGTCCGCCAGGTAGACGGTCGGCGCCTCCGGCGCCGGCGGCAGGTTGTAGGCGCGCGGGTCGCCGCGCACCACGTGGAGCGCATGGACGCCCTCGACGCTGGTGTCGAGCGGGTCCCAGACGATCGCGTCGTCCATGCCGCGGGCGTGGAGCTCGCCGACCCGCTCGGCGGCGCGCCGGCGCATCTCGCCCAGCTCGCCGAAGAGGATCGAGCCGGTCGGGCAGACCGAGGCGCAGGCCGGCTCGAGGCCGCCCTTCTGCCGGTCGTAGCAGAAGGTGCACTTGAAGACCCGCCCGTCGTCCGGCCGCTTGTCGAGCACGCCGAACGGGCAGCCGACGACGCAGTAGCCGCAACCGTTGCAGACGTCGGGCTGCACGAAGACACCGCCGTACTCGGTGCGGACGATGGCGCCGGTCGGGCAGGACTCGAGGCACCCGGCGACGCCGCAGTGCTTACAGACGTCGGATGAGAACTGCCAGGAGAGGAGATCGGGGTCATTGCCGCCGCACCCGATCTCCGGCTCGGTCTCCACGAACTTGACGTGCCGCCAGGTCGAGGCGCCGAGGGAGCCGGTGTTGTCGTACGAGAGGCCGCGGAAGAGGAAGCCGTCCGCCGGCACCTCGTTCCACTCCTTGCACGCCACCTCGCACGCCTTGCAGCCGATGCAGAGGGTCGAGTCGGTCAGGAACGCGGTGGTCGTCACGGTCGGGCTTCCCTTCTCGGCTCGGCGCGGGCGCTCCGCCGGCCACGCGGTCTGCGCGGTCGTCGCCCAGGGGCGATCGAGCAGACGAGACCCTTGGACGCCATGATCCGCACGTTCGGCTCCTCGGAGATCGCGACCAGGTCGTTGACCACGTCGCCCGTGACCAGCCCCTTGCTGCCCCAGTGGTAGGGCAGGCCGACCTGGTGGACGATCTCGCCGTCGACCCGGAGCGGGCGCATCCGGCCGGTCACCATCACCCGCGCCTCGATCGTGCCGCGCGGGGTCGAGAGCACCGCCCAGCCGCCGTGCTCGAGCCCCGCCTCGCCGGCGAGCTCGGGCGAGACCTCGCAGAACAGCTCGGGCTGGAGCTCGGCGAGGTGGGAGAGCGGCCGCGTCATGCCGCCGGCCGTGTGGTGCTCGGTCAGCCGGTAGGTGGTCAGCACGTGCGGGTAGAGCGGATCGCCCGGCGTGGCGAAGCGGTTGTCCGGCCGCTCCATGCTCGCCGCCGCCGGGTTCGCCCGCTGGCCGTAGAGCGCGTTGTCGAACGGGCTCTCGAGCGGCTCGTAGTGGGTCGGGAGCGGCCCGTCCGCGAGCCCGGCCGGCACCCAGAGCCAGCCGACGCCGTCGGGGTGCATGATGAACGGCCGCGTTCCGCCGAGCGCGTCGTCGCCCTTCGCGCCCTCCGGCGGCTCGTAGTCGGGCGCCTTGTCCTCCGAGAAGTCGGGCACGTCGCGGCCGGTCCACTTCCCCTCCTCCGCGTCCCACCAGACGAGCTTCTTCGCCTCGCTCCAGGGGGAGCCGTCGGGGCGCGCCGAGCAGCGGTTGTAGAGGATGCGCCGGTCGGAGGGCCAGGCGAAGCCCCAGCCGTGCCCCAGCTCGCCCTCCGGCTCGCGCTTCCGGGCGCGGTTGACGCCGCCGGCGAAGACGCCGGAGTAGATCCAGCAGCCGCAGGCGGTCGAGCCGTCCGCCGCGAGCTCCTCGAAGCCGGAGACCAGCTCGCGCGAGCCGTCGTCGCCGATCTTCCAGCCGTTGATCTCCTGCAACACCTCTTCGACGTCCGGCTCGCCGGTCGGGCCTTCCAGGGGGTACTCCCAGGTGAGCGCCTGGAGCGGCCGGTCGCGCCGCCGCACGCCGCCCGCGGCCCGCTCCTTCAGCCGCCGCCCCAGGTGGTAGACGAACCAGGGCTCGCTCCGGCAATCGCCCGGGGGCTCGACCGCCTTCTCGTGCCACTGGAGGAGGCGCTGGGTGTTGGTGAAGCTGCCGTCCTTCTCGGCGTGACCGGCGGCCGGGAAGAGGAAGACCTCGGTCGCGATCTTCCGCGGCTCGAGCTCGCCGCTCTCGACCTCCGGCGAGTCGTACCAGAAGGAGGCGGTCTCGGTCTCCACCAGGTCGCGGACCACCAGCCAGTCGAGCCGCGCGAGCGCCTTCCGCTCCAGGCGGGCGTTGGGCGCGCCGACCGCCGGGTTCTGGCCGATCACGAAGAGGCCCTCCAGCTCGCCGTCCGCCATCTCGAGCCAGTAGCCCTGGTGCGAGTGATCGCCGGTCACCCGCGGCAGGAGGTCGAAGGCATAATCGTTCTCCCCGGTCGCGTGGTCGCCGTAGTACGCCTTGAGCAGGCTGACCGCGTACTTCGGGAGCTCGTGCCACCAGCCGGTCTCGCTCTGGTGCTTCTCGGCGTACTCACCCAGGCTGCCTCCGTCCTGCTCGAAGAAGGGCATCGCGAGGTAGCCGGGCAGGAGGTCGTAGAGCGTCGGGATGTCGGTCGAGCCCTGGATCGAGGCGTGGCCGCGCAACGCCAGCACGCCGCCGCCGGGACGGCCGACGTTGCCGAGGAGGAGCTGGAGGATCGCCGCGGTGCGGATGATCTGCACCCCGGTCGAGTGCTGGGTCCAGCCGACCGCGTAGCAGACCGCGCCGGTCTTCTCCGGCCCGGAGGCGGAGAGGAAGGCGTCCGCGATCTCCAGGAACGCCTCGCGCGGCACGCCGCAGACCCGCTCGACCATCTCCGGCGTGTAGCGCGCGTAGTGGCGGCGGAGCACCTGGAAGACGCAGCGCGGGTGCTCGAGCGTCTCGTCGCGCTCCTCGATCTCGGCACCGCGGTAAAACCAGCTCTCCGGGTCGTACTTTCCTTCTTCGGCGTTCCAGCCGGAGAAGAAGCCGTCGAGATCGTCCGGTAGCTCCAGGTCGTCGCGCAGGACGACCGGCGCGTTGGTGTACGCGGCGACGTACTCATGGAAGACGTGCCTCTCCTCGATCGCCAGGCGTACGAGGGCGCCGAGGAAGACGATGTCGGTGCCGGCGCGCAGCGGCACCCAGAGGTCGGCCATCGCCGAGGTGCGGGTGAAGCGGGGGTCGACGTGCAGCACCTTCGCGCCACGCTCGCGCGCCTTCATCACCCACTGGAAGCCGACCGGGTGGTTCTCGGCCATCGACGAGCCCATGATCAGGATCGCGTCGGCGTTGGCGAGGTCCTGCTGGGCGGTGGTCGCGCCGCCGCGCCCGTAGGAGGTGCCCAGACCGGGCACCGTGGAGCTATGTCATATGCGGGCCTGGTTCGACACGCGGGTCATCCCCAGGCCTGCCGTGAAGAGCTTCTTGATCAGGTAGTTCTCTTCGTTGTCGAGCGTGGCGCCGCCGAGGTGGGCGATGCCGGAGCACTGCATCAGCGCCCGGCCGTCGCGCTCCTCCTCGAAGGTGCGCTCGCGGCTCTGCCAGACCCGGTCGGCCACGCGGTCCATCGCCTCTTCGAGGTCGATCTCGGTCCACTCGGTGGCGTAGGGGGCGCGGTACAGGACCTTCGAGAGGCGCCCGGGGTGCGACAGGAGCTGCCGGCTCGCCGCCCCCTTCGGGCAGAGCTTGCCGCGAGAGATCGGCGACTCCGGGTCGCCCTCGATGGCGACGATCTCGCCGTCTCGATGGTGGACGAGCTGGCCGCATCCGACCGCGCAGTACGGGCAGATCGAGCGCGCCGTCTCCGAGCCGTGCGTGCGCGGGCCGAGCGCGCGAGTGCGCGGGCTCATCGACTCGGCGCCGTTGCCGTCCTTGCCTTCCCGGATCTGGCGAATCAAGGGCCAGCGCGAAAGAGCGTCCAGGACCATCGTCTTCCCCTCTCTTCCCGACTTCCGTGGCTCCAACCAGCGACTCACCTCTCAGGCGACCGCCCGGCGGACTCCCCC
>CAZLLV010000552.1:0-4853 GCA_964560325.1 uncultured Thermoanaerobaculia bacterium | reverse complement strand
CAGCAGCAGGCCGATGCCGGAGAAGATCCCCACCAGCGACAGGAAGAAGCGGGTGTCGGCCCAGAAGTAGGAGCGGAACAGCCCGCCGAAGGTCTCGTTCCAGTCGATCGCCGAGGCCGGGGCGACCGATGCCACCCGGCGGCGCACCGGCTCGACCAGCGCCTCCGGATCGCCGCCCGCCCGCACCGTCACGCTCACCAGCCGCCGCGGGTCCTGCGACAGGGGGCGGTAGTACTCGTAGGTGTGCGACTCGTCCTCACGCGGGCCGCCGAAGCGTACGTCGCCGACCACGCCGGCGATCCGCACCGGCGGCGGCGGCTCCGGATCGAGCGGCCCGACCCACACCTCCCGACCCACGGCGTCCGCCGGGTCGCCGCCGGGGGCGATCCGCCGCGCCAGCGCCTCGTTCACCAGGGCGACCGGAGCCGATCCGTCGTCGTCCGACGGCAGGAACCCGCGGCCGGCCACCAGCGGTATGCGGAGCGCCTCGAAGAAGCCGGCGTCGGCTGAGAAGTAGCCGACCCGCACGCCGGTCTCGGAGAGGGTCTCCGGCATGCCGCTCCAGCGCAGCGGAAAGACGATCGGCTGCACGATCGGCACGGTCGGGAAGACCAGGCCGACCCCCTCCACACCGGGCTCCGCCGCCACCTCCCGGCGCAGGCGGTCGTAGAGCGGCCGGGGGTCGTCCTCGAGCGGCACGTCGCCCGCCTCGATGAAGAGCGCCGCGCGCACCGCCCGGTCGGCGTCGTACCCGAGCTCCTCGGTGGCGAGGGACCGGTAGGTGCGGATCATGAAGCTCGCCGCCACCACCAGCACCATGGTCAGGGCCACCTCCGCGAAGACGAGGCCGGCGCCCCAGCGCCGCAGGGTCCGCCCGCCGGCCGCTCCCCGACCCCCCTCGCCCAGGGTTTCGGTGAGGTCGGTGCGGGCGCCCAAGAAGGCCGGCCCGAGGCCCGCGACCAGGGCGGCGAGGGCGACCACGCCGAAGGAGACGGCGAGCGCCAGCGCATCCGGCCGGGCGTCCACGTACTCCGGGAGCTGGACGGTGGAGATCTCCAGGAACGCCCGCAAGAGAGGCGGCCCGGCGGCGAGGCCGAGGAGACCGCCGGCGCTGACCAGGAGCAGGGTTTCGGTCAGGGACTGGCGCATCAGCCGGCCGCGGCCCGCCCCGAGGGCGGAGCGGATCGCCAGCTCGCGGCGCCGCACCACCGAGCGGGCGAGGAGCAGCGCCATCACGTTGAGCGCCGCCACCAGGAGCAGGAGCCCGGAGGCGCCGGCCAGCAGGTAGCTCCCGCGGCGCAGCTCGGCGCGCCAGTTCTCCCCCAGCGGCTCGACGGCGAAGGTGCGGCCGGCGTGGCTCTCCGGGTAGAGCTCCGCGAAGCGTCCGCCCAGCGCGTCGAGCTCGGCGGCCGCCGCCGCGAGCGAGGCACCGGGTGCCAGCCGGGCGATCGTCCAGGTGCCGGCCAGGTCGCGCCGCTCCCGGCGCTCCGCCGGGACGTACTGGTCGACCGGGAACCAGAGCTCCAGCTCGCCGCTGTCCTCCTCGACCGTGCCGCTGAACGAGGGCGGCAGCACGCCGGCCACGGCGAAGGGGCCCATGTCGGTCGAGATCGTCCGGCCCACCACCTCCGGGTCGTAGGCGAACATCTCGCCCCAGGCCGAGTGCGCGAGCACCACCACCCGCTCGGCGTCCGCCCGGTGGTCGTCGGCGTCGAACAGCCGGCCGACGAACGGCTCCACGCCGAGCAGCTCGAAGTAGCCCTCGGTCACCGCCTCGCCCTCGACTCGGCGGCCCCCCTCGCCGTCGAACACGATCGGCCGGGCCCGCACCAGGCCCTCGACCCGCTCGACGGTGCGGAGGCTTCCCTGGAGGTCGCGCAGGTCGGGGTACGAGAGCTCCATCCGAGGCTGGCTGTCGCGCACCTCCAGCCAGATCCGCACCAGCCGGTCGGCCTCGGGGAAGGGGAGCGGACGGACCAGCGCCGCGGAGACCAGGGTCGCGACGGCGCTGGTGGCCGCCGTCCCCAGCCCGATGCAGACGACGGCGGCGATGGCGAGGCGGGGGCTGCGGGCGAGGCCGCGCAGGGCGGTCTTCAGGGGGTGGAGAGTCGGCATGGCGGGAGGTGCGGCAGCAAGCGCCGAGCCAAGCTCCGCTCCCGGGAGAAGAGAGGGTCCGAAGGCCGCTCCGGCGCCCGCTTCCGGGACGTTCCATGCCACCAGCGGACGCGTGGTGGCCGGACGGTCACTCGATCGTCACCTGCGCCGGCGCGACGCCGTCGGTGGCGGTGCCGGCGGTCCAGACTTCGCCGGCGGCGGACGTGACGCGCACCGTCCAGTCGCCGGCCGGCAGGTCGGGAACCGTGGCGAGCCCGTCATCGAGCGGCCAGCGGTCGCGGAGCGTACCGCCCGGCTCGACCACGAAGAAGGGCGTGCCGGACGCCGAGGCCACCGTCACCGTGCCCGCCCCGCCGCTCTCGATCAGCGCCGGCACCCGCACGGAGAGGAGCGCGGCGGGGGAGAGCACGACCTCCGCGGCGCCGGGCACCTCGGCGACGACCCACTCGGCGGCCGTGCCCTGGGCGTCGACCAGCAGGTTCCACCGGCCGGGCGGGAGCTGCTGGAAGTAGGCGAAGCCGTTGTCGGTCACCGTCTTGGTGTCGGTGTGGATCTTCCGTCCGGACGCGTCGAAGGCGCTGACCGTGACGAAGCCGGGCGGCGGTCCCGATCCGGTCCGCACGGTGAGCGTCAACCCGGCGGCGGCGGCGAGGCGGAGGACGGTGGAGGGCGTCTCGGCCCCGGCCTCGATCCGGACCGTCGTCTCGTCGGGCGCGTAGCCGTCCTTGCGGGCGGAGACCTGGTAGGTCCCGGGCGTCACGTGGGCGAGCAGGAAGCCGCCGTCGGGGCCGGTTCCGACGGTGACGAGCGAGCCGTCGGCGCCGCCCCGCACGTAGACCAGCGCTTCCGCGATCGGTTCGCCGGTCTCTTCGTCGATCACCCGGCCGTCGAGGCGCTCGGAGACCAGGTCGAGCACCACCTCCCGGTCGGCCGAGAGGGCGATCTCCTCCAGGTGCGAGAGCGCGCGGGAGGGGTCGAGCACGTCGAGCCGGTAGGTGCCGGGGGCGAGATCCTCGATCCGGAAGCTCCCGTCGTGGCCGGTCACGACCGACCGGTGGCCGGCCACGTCGCGGCCGTCGAGCGAGACGTGGGCGGCGGCGACCGCCTCGCCCCGGTAGCGCACCCGGCCCGAGAAGGCGACGCCCGTGCCGAGCTCGAGGTCCCGCACCACCCGCTCGTCCCCCGCCTCGACCGGGACCGTCGCCCGCGCCTCGCGCCGCCCGCCCGCGACCCGCGCCCGCACCTGCCAGTCGCCCGGCACCAGGTGCTCGACCGCGTACCGGCCGAGGTAGTCGACGGTGCCGGCGACCGCTCCCACTCCCTGCGCACTGGCTTCCACCTCGGCGGTCGCGAGGTCGTCGATCTCCAGACCGTAGATCTGCCCGACGATCGACGCGCCCCGCGACAGCACCACCTCCACGCCCTCGGCCGGCGCCGGGCCGAGCTCGAGCCCGGAGAGGACGCTCGGGGCGTAGCCCGGGGCGGTGGCGACGAGGCCGAAGCTCCCCTCTTCGGAGACGACGACGCGGAAGGCGCCGTCGCCGCCGCTGCTGGCGCCGTAGCCGGGCAGCTCCCGCAGCCCCTCCTGGCGCACCACCACCCGCGCTCCGGCGACCGGGTCGCCCGCGGCGTCGACCGTCCGCCCGGCGAGCACGAAGCCGTCCTCGAAGCGGAGATCCTGCTCGTTGACGCCCGGCACGACCTCGACCTCCTCGACGGTCCGGCGGTAGTCCGGATGGAAACCGAAGAGGCCGACGAAGCCGAGCTTCAGGCCCGCGAGCCGGAAGCTCCCGTCCGCGCCGCTCCTCGCCGTCGCCGGCCCGGCGCGGACTTCGGCGCCCGCGACCGGCTCGCCGCGCGCGTCTAGCGCCCGCCCCCGGATGACGGCGCCCGGCCGCAGCACCAGCCGCACGCCGGCCCGGTCCTCGCCCGGCGCGAGCTCGACCTCGACCGGATCGGACGGCAGGTGCTCGTCGCTCTCGGCCGACAGCTCGACCGTCCCGGGCTCGAGCGTCTCGAAGCGGAAGGCGCCGTCCGGATCGCTCTCGACCCGCCGGGACCCGTCCCCCCGCCGCCGCTCGGTACCCACCGTGCCGGGCGGCGGGCCCGGCCAGCGCAGCAGCACCCGGCCTCCCGCCACCGGCTCACCCTCCGCGTCGACCACCGTGCCGGCGACGGCCGCGGCCCGCTGGAGGGCGATCTCGACCGGCTCCTCCGGCGGCGTCTCGACCCCGAGCGTCCAGGTCGGCAGGAAGCCCTCGGCGGAAGCGAGCAGGTGGAGGGACTGGCCGGCCGGCAGGTCGGGGACCACGAACCTCCCGTCCGGGCCGGCGACGGCGGCCGGCGGGCTCTCCAGAAGGCGGTCGCGCTGCTGCCGTCCGGGAAGGCCGGTGACCTGGCGGTGGCGGATCTCGGCCCCGTCGATCGCTTCCCCCGCCACGTCGGTCACCCGGCCCTCGACGCGGACCCCCGGCTGCAGCTCCAACGTCCCGAGGTCGGCGGCGCCGCCGCCGGGCGGGAGGGTCATGCCGGGCAGCTCCGACGGTGCGTAGCCGGGGGCGTGGGCGCGGAGGTCGAAGCGGCGCGCCGGGACCGCGGCGACCAGGAAGCGGCCGTCGACGCCGGTGCGCGCGGCGGCGGTCCTTTCGCCGCCGCTCTCGCGCAGGAGCACGTCGGCGGCCGAAAGCGGCATGCGGCGCTCGTCGAGCAGGAGCCCGTACGCCGGCCGACCGGCGGGC
>CAZLLV010000551.1:0-6200 GCA_964560325.1 uncultured Thermoanaerobaculia bacterium | reverse complement strand
TGGGGACGAAGGCGGGGCCCTTCGCCCGCTGGATGCTGCGCGGCCAGCGGACGAAGCACTGGATGCGTTCGTTCTACGCGCTCAAGGCGATCTGGCAGCTCAAGCGCGCCTCGCTCGACGAGACGGGGAGCAAGGACTACTGGCAGGCGGGCAAGAGCGTGGCGGGGGTCGACGCGATCGAGCCGGCCGGCGAGATCGTGCGGCGGCTCGCCGCGGCGGCCGAGGAGGCGTTCGGCGGCGGCACCGGCGCCGCACCGGAGCCGGCCGAGCCGGCCGCCGGCCGGGTGCACACGACGTGAGCCCGGCGCCGGTGCCCGTGCCGCCCCCGCCGTGGGCCCTCCTCTGGGTCGGCGCCGGAGGCTTCGTGGGCGCGATCCTCCGCTACCTGCTCGGCGGCTGGGTCCAGCGGCTGACCCCGGCCGCCGGCTTCCCCGCCGGCACCCTCGCGGTCAACGTCCTCGGCTGCCTCGCGATCGGCATCATCGCCGGCCTGGTCGAGTTGCGCCACGGGCTCGGCACCGGTGTGCGCCTCTTCCTCCTGGTCGGCCTGCTCGGCGGCTTCACCACCTTCTCGAGCTTCGCCTGGGAGACCCTCGACCTCGCACGGCTAGGCGCCCTCGCCCCGGCGCTCGCCAACGTCGGGCTCCAGGTCGTCCTCGGCCTCGCCGCCGCCTGGGCCGGCCTCGCCCTCACCCGGCTGCTGTAGAGTTTCGAGCGGTCCCCTCCGCAGCGAATTTCCTTCCGCCCCCGCCGTATGAGGAGGGCAAAGGAGACCCTCGATGATCGTCAAGAGCATCCGCGTCCTGTCCCTCGCGAAGATCACGGGCACGATCTACGCCACCCTCGGCCTGATCTTCGGCCTGATCTTCTCCCTCGTCTCGGTGCTCGGCATCGCCGTCGGATCGCTCGTCGAGAGCGCCAACGGCAACCCGGAAGCCCTCTTCGGCACCGCCTTCGGCCTGATCTTCGGCCTCGGCGCCGTCATCATCCTCCCGATCCTCTACGGCGCCATGGGCTTCCTCGGCGGCCTCGTCGTCTCCGCGGTCTACAACTTCGCCGCCCGGACGATCGGCGGACTGGAGCTGGAAGTGGAGTGATCGCCTACGACCCGCTCTCCGGATCGAACATCTCCAGACCCTCTCCCGCCGTGGCGGCGAGCAGGCGCGCATCCGAGGCGGCGAAGGTCACCTCGAGGCCGGCCTCGGCGAGTGAGAGGGCGCTCGCCAGGTGGACCGCGTCGGCCCCGCGAAGCGGATGACGCCCGACCAGATCGGGCACTCGGCGCGCGACCTCGGGGCGCATCGGCACGACGATCACGGACTGCCAATCCCTTTCGAACCGGTCTGTCGAACTGGAGTGTTCATCCTCCGTGAGCAGGTCCTCACGCCGGCGGCGGGCGAAGGTGGCGTAGATCTCGGCGTAGGCGAGGATGGACGAGGCGAGACGGCTCTCCCGGGCGCGCGCGGCCATTGCCTCGCTCCCCTTCTCGTCGATGTACAGCTTGACCAGAGCGCTCGTATCGACGAAGAGGATCACCGGCGATCCTCGAGCACCATCGCGGCCGCCGAGTGGCCGCGCGAAGGAACGCGCCGGCCGGCGAACCGGTCAGGCTGCGAGGACGGCTCGGGGAGGATCACGAGGTCGCGGGCGGCGAGCTGACGCAGCCGAGCGTCCTCGCCGAGACCCTCCGCCTGATCGAATGGAACGATCGCCGCGACCGCTTTGCTCCCTCGGGTCACGACGATCCGCTCCCCGCACTCGGCGCGCCGGAGATAGGCCGAGAGCGAGTCCTTGAGCTTTCGGGTGTTGACGGTCGTCACGATCTCGATCCTCCGCGGCCATTGTAGCCGCGATCCACCCGCGCCGCCAACACCCCGGTAGGATGGCCCACCGGAGGCCCCGCCATGCTCGTCCTGTCGCCGCAGATCACGGTCTATCGCCTGTTCGACCTCGCCGACGAGGTCGATCTCTCGCAGCTCGACGTCGAGCGGTTGCGGCTGACCCGGGGGCGCGGCGGGGCGGTGAAGTTCGAGCGGCCGCCGGCGACGCTCGATCTCGGGGAGCAGGCGGCGGACGGGCGGCGCGGGCATCTGACGGCGCGGATCTACGAGTTCGGCGTCTGCGCCCTGCGCTGGCGGGTCGATCTCGGGGAGCGGCTGAGCTGGCAAGCGCTCCACGACGAGGCCGACCGGGTGATCGACACCCGGGCGCTCGCTCCCTTCTTCGACGAGTGGATCGGCCGGCTGGAGGCGATGATCGCGCCGGCGCTCGTCCACCCGGCCGAGGAGCGGCTGGCGGAGGACTTCGCGGTCGTCCACCTGCGCGGCACCGAGCCGGAGCTCGACACGCCGGCGCTCCTCGACCGGCCGGAGACCGCGGCGCTGGTGCTCGGCGAGCGCGCCCAGCTCACCGACGCCGTCCGCCGCGACCTCCACGAGTACGCCTTCGGCTACAGCCGCGACGACCTCGCGGTCCTCGGCTTCGAGCGGGTACTGATCGTCGACCGCGACGCCATCTGGGACGTGGCCGACCTGGTCGAGCTGGCGCACGCGTCGCTGATCGAGCTCGGCTACTACGACCGCATCCTGCGCCGCGAGCTCGAGGCGCTGCCGCAGGCGCTCGCGCGCCGGCGCGGCTTCTTCCGCGGCTTCCTCGGCTTCGGCCACGCGACGCTTCTGCGCCGCCTGATGGAGCGCCACGCCGAGATCACCGACGTGCGCAGCCGCGTCCACGGCGCGCTCACCATCACGGAGGATCTCTTCTACGCCAAGATCCACCGCCGCGCGATGGCGCTCTACGGCGCGACCGAGCTGGCGGAGACCATGGAGACCCGGCTCCGGGTGCTCACCGACGTCTACACGATGGTGAGCGGAGAGAGCGGCGCCCGCCGGGCGGAGATCCTCGAGGCGGGCATCCTGTTCCTGGTCCTGGTCGAGGTCGTCCGGGCCTTCTTCTGATACCTTTCGCCGCATGGAGGCGCGCGAGTTCGTTCAGGGGCTGGTCGACGAGATGGAAGAGCTGTTCTCCCGGCTCGGGGAGGACGAGATCCTGGAGGCGGAGTCGGACGGCGAGGTCGAGGTGCCGACGCTCTTGAAGCTCGCCCTGCGTAGCGAGATGGAGGCGGCGGAGCTCGCCGGCTCGTGGATGCCCCAGACCCACGAGGTCGACGGCAAGATGCTCTTCGCCCTCCAGTGCGGGGACGAGATGAAGCACTACCAGATGATCTCGGACCGGCTGCGCGAGCTCGGCCACGATCCGGACGCCGTCCACCCCGCGGCCGGCGGCTACAGCCCGCTCTACCACTACCTGCGCGGCCTGCGCACGACGCTCGAGCGCGCCGCCGCCGGGCCGTTCACCTGCGAGGCGATCGCCCGCGTCCGGAACCGCCAGTTCATCGATTTCTGCCGCTCGGCCGGCGACCAGGAGACGGCGCGCCTCTACGAAGAGGTGATCCAGCCGGAAGAGGTCCACCACCACGAGGAGGGCCGCCGGTTCCTGGAGCGCCACGCGACGACCCCGGAAACCCAGGAGGCGGTGGCGGCGGCGGTCCGCACCACCCTGGCGATCGCCGACGAGCTGAAGACCCTGGCCGAGAAGTCGACCGGGCTCGACACCCTCCCGGTGTCCTGACCCCGCCGGCCAGGCACTCCCACGAACCGCAGACCCCCCTCGGGAGCTTCATGAGCCACGTAGAGACGATCGCCGTTCTCGGCGGCGGCACCATGGGACGCGGCATCGCCCACGTCTGTGCCCTCGCCGGCTACCGCACGCGCCTGACCGACGTGAGCGAGGAGGTGCTCGCCGCCGCCCGCCGCACGATCGAGAAGAACCTCGACAAGGGGATATCGCTCGGCAAGGTGGACGCGAGCGACGCCGAGGCGGCGCTCGAGCGCCTGACCCTCCACGGCGTCCTGGAGGAGGCGGTCGCCGACGCCGACCTGGTGATCGAGGCGGTGCCCGAGGACGCGAAGCTCAAGATGGATCTCTTCGCCCGGTGCGAGGCCGCGGCGCCCGGCCACGCGCTCTTCGCCACCAACACCTCCGCCCTCTCGGTCACCGAGGTGGCGGCGGCCACCGAGCGCGCCGACCGCTTCGCCGGGATGCACTTCTTCAACCCGGTCCACATCATGAAGCTGGTCGAGCTGGTCAAGGGGCTGGAGACCTCGACCGAGACGCTCCGGACCCTCACCACCGTCGCGACCGCGATGGGAAAGAAGGTGGTGACGGTGAACGAGGCGCCCGGCTTCGTGACCACGCGGATCAACGCGCTGATCGGCAACGAGGCCTTTCGCATGCTCCAGGAGGGCGTGGCCTCGGCCGAGGACATCGACACCGCGCTGAAGCTCGGCCTCAACCACCCGATGGGGCCGTTCGAGATGGTCGACCTGGTCGGCCTCGACGTGCGGCTCTCGATCCTCGAGTACCTGCACGAGTCGCTCGGCGACGCCTACCGCCCGAGCCGGCTGATGGTCCAGTACGTGCGCGCCGGCCGCCTCGGCAAGAAGGTCGGCCGCGGCGTCTACGACTACGACGCCGACGGCCGCAAGCGCGGGTAGCCGCCGCTACAGCCGCAGGCGCCAGACGGCGCCCGCGGCGAGCAGCATCCCGAGCATCAGCAGACCCCAGGTGCCGGCGGTCGGGATGTCGGCGATCGACGCCTCGACCTGGACGACGGCCGAGGCCGCCGCGCTCTCGCCGAGCGACGAGTCGACGACCACCACGTTGTCCGCGGGTCCGGGGTCGGTCGCCGTCACCTCGACCATCACCGCGCACGAGGCGCCGGCGGCCACCGAGCCGCCGGTGTAGCTGAACTCTCCGGCTCCCGGCACCGCAGTCAGCACGCCGCCGGTGCAGGTGGTCGAGGCGTTGGCCGGATCGGCGACCAAGAGCCCGTCCTCCAGGGTGTCGGTGAAGGAGAGGCCGGTCGCCGGCAGCGGGTTGGCCGTGTTGTCGATCGTGATCACCACGGTCGTCGTCCCGTTCAGCGGAATCACGGCCGGGCTGAACGCCTTGTCGACCAGCGGCGCCCCGGAGACCTCCAGGGTGTCGCTCGCCGGCGCGCTCGTGCCGAGCGAGGAACTCACCGTCACCATGTTCTCGAACGAGCCGGCGGCGGGCGCGGTGACGTCGACCTGGACGGTGCAGCTCGTGCCGCCAGCAACCGTGCCGCCGCTGTATCCGAAGGAGCCGGCCCCGGCCGCCGCCGTGACGGTCCCGCCGGTGCAGGTGGTCGAAGCGTTCGGCGTCGCCGCCACCACCACGCCCGCCGGCAGAACGTCCATGAACGTGACGTTCGTGGCGTCGATCATGTTGGCGGTGTTGTCGATCGTCACCGTCACGGTGCTCGTGCCGCCGATCGCGATCAGGTCGGGCGCGAAGCTCTTCGTCACCGTCGGCGCCGGGCGTACGGTCAGCGTCGAGGCCGCGGTGCCGCTCGAGCCGGACGACGAGGTCAGCTCACCCGAGGTGTTGACGTAGGAACCCATCGCGTCGGCGACCACGTCGACCGAGACGGTGCAGCTCGCCCCGGCCGCGACGCTCCCGCCGGTGTAGGAGACGGTCCCGCTCCCCGCGACCGCCGTGATCGCGCCGCCGGTGCAGGTGGTCGAGGCGTTCGGCGTCGCCGCCACCACCACGCCCGCCGGCAGGTTGTCGGTGAAGTCGAGGCCGGTGGCGGCCAGGGCGCTCGCCGTGTTGTCGATGGTGAGCTCGAGCGTGCTCGGCACGCCCTCGCCGACGGTCGCCGGCGAGAAGCTCTTGGAGAAGCCCGGCGGCGGCTCGATCACCAGGTCGTCGGTCGCCCCGAGCGCGATCGCGATGCCGGAGGACGAGAGGTCGCTCGTCGTGTTGGTGTGGCTGCCCGGCGCGGCGCCCGCCGGTACCTGCACGGTCACGTCGAAGGTGCAGCTCTCCTCCGCGGCGAGACTGCCGCCGCTGAAGGTCAGGAACGAGCTGCCGCTGATCGTCGAGCCCGCACCGCACACGTCGTTCATCGGCAGGCCGACCGCCGTGAGGCCCGCGAGCGTCGCCGACAGGTCGTCGGTGAACGCGAGGCCGGTGAGCGGGTCGGTGCCGAAGTTCTCGATCGTGAAGGTCAAAACGGCGGCGCCGGTCGCGGTGGTCGGGCCGTCGAAGCTCTTCGACAGACTGGCCACCTCGACCAGGAGGTCGTCGCTCGCCGGGCTCCCGGTCACCCCGAC
>CAZLLV010000550.1:0-24876 GCA_964560325.1 uncultured Thermoanaerobaculia bacterium | reverse complement strand
AGCAGGCCAAGGAGGAGCTGATCGTCGCCAACCTGCGCCTCGTGGTGTCGATCGCCAAGAAGTACACCAACCGTGGCCTCCAGTTCCTCGACTTGATCCAGGAGGGGAACATCGGCTTGATGAAGGCGGTCGAGAAGTTCGAGTACCGTCGCGGCTACAAGTTCTCCACGTACGCCACCTGGTGGATCCGCCAGGCCATCACCCGCGCCATCGCCGACCAGGCGCGGACGATCCGCATCCCGGTGCACATGATCGAGACGATCAACAAGCTGACCCGCACCAGCCGGTCGCTGGTCCAGGAGCTGGGGCGCGAGCCCACCGCCGAGGAGATCGGCGAGCGCATGGACCTGCCGGCCTCGAAGGTGCGCAAGATCATGAAGATCGCCCAGGAGCCGATCTCCCTCGAGACGCCGATCGGCGAGGAGGAGGATTCGCACCTCGGCGACTTCATCGAGGACAAGAACGCGGTGTCGCCGATCGACTCGGTGATCTCCACCAACCTGCGGGACTCGACCCGCAACGTGCTCAAGACTCTCACCCCGCGCGAGGAGCTGGTGCTCAAGATGCGCTTCGGCGTCGGCGAGGGCTCCGAGCACACGCTGGAGGAGGTCGGCCGGTCGTTCAACGTCACCCGCGAGCGCATCCGCCAGATCGAGTCGAAGGCGCTCCGGAAGCTCCGGCACCCGAGCCGTTCGGGCAAGCTGAAGCCGTTCCTGCTGGAGATGTTCGAGACGAACTGAGGCCGAAGGCCGAAGGATCTCGCGGTGGTTGCCAGCCGGCGCCGCGATGGTTACAATCCACGACCCGAGCCCGCCGCGGCCCCCGCGCCGCGCGTGCCCGGTCCCGTTCCTGGGTAGCTCAGTGGTAGAGCGGTCGGCTGTTAACCGATTGGTCGGGGGTTCAAATCCCTCCCCAGGAGCCATCACGAGGCCCCGTCGCCGCCGAGGCGGCGGGGCCTCTCCATTCCCGCCCGCCGAGATCGACCCGACCCGAACCGTGACCTCGAAGCTCGGACGCAACGACCCCTGCTGGTGCGGCAGCGGCGCGAAGTACAAGAAGTGCCACCTCGCCGCCGACCGCGCGGCCGGGCGCGTGCCTGCGGCGGCCGACGCGGCGGAGCCGTCCGGCGGCGCCGGCCCCTCCGGGCTGACCGCGCTCTTCCGCGGCCGGAGCGACGCGCCCGCCAAGGCGCCGAAGCGCCTGAAGCGCACGCCGCGCGAGATCCGGTTCAAGACCGCCGAGGAGATCGAGGGCATCCGGCGCGCCTGCCAGCTCACCCGGTCGATCCTCGACGACCTGAACGAGGTCGTCGCCCCGGGGGTCGCGACCGAGGCGGTCGATCGCTTCGTCCACGAGCGGATCACCGGCGCCGGCGCCACCCCCGCCACCCTCGGCTACAACGGCTACCCGGCGAGCTCGTGCATCTCGATCAACGAGGTCGTCTGCCACGGCATCCCGGGCGCGCGGCAGCTCGCGTCGGGCGACATCGTGAACGTCGACGTGACCTCGGTGCTCGACGGCTACTACGGCGACGCCAGCCGCATGTACCTGGTGGGCGAGGTGAGCGACGACGCCCGGCGCCTGGTCGAGGTGACCCGGGAGAGCCTGGAGCGGGGCATCGCGGCGGTACGGCCGGGCGCGCACGTCGGTGACATCGGCCACGCCATCCAGGCCTACGCCGAGGCCCACGGCTTCTCGGTGGTGCGCCAGATGGTCGGCCACGGCGTGGGGCTCGAGTTCCACGAGGCGCCCGAGATCCCGCACTTCGGCGACCCGGGCGACGGGCCCCCCCTCGAGCCCGGCATGGTCTTCACCATCGAGCCGATGATCAACGCCGGCGGCTGGCGCCTGAAGATCCTCGACGACGACTGGACCGCGGTCACGGTCGACGGCTCGCTCTCGGCGCAGTGGGAGCACACCGTGGCGGTGACCGCGGACGGCGTCGACATCCTCACCAGGTAGGGAAGGAAATCTTTCCTCCGGGACCGTCACTCCTGGTTGGAAAGGAGATTCCGCCATGCCACGTTCCCTCTTTCGGGCCGTCGGTCCGGCCGTCCTGACGGCCTTCTGCACCCTCTTCCTCCTCGGCTTCCAGCAGCCCCAGCCCCCCCTTCCGCCGGGCGAGGATCCGCCGAGCTACCAGGAGCCCCAGCCGGAGCCCCTGCCCCCGCCGGAGCCCGTCCCGGAGCCGATGCCGGAGCCCGAGCCCATGCCCGAGCCGGTCCCCGAGCCCGAGCCCGAGCCGATGCCCGAGCCGGAGCCGGTCCCGGAACCGGAGCCCATGCCCGAGCCGATGCCCGAGCCAGAGCCGGTCCCGGAGCCCGAGCCGGTGCACGTCCGGCCGAACATCGGCGAGCTCGACCCGGACGGCGCGGAGATCGCGGCCCTGCGCCGCGGCGTCGCCGCCATGAAGGCGCGGCCGGCCTCCGACCCGACGAGCTGGCTCTACCAGGCGAACGTCCACGGCACCTACGACACGCCGGCCCTGCCGGCCTGGAACACCTGCCAGCACGGGAGCTGGTTCTTCCTCTCCTGGCACCGGATGTACCTCTACTACTTCGAGCGCATCCTGCGCGACGCCTCGGGCGATCCCGGCTTCGCGCTGCCGTTCTGGGACTACACCGACCCCGCCCAGCGGGCGATCCCCGAGCCGCTCCGCGTCCCCGCCTCGCCCGACAACCCGTTGTTCGTCGCCGAGCGCAACGGCGGTGCCACCAGCGGCGTCAACGCCGGCGCCCAGGTGCCCGCCTCCGCCACCACCTTCGACCGCGCCATGAGCTTCACCAACTTCACCTCGCCCGCCGGCTCCGGCCTGTCGTTCGGCGGCCAGCGGACGACCGGGCCGGTCCACTTCGGCGGCGTCTTCGGGCAGATCGAGAGCCAGCCCCACAACATCATCCACGTCCTGGTCGGCGGACAGACCGGCTGGATGAGCGACCCGAACTTCGCCGCCCGCGACCCGGTCTTCTGGCTCCACCACGCCAACATCGACCGGCTGTGGAACGTCTGGACGGCGCGCGGCGGCGGACGCGAGAACCCGGCCGACGAGACCTGGCGCACGCAGGTCTTCACCTTCTTCGACGAGAACGGCGACGCGGTGCAGCTCACCGGCGAGGAGGTGGTCGAGAGCGCCGCGCAGCTCGGCTACACCTACGCCGAGGGGAGCGGCGACGAGCCGGGGCTCGAGGGTCTCGACGACGCGCTGCCGTCGGCGCCCTTCACCGACGGCGAGAGCGAGGTGATCACCGACGCGGCGATCGGCGCCCGCCTCGGCCGTGAGGCGGCCTCGGTCTCGATCGGCATCCCGGCCGCCGAGCCGGAGGCGCTGGGCGACGAGGACCGGCGGCTCGCCCTGGTGCTCGAAGGGATCGAGTTCGGGCGCCCCGGGCGCTACTACGAGGTCTACGCCGGGCTGCCGGAGGGCGAGGAGCCCGACCCGTCGAGCCCCCACTACGTCGGTAACGTGGCGATCTTCGGCCAGCTCGAGAACGGCGAGTCGGCGCACGGGGCGCACGCCGGGCACGGCGACCTTCATCTCGATGAGGGAGCAACCCTCGCCTACGACGTGACCGACCTGGTCGAGCGCCTGCGGGCGCGCGAGGGGTTCGAGGGCGACCTCGATCTGCGGTTCGTGCCGCGCGAGCTCGAAGGGGCGGAGGACGTACCGACTCCGGAGTCGCTCGACGAGCCGCGCGAGGTGCGGATCGAGCGGGTGAAGCTGGTTCGGGAGTAGACTCGCGGTCGATGCGGTACGGACCCTTTGGAGGAGGATGGATCGCGGAAGCGGCCGTCCTCCTCCTGCTCGCCTGCACGGCGTGCGGCGCGACGGCCCCGGCGCCCGAGAAGGGCGAGACGCCCGGGAATCCATCCGAATTCGGTCACCCGACGATGATTCTCGCCTCCTACGAGGTGCCGGTGACGCTCGAGGGCGAACGCACCGCGGTCGCGATCGACGCGCCGACGCACCTTCCGCGGCTCCTGGCGGAGTGGGCCGAGGGGGCCGAGGGGGTGGAGGGAGAGAAAAAGCCTCCCCGGATCGGGCTCGTCCTCCACGGTGTCGAGGCGCCACGCACCGGCACCTACCACGACCTCTACGCCGGCCTCCCCCCCGGCGCCCGTCCCGATCCCGAGGGTCCCTACTACCTCGGCACGCTCTCGTCGTTCGGGCCGGAAGGCGCGCGGACCGAGGTCGCGTACGACCTGACGCGCCTGGTGGAGCGGCTGGCCGGCGAGAACCGCTGGGGGGAGGAGCTCCTCCTCACCTTCGTGCGGCGGGGGCTCCTGCCGCCCGCGAAGAAGGGCGCGCTGGAGACCGACCCGGTGCCGGAGCCGCCACCCGGTTCGAAGTCGGCTCCCGTCCGGATCGAGATGATCCGGATCGTCCGCGAGTAGGCACGGGGTCCCGGCTCAGAGGTCGTCGAGCCCGGGCTCTTCGAGCGACACCTCGCCCTGCTCGATCACCCGCGTCTCGACCGCCTCGCCGCCGTCCGGCAGCTCGAGCGCCGCCGGTACCCTGTCGTCCTCGGCCAGCGCGTCGTCCGGCTCCTTCTGCGTCACGTAGACCGCGAGCGCCCAGTCGTCCGGCTCGCCGCTCGCGCCCGGCACCCGCCCGAGCCCGACCACGTTCTTCTTCTCCGACAGCGCCCGCTCGAAGTGATCGAGCGCCCGCCGCACCCGCTCCGCCTCTGCCATCTCGAGATCCTCCTCGCCGCCGATGATCTCACTCGCCGCCGGGCACGGCGCCGCCGATCTCCTCGGTGACCAGCTCGACGCCGAGCGCATCGAGCACGTTGCCGATCCGGTTGAAGATGCTGGTCGAGCTCGACCCGGCGAAGTGGAGGCCGACGACCAGGCCGCCCGAGCTGAAGACGACCGAGCCGCTGTCGCCCGGCGCGGTGTAGCGGGTGCAGAGCACCTGGCCGGTGAGGCCGACCCGGCCGAGCCCGCCGCCGGGCAGCTTGTAGCTCATCTGGAGCCGGTAGTCGACGTCGGTCACCTTGCCGTAGGTCAGGTCGGTCGTGCGGCCGCACTTGTGGACCGCCATGTCGCGCTGGACGTGGGTCGAGTGGCCCGGCGGCACGCCGATCAGCCGCACGGCGGCGGTGACCTCCTCCGGGTTCTTCACCCGCGCGATCGCGGCGTCGACGAGGTTCGGATAGCCGGTCTCGGTGAACTCGAACGGCACCCAGTCGGCGAGCTCGCAGAGCACGTCGTCCGGCTCCCGTCCGCCGTCGTACCGGCCGCTCTGGAGGATCACGTCGCCGACCTCGCAGACGCCGTGGTTGGCGAGCACGTGCGAGTTGCCGAGGACGTAGAGGCTCTCGTCCGGCTGGTCGTGGACCTCCGGATCGAAGCGCTTCCTGACCAGGCAGCCGAAGGTTCCGACCTGGATCTCCGGATGGCCGAGCCCGCACCCCGGCATCGCGGGCCGGAAGCGTCCGGTGCACGCCTCCAGCTCGACCCGGCCGATCTCGACCACGTCGGTCGCCACCGTGCCGGCGCCGGGCACCTCGACCTCCTCGGGCACCAGGTTCTCGACCTGCGACTTCGGGAGCTTCTTCTCGACGTAGACCTTGAGCGCCAGCTCCTCCTCGCGCCGGCCGTCGGTGACGCGCTCGGCCATCCCGAGACCCTGGATGTTCGCATCCTCGGTCCACGGCCGCGCCCGCTCCCGGACCTCGAACGCCTCCAGGCGGATGCCGCCCAGGACCGGCGCGGCGTCGCCCTCGGTCAGCACGTCGAGAGCCCGGCGCACGCTCTTCGCATCGCTCGCCATCGCACACCTCCTCGAACCCGTGACGTAGGGTTCGGTGAAAAGTGACGGACCACCGGAGAACGTTTCCGTCGACACCCGCCCGGAGCGCTTTCTGCTCCGCCGGGAGAGGAAACACTTCGTGGCCGCTCGACACTCTTCACCGAACGGCGCGGACGGAGGGGAGAGCATGAGCGATCGGAACGAGACGATCTCGACGAGATGCCCGCGGTGCGAGTTCGAAGGACCGTCGGACGAAGAGTGCCCCCGGTGCGGGATCGTCTTCGCCAAGTATCGGGCGGACGGCGCGATACGTGCCGCACCGGACCGGCCGATCGATGGCCGGCGGAGCGGCTCGCCCGCGATCGGCTCCTGGCTCCTGCTCCTCCTCCTGGTCGCCGCGGTGGCGGTCTGGAGCGAGTCCCGGTCCGAGCCGAGCCCGGGCGACGGCTTCCTCCTCGCACCCGCCGCGCCGACTGCGAACGCTTCGCCGCCCGTGACTGCCGGGCGGACCGCGGCCCCGACGATCGCCGAACCGGATCCGGCGCCCCAGGAGCGAGATCGCCGCCCGCCCGTTTCCGGGCCGGTCCAGCGGGTCGCGCGGGCGGCGGCCTCCGTCGACGAGGCGGCTCCTCGCCGGCCGAGCCACACCTACACCCTGGGCTACGGGTGGCTGGAGCAGGCCGCCGGCTTCGAGCGCGCGCTGCGCGACGGCCGCGAGCAGGGTCGGATCGTCACCCTCTACGTCTACACCGACTGGTGCCCCTACTGCCGCCAGATCGAGCGCAACGTCCTCGACGACCCGGCGGTGCAGGACTGCCTCGCCTACTCGGTCAAGGTCAAGGTCGATCCCGAGCGCGGCACCGCCGAGAAGCGAATCACGGAGCGCTTCGGAGTCACCGGCTACCCGCGCCTCTATTTCATCGATCCGCGGACCGGAGGGTACGAGCGTGCCTCCAACGCCTCCTCGACCTCGTCCCCCCTCCTCGCCGACTGCCGAGCGACGATCGGGTAGCCGGCACCGAGGGGCTCTTCATCCCTCGAGCCGCCGGATCGCGAGGAGGGTGAGGTCGTCGCCGCGCGGGGCGCCGTCGAGGAAGGTCTCGACATCGGCGCGGCAGGTGGCGAGCACCTGGGCCAGGGTCGCGCCCGCGGTACCCGTTGCCCGACGCAGGGCCGCGGCGGCGCGGCCGATGCCGTACTCCTCGTCCGCCTCGCCGTCGCTCTCGCTCCGCCGCGTGGCCTCGGTCAGCCCGTCGGTGTAGAAGAGCACCACCTCGCCCGGGCCGAGCTCGATCCGGTGCTCCGGGAAGCTCGCCTCGGGGAAGAGGCCGAGCGGCAGGCCCGCCCCCTCGACCGGACGCACGCCCCGGCGATCGGCGACGAGCGGCCGCGGGTGGCCGGCGTTCGCCATCTCGAGCGTGCCGTCGCCCGACAGGCGGACGGCGATCAGCGTCGCGTAGCTGGCGCTCGCGGTCGCCTGGTTGAAGAGGCGGTTGGCCTTCCGAAGGAGCTCCCCGAGCGGCAGGTCCGAGGTGGTGAGCGCCCGGAAGAGGGCGTGGAGATGCGACTGGAGGAGCGAGGCGGCGACCCCCTTGCCGGCGACGTCTCCGACCAGCAGATGGAGCGGCTCGTCCTGCGATGCCGGCACCAGGAGGTCGACGTGGTCGCCCGACACCGCGCCGTGCGGCTCCCAGAGCCAGGAGACCTCCCAGCCGTCGTGCGCCACCGAGCGCGGCGGCAGGAGCGTCCGCTGCACCCGCGCCGCGCCTTCGAGGTCGCGTTCGAGGGCGTGGCGCTCGTCGGCCGACAGGCAGTCGAAGCAGACGGTGACGGAGGGGACGAGATCGGCGAGACCCGGCTCGATCTCGGCCCGGCACTCGACGCAGAGCGAGCAGGCGCCGGTGAGCGGCTCCTCGAAACCCGCCACCGCGTGCGGGCCACCGCCGGAGCTCACGCCACGTTCTCCTGCTCCACGGCCAACACCATGTCCGCCTTGCGCAGCAGCACGATCTGGCCGGCGTGGTAGGTGTTGTGCTGGAGCACGCCGAGGAGCAGGCCGCGGACGGTCGGATCGGAGCCGGAGACCGGGTCGCCCAGTTGCTCGTCGCCGAGGCTCAGGACCAGCGCGTGGAGCTTCTTGTGCGCCTCTTCCAGGTGGCCGAGCGTCGCCTGCCAAGCCTCCTCGGATTCGGCGGCATCGGGCGGGAAGTCCCGCTCCGGCGTGACGCGGTCGACCGGCTCGCAGGCGATCCGGCAGCGGGCGACGTCGATCCAGGTGGCGACGTGGCCGGCGATTTCGCCGATCGTGTGCGCCGCCGGAATCGACCGCCGCGCCGCCTCCTCCACGCTCACGCCGTCCAGCGCCTCCGACACCGAAGGCCCGTGCCAAGCCCCACCCCGGAACGACCGTTCGAGCTGGTCGGCCAGTCGTTCGGTCTCGGTGCTGGGCGTGTCGATCATTGGTCTAACCTCCCTTTCAGTCGATGCCGGTTAATTTACACCCGACGGACCAACCTGTCAACTCCATTTGATCGGTTAGAATGACTCCATCATGACCGTGCGCACCGCCGAGCCGTTCGACCTGTCGGGCGGCGCTCTCTGCCTCGACTTCGCCAACACCTGGGAGGACCGGGAACGGCCGGTGACCGAGAAGCTCGGCAGCTACGAGGCGCTCCTCGCGTTCGCCCGCCAGACCGGGCTGGTGAGTGCCGAGGCCCGCGACCGCCTGGTCGCGCAGGCCCGGAAGGACGAGGCGGGGGCCGAGGAGGCCTTCGAGGCCGCGCGGGAGCTGCGGGAGGCGATCTACCGGATCTTCTCGGCTCGGGTCGAGGGTCGCCCGGCGCCGCCGGACGACCTGGAGCGGCTGAACGCGGCGCTGCCCGACGCCCTGGGCGGGCTGCGGGTCGAGCGAACGGACGAAGAGGACGGCAGGGAGAGCCGGGACGGGAACGCGAGGCCGGCCTACGTATGGAGCCGCTGCGACGCCTCGGAGAGTCTGGCGGCACCGCTACGGCCGATCGTACGCTCGGCGGCCGAGCTCCTGGTCTCCGGCGAGCTCGACCGCGTGCGCGAGTGCCACGGCGCCAGCTGCTCCTGGCTCTTCCTCGACCAGAGCCGCAACCGCTCGCGCCGCTGGTGCTCCATGGAGACCTGCGGAAACCGAGCCAAGGCGCGGCGGCATTACCGACGAAGCCGGTCCTGATCGCCCACCCATCCCTCGTTCCCTTCCCTCCCGCGCGGGAAGGCAGGGACGCCGCCGCCCGAACCGCTTTCTCTCACCGGAGTTGGGAGATGCGGCGCCGGCGGGGAGCCGGCGCCGCGATGAGGGTCAGCAGTTGCTGGAGTCGGATACGAACCGATAGTCCGAGCAGCCGTTCCAGATCGAGATGTAGGCGTCGCCGTAGAGGTCCGGCGAGAAGGTCGGCCCCGGGGACGTCGCCTCGGACTGGATCGAAACACAGCAGTAGCCCGAGAAGGCCCCGGTCGTGTCGCTGTCTTCGTCGTACGCTCCGCCGTAGGCGGCGTACGCATACGTGTGCATGTTCTTCTGGTAGGGGGCGAACGGACCGAACTCGCTCCAGGTCGCGGTGCTGGTGGTCGTTCCGGTGCTGAAGCCACAGGTGAACGACACGTCCAAGCTGTAGCTCCCGGCGCAGGTGCTGCCGGAGTCGCTCGCCTTGTTCGCCAGCCGGGCCTCGTCCGGACTCAGCTCGGTGTTGGCCGCGTCGAGGCTTGCCCTCAGGTACTCGATCCGATCGTTCGTCGCCCGCAGGCGCTTCTCCAGGTCGGCCCCGCCGACCTTCGTCGTCAGCTCCGCCTGCTCCGCCCGGGCCTCGTCGAGCGCCCAGCGGAAGCTCTCCACCCCGAAGCCGACGCGGGTTACTCGCCCGCTCTCGCGGCGTAACTCGTAAACCCCGGGGGCGATCGGCTGCCACTCCGGGCCGGTGTCGCGGAGGAACTCCTCCTCGGTGCGCCAGTGCCCCGGCTGGGCGTCGGCGGGGACCGGTGCCGACAAGGCGCCGAGAACGAAGACGGTGACGGCCACTGCGAAAAATCGATGGAACACGGGAACTCCTTTGCTTCTTCAGGTTCATCACCGGCTCGCCCGGCCTCCCGGCGGAGGCCGTAACGGCCGGCGTTCACCCTGCGAGTGGCAATGGATCTAGATGTATTTCAACTTGCGAAAGAGTTTGTTATCTGCCATCCCCCGGTGTAAGCCGTGCCGGCCGGCCGACACCGGCCCCGCTCTCGTGACGGCTAGAGATCCATTCACAATCTCCGAGACCTAGTGCGACACGGCCACCACCGAGCGCCCCAGGGGCGGGCCGGGGCTCCCGTCGTCCCGGGGGCGTCTGAGGTGCCGCCGCTCCCCGGCCCTTCTCCGGGCACCCGACGACGCGCGCGGCGCCGAAGCCGAGGCAGAGCCCCCGTCCCCCCGTCCTCCCAGGCGAACGCCGGTCCCCGGGCGACGGGAGCCCCGGCCCGGCCCCGCCACCGAACTCCTCGATCACCATCGACCTCCGACGTTCCGCAGCAACGGGCCACCGGAGCCGTGGGTGCGTGGGAGTGGGCCACCCGGATCAGTACAGGCGGCTCGGGTGGTCACCACCGACGCTCGGCGCGTCGTAGCTCTCTTCGAGGCTCGGGTAGCGGCCCTCGCGTACGTCGGCGGCGAAGCGCCGGAGCGCCTCGGTCGCCTCGGCACCCTGCTGCGCGTACCGCCGCACGAAGCGGGGCGCGAGCGAGTCTTGGAGACCGAGGACGTCGTGGTACACGAGCACCTGCCCGGTGCAGCCGGGGCCGGCGCCGATGCCGATCGTCGGGATGTCGAGCCGCTCGCTGATCTCGGTGCCGAGATCGGCCGGGATGCACTCGAGGACCAGAGAGAAGACCCCCGCCTCCTGGAGCTCGAGGGCGGCGTCGACCAGCCCCCGGGCGGCCCGCTCCTCGCGCCCCTGGACCTTGAAGCCGCCGAAGCGGTGGATCGACTGCGGGGTGAGCCCGAGGTGGGCCATCACCGGGATCTCCGCCTTCGCGAGCGCCGCCGCCAGCTCGGTGCGCGGCCCCTCGATCTTGACCGCCTGGGCGCCGCCCTCCTGGACGAAGCGCAGAGCGTTCTCGACGCTCCGCTCGAGGCTCACGTGGAACGAGCCGTACGGCATGTCCGCCACCAGGAGCGCCCGCGAGAGGCCGCGGCGCACCGCCTTGACGTGGTGCAACATCTCGTCGACCGTCACCGAGAGGGTGTCCGGGTGGCCGAGCACCACCATCGCGAGCGAGTCGCCGACCAGCACGATGTCGACCCCCGCGGCGTCCGCGATCCGGGCGCCGGGGTAGTCGTAGGCGGTGACCGTCACCACTCGCTCGCCGCGTGCGTGGAGCGCCAGGATCGACGGCACGGTGACCGGCTTCGGCGGCGAGGTCGCGGCCGGCTTCTTCGCCTGCGCGGGGTCGGGCTGCGTGGGCTGGGCCATCGGAATAGAGAATAGCAAATAGGTCTGCGCGCCGGGGCTCTTGGTAGGATGCGCCGCCCCCCATGACCGACTTCTCCCCCTACCTCGTCTTCACGCGCGAAGAGTGGAAGGCGCGGCGCGCCCAGACGCCGATAACGCTCTCCGCGGCGGAGCTCGCCGAGCTCCAGGGGCTGAACGAGCCGGTCTCGCTGCTGGAGGTCGAAGAGGTCTACCTCCCGATCACCCGCCTGCTGAACCTCTACTACGAGGCGACCCAGAACCTCTTCCGCGCCACCTCGACCTTCCTCGGCCACGACACCGCCAAGGTGCCCTACACGATCGGGCTCGCCGGCAGCGTGGCGGTCGGCAAGAGCACGACCGCGCGCATCCTGCGGGCGCTCCTCGCCCGCGGGCCGAATCGGCCGAAGGTCGACCTGATCCCGACCGACGGCTTTCTCTACCCGAACGCCGAGCTCGAGCGCCGGGGCCTGATGAACCGGAAGGGCTTTCCGGAGAGCTACGACCTGCCCGCCTTGCTGTCGTTCCTCGATCACCTCAAGTCGGGCCGGCCGCGGGTCTCGGCGCCGGTCTACTCCCACCTCTCCTACGACATCCTGGACGGCGAGCGGATCGAGATCGAGCGGCCCGACGTGGTGATCATCGAGGGCCTGAACATCCTCCACGGCGAGGGGAACGATCCGGAGGGGCGGGGGCGGGTCTTCGTCTCCGACTTCTTCGACCTGTCGATCTACGTCGACGCGCCGGAGGAGGTGATCCGCCGCTGGTACGTGGAGCGCTTTCTCACTCTGCGCGAGACCTCCTTCCGCGACCGCGCCTCCTACTTCCACCGCTACGCCCGGCTCTCGGAGGAGGAGGCGCGGGAGGTGGCGGAGCGGATCTGGGACGAGATCAACGGCCGCAACCTGCGCGAGAACATCCTCCCCACCCGCGGCCGCGCCGACCTGGTGCTGCGCAAGGGCTCAGATCACGCGGTCGAGCGGGTCGCGCTACGGCGCGTCTGACGCCTTGCGCGCGCGGACGACGATCGCTTCGGCGCCGGAGCCGTGGGGGGTGCGGTCGAAGTCGCCCCAGGCGTCGAGGGTTTCGAAGCCTTCGATCTCGAGCAGCAGCTCGATCTCGGCGCGGGTGAACCAGCGCAGCCGGCTGACGCCGGCCTCGATCGACTCCTCCTCGCCGTCCTCCCGCTCGACCAGCCATTCGAGCTCGACCTCGAACGTCTGTGACTCCGGCTCGTGCCGGGCGCTCGACGCTCGCCGCACGGTGCGCCCGGTCGCGGGATCGGTGCGCTCGATGTCGACCGACACGCTCGGCGGGTCGGCGACCATCGCGTAATCGGGCTGGAAGAGGTCGAAGACGAGGTGGCCCCTGGGGGTCAGGTGCCGGGCGACGTTGGCGAGCCACGCCCGCTGGTCCGCCCGCTCGACCAGGTGGTGGACGACCCGGAAGGGCGCGGTGACGAGCGCGAAGCCGCCCGGCGCGTGCTCGCGCACGTCCGCCGTCCGCACGTCGCCGTGGACGAGCCGCACCCGCTCGCGCACCCCCGCGGGCTCCTCGGCGAGGCGCTCCTCCAGCCGGGCGAGCATGGCGGCGGAGGCGTCGACCCCCACGACCGGCGCGTCCGAGCCCACCCGGTCGAGCGCCCGCGCGGTCGGGAGGAGCACCCGGCCGGTGCCGCAGCCGAGCTCCAGGACCGGGCCGCCGGCCCCGCACGCCAGCTCGACGTAGAAGCCGATGTCGTGGTCGTAGCCGGCGGCCTCGTAGTCGGCGTCGTAGAAGGCCGCGCAGACGCCGTAGAAGCGCTCGACGTCGAGCTCCTTCACGGCGCGTCGTCCGTTCCACCGTCCCCGCCGGCGAGCCCGACCGCTTCGAGCAGCCGCAGGGCGTTGGTGGTGGTCGCCAGGCCCGGCCGCGCGCGGTAGTCGAAGCTCATGTCGGCGCCGCCGCCGGGGCGCGGCTCGACCGTCTCGCGGAAGTGGATCGGGACCGCCGCCGCTTCGAGCTCCCCTTCGGCCAGGATCTCCAGGTCGTGGGTGGTGACGGCGCCGATCGCTCCGACCGCGAGCAGGCGCCCGATCACCCGCCCGACCGCCACCCGGCGCTCGGCGCTGTTGGTGCCACGCAGCACCTCGTCGAGCAGGTAGAGAACTCGGTTTCGTCCAGATCTCCCCCTCCCGCCCTCCTCTGCCTTCGCCGTCACGTTCTTGGCTGCCGCTGCCTCGGCCTTGGCGACCACCGCCTTCAGGCGCAGCAGCTCGGCGAGGAAGAACGAGACGCCCTCTTCGAGCGAGTCCTCGACCGCGACGCTGGTGGCGAGCTCCACCGGCGGCAGGCGGAGCGCGCGGGCGCAGACCGGGCCGCCGGCTCGGGCGAGGACGGCGTTGGCGCCGACGGCGCGCAGCAGCGTGGTCTTGCCGCTCATGTTCGAGCCGGTGACCAGCAGGAAGCTCCCCGGCGGCCCCACGGTCACGTCGTTGCCCACCCGCCGCTCGTCGGCGATCAGCGGGTGGCCCACGTCCTGCCCCTCGAAGGCGTCGGCGGAGGCGTCGACCTCGGGGAAGGCCCAGTCGGGCTGGGCATGGGCGAGGGCGGCGAGAGCGGCGAGCGCTTCGACCTCGCCCAGCGCCTCGAGCCACCCCCGGGCCGCCGCGCCGGTCGCCGCGCGCCAGCGCTCGAGCGCGAGATGGACGTGGAAGTCCCAGAGGAAGAGGACCTGGACGAAGAAGTAGATCATCCCGCGGCGGGTGTCGGAGAGGACGATCAGGCGGTCGAGCCGATCCATCCACTCCGCCGCCGTCCGTCGCGGCGGCATGGCCCCGTCTTCCGCGTTGCCGCTCCTCGACGATGTCACCGCATCGCCTCCGTCGCGGCGCCTCGAATCCGGGGCCATGGCGCTCGCGACGCCTCGGCGGCGGGCCCCCAGCCGAGCTCGCAGGTCGTCCAGGAGGAGCGCGTCGCCGGGGAGGTTTTCGAGCCAGCGGAAGATCGCGCCGTGGCCGCGCAGGCCGTCGAGCCCGGCGACCGCCTGGTCGTACCCCTCGTGCATCCGCTTCACGGAGACGGCCGAGAGGAGGTAGGCGGCCGCGGCGAGCGGGATCCAGAGGGCGGGCAGGTCGGTGAGGAGCCAGAGGACCAGGCTCACCGGCGTGGCGACGGTCAGAGCCCAGGCGACGGCGACCAGGCCGCGGCGCCGGAGCAGCCAGGGCTCCGCGTCGAGCCAGGCGTAGAAGCGATCGAGGACCGGCTCCTCGCGACGCGCGGCCGCGGCTCGCCCCGTCCGCCGCGCCCCCTCCTCCGGCTCGCCGCCGCGCCGGCGCGGGCTGCCCCAGGCGATCGCTTCCAACCCGGCGCGCCAGTCGATCTCGGGCGCGAGCGCCCGGACGGCCGCCTGACGGGAACGGATCGAGGCCGCCTCGGCCTCGGAACCTCCGGTCTCATCGCCGCCGTCCTCTTCGCCGGAGACGAGCCAGGTGGCGAGACGGCGCCGGCCGGAGGGGGTACCGGGGGTCGCCACGAGCCGGAAGAGCGAGGCGCGGCCGAAGAGGTGGAGGTCGCGCACGAACGCCTCGTCCGTCGCGCCGGCGTCCTCCGACAGCCCCACCTCGGCGAGCGCCCGCTCGAGCGCCGGCCAGTCCCGGGCGCGGCGCAGGAGCGCCCGCTCGTAGACGGCGCGCAGAGCGTCCTCCCGCTCGATCCGCCGGCGCAGCCGGAGGTCGAAGGCCACCAGCACGGCGAAGAGGGCGAAGAGGGCGCCGGCCGCGCCGAGCCAGGCGGGCCGGGGGGTCTCGGCGCCCGCGACCGCCGCCACCAGACAGCCGGCGGCCAGCAGGAAGCTCGCGAGCCGCCCGGCGCCGAGCCCGCGGGCGCGGCGGTCGAGCCCGGCGAGCACGCCGGCGTGCGCCTCCATGCGCCTCCGATAGACGGCGTCCGGTGCTTCGCCACCGCCGCTGTCGGTCGGATCGCCGCTGGTCCGATTTTTGTAGTCTTCCGCCACGATGGCAGACGGTATCGCAAGCGAGCCCCGACCGCCCGGAGACCCCGGCCCCGAGAACGCTTCGGCCACCCCGGTTCCCTGGTTCCAGCGCGTGACCTTCTACAGCGTGCTCGCCGGCCTCTGCCCGCTCATCCCGGTGCCGTTCCTCGACGACCGCGTCCTCGAAGCGGTGAAGCGCCGGATGACGACGGTGCTCGCCCGCGAGCGCGGCGTGACGCTCTCCGCCCGCCAGCGCGACTTCCTCGCCGGCACCTGGACCGAGCCGAAGGGGTGCCTGGAGCGGGTCGGCGGCCTCGCCGTCAAGCTGACCGTCAAGCTGGTCGGCAAGATCTTCCGCAAGATCCTGATCTTCCTGGCGATCAAGGAGGCGAGCGACGTGGCGTCGCGCACCTTCCACGAGGGGTACCTCCTGCACCTGCTGTTCGATCCCGCGACGCCGCCCGGCTGGCCGGAGCCGGGGAAGCCCCAGGACGACGACGGTGCCTGGCGCGCGCGCTGGGCGATCGACCAGGCGGTCGGCGAGACCGACCCGCGGCCGGTGAACCAGGCGGTCCGGCGCGCCTTCCGGGGCAGCGGCGGCCTGCTGCGCAGCTCGGCGCGTGTGCTCGCCCGCGGCGTGCGGCCCGGCGGCGCGCGGGGCGAGGAGGGGGCGGAGGCGGTCGAGGCGGAGGAGGCGAGCCGGCTCGCCGGCGTGGTCGACCCGCTCGCCTCGGAGCTCTGGCGCGAGCGGGGGTACCTGGACGCCCTGGAGGCGCGCTTCCGCCACTGGCACCGGACGGCCGAGACCTACCGATCGCCCCTCTGAACCCCGTCCCACCCGACCTTCGTGCTCCTCGACGAGGGAATCCGCTGCTAACCGGCCTGCTAGACTGCCCGGCGATGAGTGAGCTGGTCCTGATCGTCGACGACGAGCCGGGCATCCGCACCACCCTCTCCGACATCCTGACCGACGAGGGCTACCAGACCGTCGCCACGTCGAGCGGCCGGGAGGCCCTGGATCTCTACCGGGAGCGGAGGCCCGATCTCGTCTTTCTGGACATCTGGCTCGCCGACCGCGACGGCCTGGAGACCCTCCAGGCGCTCAAGGAACTCGACCCGGACGCGGCGGTGGTCATGATCTCCGGCCACGGCACCGCGTCGACCGCGGTCAAGTCGATCAAGCTGGGCGCCCACGACTACCTGGAGAAGCCGCTCTCCTACGAGGGGACGCTACGCGCCGCCCGCGCCGCGCTCGAGCACCGGCGAACGAACGGCGGCGCGGCCCCGGCCGAGGAAGCGCCGGCTCTCGAGGCGGGCAAGACGCGGGAGGAGACGATCCGGCGCCTCGAGCCGCCGCGCGAGCTGCCCTGGCTCCGGGTCACCGACGTGCCGCAGCGCACCATCCGCGAGGCGAGCGTCATCTACGGCCTCGGGCTCCACTCCGGCAGCCGCACCGGCATGGCGATCCAGCCGCTGCCGCCGGACAGCGGCATCCACTTCCTCACCCTGCCGCAGGATACGTTGATCCCGGCCCACGTCTCGTCGGTCGCGGACACCGACTACGCCACCACCCTCGAACGGGACGGGCAGTCGATCCGCACCGTCGAGCACCTGCTCTCGGCGCTCCACGCGGCCGGCGTCACCAATCTGCTGATCAAGGTGCACGGGGAGATCCCGGTCCTCGACGGCTCGGCGCGCGAGTTCTGCGACCGGCTGCTCGCGATCGGCATCGAGGACCAGGACGCGCCGCGCAAGGAGCTGGTGATCGACCGCCGCTTCGAGGTCCCCGCGCCGGCGCCGGGCGGCGACGGCGGAGGGGGCAAGCGCCTGGTCATCGAGCCGGCGGACGTGTTCTCGGTCGCCTACCAGCTCCGCTACCCGCCGCCGGTCGGCGAGCAGAGCTACGAGTTCCGGCTCACCGACTTCGAGACCTACCGGCGCGAGATCGCCCCGGCCCGCACCTTCGGTTTCCTGCGCGACCTCGAGATGATGAACGAGCTCGGCCTCGGCTCCGGCGGGCGGCTCGACAACTTCATCCTGGTGGGCGAGGACGAGGTGATCAACACCGAGCTGCGCTTCCCGGACGAGTTCGTGCGGCACAAGATCCTCGACATCGTGGGCGACCTCTATCTGCTCGGCTACCCGGTGCGCGGCAAGGTGACGGCGCACCTGACCGGCCACCGCGACAACATCGCCCTCCAGCGCGCCATCCTCGAAGCCGCCGCGGCGTAACGCCCTTCCGAGACCATCACACGCTCCACCACCGAACGGGGACCCCGAGCCATGACACGACTCGCACAACCGATCCTCGCCCTGCCTCTCCTCGCCGCCGGCCTGCTCGCGACGAGCCTCGCGGCCCCCGCTCCGGCCGGCGCCGCCGACCCGGGCACCGTCGAGCTCTCCTACTACCTTCCGCCCTCCGCGGACGAAGCGACGAGCTACGACGCCGGGATCCCCGAGCCGGCGGAGGTCCTCGGCCACCAGGTGGGGGAGTGGCACGTCCGGCCGGACGCGCTGGTGCGCTACATGGAGGAGCTGGCCGAAGCCTCCGACCGCGCCGAGCTGCGCGAGATCGGGCGCACCCACGAGGGGCGCCCGCAGGTGGTACTGGCGATCTCGTCGCCGCAGAACCTGGCGCGGCTCGACGAGCTGGTCGAGGCCCACCGGGCGCTCACCTCGGGCGAACCGCCCGGCGACCTCGACCCGGCACGGATGCCGGTCTTCGTCTACCTCGGCTACAGCATCCACGGCAACGAGCCGTCGGGCGCGAACGCCTCGACGCTGGTCGCCTACCACCTGACGGCGGGGGAGAGCCCGGAGGTGCGCCAGACGCTCGACAACGCGGTCGTCCTCCTCGACCCGGCGCTCAACCCGGACGGCCTCGGCCGCTTCGCGCACTGGGCCAACATGTACCGCGGCGAGCGGCCGGTCGCGTCGCCCGATCACCGCGAGCACGTCGAGGCGTGGCCGGGCGGCCGGACCAACCACTACTGGTTCGACCTCAACCGCGACTGGCTCCTCCTCCAGCACCCGGAGAGCCGCAACCGCGTGCGGGTCTTCCAGCGCTTCCGCCCGAACGTGCTCGCCGACTTCCACGAGATGGGCACGTCGTCGACCTTCTTCTTCCAGCCCGGCGTGCCGAGCCGGCAGAACCCGCTCACGCCGGCGCGCAACCTCGAGCTGACGCGCGAGATCGCCCGCTTCCACGCCGACGCGCTCGACGAGCTGGGCAGCCTCTACTACACCGAGGAGACGTTCGACGACTTCTACTACGGCAAGGGCTCGACCTACCCGGACATCCAGGGCGCCGTCGGCATCCTGTTCGAGCAGGCGAGCGCGCGCGGCCACGTGCAGGAGAAGGGCGAGGGGCGGGGCGTGCTCACCTTCCCGTTCGCCATCCGCAACCAGCTCACGGCCTCGCTCTCGACCCTGCGGGCGGCGGTCGCGAAGCGCGAGGAGCTGCTCGCCTACCAGCGCGACTTCTACCGCGAGGCGCTCGACGAGGGCGCCTCCGATCCGGCGCGCGCCTACGTGATCGGCGACCGCCACGATCCGGCGCGCGTCTACGAGATGGCGAGGGTCCTGGTCGGCCACGGCATCCGCGTCCACGAGCTCGGTAGCCGCCTGTCGCTCCTGGGCGAGACCTACGAGCCGGGGAGCGCGGTCGTGGTGCCGCTCGACCAGCGCCAGTACCGGCTGATCGAGGCGCTGTTCGAGGAGCGGACCGAGTTCCCGGACACGACTTTCTACGACGTCTCGGCCTGGACCCTGCCGCACGCCTACGGACTGCCCTGGGCGCCGGTCGCCGGTGCCCGGACCGGAGAGATCGTGGGCGCCGCGCTGCCCGGCGACCCGGCCGAGGTGTCGGCGCCGCCCGGGCGCGTCGGCGAGGCGGCCGGCGAGGCGCCGGTGGCGTGGGCCTTCGAGTGGACGGGCCACCACGCGCCGCGCGCCCTCGGGCGGCTGCTCGAGGCGGAGGTGGCGGTGCGGGTCGCGACCCGGCCGTTCGAGGCGACGGTCGGCGATAGCGGAGCGCCGGAAGACCGCCACCCCTTCGCCTTCGGCACGATCGTCGTGCCGGTCGGCGTGCAGCCCGAGCGGGCGAGCGAGATCCGCGAGCTGCTCGAAACCGCGGCGCGCGAGGACGGCGTCGTCGTCCACGCCCTCGGAAGCGGGCTCACCGGCGGCGGCCTCGACCTGGGAAGCCCGAGCCTCGAGCCGCTCTCCGAGCCGACACCGCTCCTGGTGATCGGCGCCGGCGTGTCGCCGTACGCGGCGGGCGAGATCTGGCACCACCTCGACCACCGGCTGGGGGTCGAGGTCGCGATGGCCGACACGTCGTACCTCGACCGGGTGGATCTGTCGCGCTACAGCCACCTGATCCTGCCGGACTCTTGGGGGGGAGGGCTGGAGCCGGCGGCCGGCGAGCGGATCGGCGAGTGGGTGCGCCGGGGCGGCGTGCTGGTGGCGCTCCAGAGCTCGGCGCTCTGGGCCGAGGAGGCACTGCTCGGGATCGTCGAGGGCGAGCCGGGACCGGACGCCGCGGAGGACGGCGACGGCGAGGCGGTCGAGCCGCGGCCGTACGCCACCCACAGCCGGGACGTGGCGGTGCCGCTGATCGCCGGCACGATCTTCCAGGCCGAGGTCGACACGACCCACCCGCTCGCCTACGGCTACACGCGCGAGCGGATGCCGGTCTTCCGCGACAACTTCCTGACCCTCACGCCGAGCGACGATCCGTACGCGACGCCGGTGCGCTACACCGAGGCGCCGCTCGTCGCCGGGTACGTCTCGGAGGAGAACCTGGCGCGGCTCTCCGGCACGCCGGCGGTGATCGCGACGCGGGTCGGCGGCGGCGTGGTGATCCGGATGGTCGACGACCCGGTCTTTCGCGCCTTCTGGCACGGCACGTCGCGGCTGCTGACGAACGCGGTCTTCTTCGGGGGGGTCATCGACCAGACGGACGTTCCCGAGGGCGTTCGCGAGCGGCACTGAAGACGTCGTCCCGGAAGATCGCGAACGCTTCGCGGTCCCACTCCTCGCCCTTGCTCTCGATCGTGGCGGTGGTGACCAGGAGCATGTCGAGCTCCGGCACCACGTAGAGGAACTGGCCGCCGTAGCCGACGGCGGCGAACGACTCCCACGGGTCGTCCGGCGGCAGCCACCAGAGGTAGCCGTAGGCGCCGTAGCGGTGCGGCCAGCCCTCGGCGTGGCGGCGGGTCGAGCGCCGAACCCACTCGGCCGGCACCACCTGGCGCCCGTTCCACCGCCCCTCCTGGAGGTAGAGCTGGCCGAGGCGGGCCAGGTCGCGCGGCGTCATCCGCACACTGTTGCCACCGAACGAGTACCCCTCGGGCGACCCCTGCCACGAGTGGATCGTGATCCCGAGCGGCCCGGCGAGGTGCTCGCGGGCATAGTCGAGCGCGGTCCGGCCGGTCGCCTCCGTGAGGATGGCCGAGACCAGGTGTGAGCTGCCGGTCGAGTAGCCGAACCCATCCCCGGCGTCCTCCTCCAGCGGCCGCGCGAGCGCCCCGCGCGCCCAGTCACCGGAGGCGACCCAGGCGCCGTAGTGCTCGCCGCTGGTCGAGGCCAGGCCGGAGCTCATCGAGAGGAGCTGCTCGAGGGTGATCCCGCGCTTCTCCGGCGCCAGCCCCTCGGCGTAGTCGGGCAGGAGCTCGCCGACCGTCGCGTCGACGCCGGGGATCTCCCCCCGCTCGATCGCGATGCCGACCAGCGCGGAGAGGAGGCTCTTCGAGGCCGACTTGACGTCGTGCGGACTCCGGTTCCGGCCCGCGCCGGCGTACGAGCGCTCGGCGACGATCCGGCCGTGCCGGACGACCAGCAGGCTCCGCATGCCGGCCAGCTCGCCCACCCGCTCCACGCCGCGCGCCAGCCGCTCCGGGTCGAGCCCCACCGACTCCGGGCTCGCCTCGCGCCACTCCTCGCCGGTGAAGGAGGTGTTCGTCGCTGCGTCGGCGGCATGGGCGGCAGGCTCGGCCGGCGGAAGCTCCTCGACCGCCGGCGCGGGCGCCGGCGCGGGAGCCGCGCGGTCCGTCTCGGCCTCCTCGGCGGCCCGGCAGCCGGGGCCGGCCAAGGCCGTGGCGAGCGCGAGGAGGGTCACGGCGGCGCGCACGCGCACGCTACCGGCCGACCCGCCGCTTGAAGCTCGCGAAGCCCGAGTCGTTCATCCGCAGCCCCGAGGTGTCGATCTCTGCCGCTCGCCGGCGCACGTCGCGGATCCGGTCCTCGGCCAGCGGGTGGGTCGAGAAGAACTGCTCCACGGCGCCCGGCTGCGTCCGGCGGCGCTGCAAGAGCTCCTCGAACATCGTCGCCAGCCCCTCCGGGTGGTAGCGGGCGCGCGCCATGTAGCCGACGCCCAGGTCGTCCGCCTCGCGCTCCGCGCCGCGGCTGAAGCTCGCGAGCGCCCCGCCGGCGGCGATCTGCGCCAGGATCTGCTCGTAGGCCGCCGGGTTCTGGCCGAGCAGCAGGCCGCCGACGATCTGGATGCCGTAGGCGCGCGTGAGCTGCTCGGTGCCGTGGCGCGCCACCCCGTGCGCGATCTCATGCGCCATCACGCCGGCGAGCTCCGCCGCGTTGTCGGCGGCGCCCACCAGGCCGGCATTCACGTAGACGTGGCCGCCGGGGATGTTGAAGGCGTTGACCTCCGGGTCGTCGACGAGGTGGAACTTCCACGGCAGCTCGCGCATCTCGGTCTGCGCCACGAGCTGGCCGCCGAGCTGGTTGACGTAGGCGAGCGCGGTGCGGTCGTTCACGAGGTCGAGCTGCCGCGCGAGATCGCGCTCGAGCTGCGCCCCGAGCTGCCACTCCTCCTCGAGCGAGACCAGGTTGAGGTCGCCCTGATTCACTCCCGACGAGGCGCAGGCGGTAAAGACCCCGGCCACGACGAAGAGAGAGAGAGCGACGGCGACGGTGGGTGCGAAAGCGCGTCGGTTCTTCATGGCACCGCTCGACCGAGCAATCCGTGTGCCACGGAAGCAGAAACGACCGCCGCGCGTCAGCGCGGCCATGTGGGCTCGTAGGGGGCCGCGGCGGCTTGGAGGTAGTCCGGCGCCCGGTCACGCCAGAACTCTTCGTCGATGCAGCGGGCGATCGGCATCGTGACCACCCGCCGGGCCCCGAGGTCACGGAGCGCGCCGGCTGCGCTCAGGCACGTCGCTCCCGTAACCCACGTGTCCTCGACGAGGAGGACCCGGCGGCCCGAGACGGCCACGTCTCCCGCCTCGAAGACGGTCGGATCGTACTTCCACCGGGGGAGGCTCGCGTCGGGCCGAAACCCGAGCGCGTCGGTCACCTTCTCGCCGAGGAGCCGGGAGCTCCGTACCACTTGAACCAGCGGTTGCCGAGTCGCCACGATTCCACGCTTCGAGGGGACCACGACGACCGATTCGACCGCGCCTCCGAGGCTCTCTTCGAGAGCTTCCTCGTGCCGACCGACGAACGCGTCGATCACCTCGACCAAGCTCGGCCAGAGCGTTCGATAGCCACGCTTGTAGCGTTTCAGCATCCCGTACCACTGGCCGGACTGGAGAGCGGTGGAGATCGGCACGATGGAGGTCCGCAGAAGCGTGGGCACACGCCGACCGCTGAGCAGGCGCTCGCATCCGAAGCATAGCGAAAACCGCGGCGTAACTGGGCCTCGGCACACTGTGCAGACGGAGAGTGTCGAGTCGGTCGGGACGTTCCCGCAGCGTTCCGCGGCTTCGAAGCTGGACACGTGGCTCAGGCGGTGGCGACCTGCGGATCCTCGGACTGGCCTGCGAGACGGTCCAAGATCTCGTGGGTCGAAGCGACCAGGATCGCCTTCACTCCGTACTGGCCCTCGTCGACGAGCTCGCGACCCCACTCGTGCTCTTCCACGAGCGACCTCAGGAGGAAGACCGTCCGCCCATGCTCCAGGGCGATCCGTGCCTGCATCCTGGCGCCCGACGTCGCGCCGGCCTCGACGACGACGGTGGCGACCGACAGACCGGACATCACTGCGTTCCGCATCGGAAACGTCCACCGGGCCGGCCCCTGGTGGGGGAAGAACTGCGTGACGAGCGCGCCCCCCGATTCGACGATCTCGCCTGCCAGCGGTTCGTTCTCCCGAGGGTAAACGTAGTCGAGTCCCGTCCCCATCACTGCCACCGTCCGCCCCCCGACCTCGAGCGCGGCCTGGTGGGCAGCCGTGTCGATGCCCCGGGCGAGACCGGAGATCAGCGGGTAGTCCGCCTCCGCCAGCTCTCGCGCCAGGCGTCGGCCGCGCCGGATGCCCTCGTCGGTCGCGCTACGGGTACCCACGACGGCGATCCCCCAGCGGTCCTGCTTCTCCTGCCAATTTCCGCGGACGAAGAGCAGGGGGGGGCGGTTGAAGACCTCGTGCAGATTGGAGGGGTAGCTGGAGTCGAGGACCGTTCGTACGTCGAGCCTGCGCTCGAGCCACCCTTCAACATCGTCGTAGGCATGCGCGAGCTCGCGCTCGACCTCGGGGGTCGGACCCGACGGGTCGCCGAAGCCGAGCGCTCCCTGAGCACTCTCGCGACGTGCGAGCCGAAGCAGATCCACCGCGGAGCCTTGCGTGTCGATCAACGACCCGAGCCGGTCGCCTGGGTGCGCCTTCAGTCGGATCAGGGCGACGGTGGCGACAGCCTCGTCGAACGGCTTCCCCGGGGAGAGATCGTCGTGCTGGGCTCGTAGGGCACTCACGGTGCGGGATGGTGTCGTCGGGTGGACGCGCCCATGGTGGCAGCGTTCATGGGTGAAAGCAAGATTCTACGCCTTTCTTGCGCCACTAACAAGGGCGCTGGCCTCGCGCTCCCCCCGACGAAGAAACGCCCCACGTCGGGGGGGCTACGGAGACCGCCCCGTCTTCAGTGGTGCACTTCGGCCGGTCGGGATTCCCCGCTCTCGTCGGCGAAGAAGAGCCGGCCCTCGCGGAAAGTGGCGCCGCGCAGGGTCAGGGCGAGCACCTCGCCGAGCTCGTCGGCGAGGTAGACCTCGATCTGGTCCCGCACCTCCTGCGTCAGGTCGTCGAGATGGGACTCGTTCTCCTTCGGCAGGATGATCCGGCGGACGCCAGCGCGTACGGCGCCGAGGATCTTCTCTTTCACGCCGCCGATCGGGAGCACCCGGCCGGAGAGCGTGACCTCGCCGGTCATCGCCACGTCGTGCCGCACCGGGCGGCCCGAGAGGGCGGAGACGAGGGCGGTCGCCATCGTCACGCCGGCGGACGGGCCGTCCTTCGGGATGGCGCCGGCCGGTACGTGGATGTGCACGTCGCCGTCGAACCCCTCGACCGGAATGCCGAGCGACTCCGCGTGCGCCTTCGCATAGGTCAGCGCCGCGCGGGCCGACTCCTTCATCACGTCGCCGAGCTGCCCGGTGAGCACCAGCTCGCCCTTGCCCTTCATGGGCGACGCCTCGACGAACATGACGTCGCCGCCGGTCGGCGTGTAGTACATGCCGGTCGCGATGCCCACCTTGTCCTCGGTCAGCGCCTTCTCCGGATGCACCTTCGGCCGGCCGAGGAGGTCCGAGACCGAGTCGGGGCCGACCTCCTCGCGCTCGACCTCACCGAGGGCGATCTTGCGCGCCACCTTGCGGCAGAGCTTGCCGATCGACCGCTCGAGCTGCCGCACACCGGCCTCCCGCGTGTAGCGGCTGATCACGTCGGCCAC
>CAZLLV010000549.1:0-7054 GCA_964560325.1 uncultured Thermoanaerobaculia bacterium | reverse complement strand
GGCGAAGCGGGGCGACGGGGACGGCGCCGACGGACGCGCGCCGGAGTGGCTCGCGGAGCTTCGTGGACCGGAGGCGGCCCGCGAGGAGGAGATCGCGGTGCAGGCGGCGGAGCCTGCGCCGCCGATCAATCCGCTCCACCTGCTGCGGGAGATCGAGGCGGTGCTGCCGGAGGATTCGATCCTGGTCGCCGACGGCGGCGACTTCGTCGCCACCGCCTCGTACATCCTGCGCCCACGCGGGCCGTTGTGCTGGCTCGACCCGGGCGCCTTCGGCACGCTCGGCGTCGGCGCCGGTTTCGCGCTCGGCGCCAAGCTCTGCCGGCCGGCGTCGGAGGTCTGGCTGCTCTACGGCGACGGCTCGGCCGGCTACAGCCTGGCCGAGGTCGACACCTTCGTGCGCCACGGGCTCTCCGTCATCGCGGTGATCGGCAACGACGCCGGCTGGACGCAGATCGCCCGCGAGCAGGAGGAGATCCTGGGGGACGACGTGGGGACCACGCTCCGGCGCACCGCCTACCACCGCGCCGCCGAGGGGTTCGGCGGCGTCGGCTTCGAGATCCGCGATGCGGCGGAGATCGGCGACGTGCTGCGGCGGGCGCGGGAGGCGGCGGCCGAGGGCAAGCCGGTGTTGATCAACGCCCAGATCGGCCGCACCGACTTCCGGAAGGGCTCGATCTCGATGTGACGCCTGGGCAGGCTCTCAGACGGTGACCGGCGCCCGCTCCGCCTCGTACTCCGCCTTCCCGCCGGCCTCTTCCCAGAGCTCGACCAGCGTCTCGGCGATCTGCACCGCGTTCAGGGCCGCGCCCTTGCGCAGGTTGTCGGCCACCACCCAGAGGGCGAGGCCGTTCTCGACCGTCGGGTCGCGCCGCACGCGGCCGACGTAGACCGCGTCGCGGCCGACGGCGTCCACCGCGGTCGGGTACGCCGTCTCCGGGTCGTCGCCGTGCGGCGCGTCGACCACCTCGACGCCCGGCGCGCCCCGGAGCAGCTCGCGCGCGGCCGCCGGATCGATCGGGCGCTCGGTCTCGATCCAGACCGCCTCGCTGTGGCCGACCTGGACCGGCACCCGCACGCAGGTGGCGTGGAGCGGCACAGGCGCCTCCAGGATCTTCGGCGTCTCGACCCGCATCTTCCACTCCTCGCGGGTGTCCCCGTCGTCCATGAAGACGTCGATGTGCGGCAGGGGGTTGAAGGCGATCTGGCGCGGGAAAACCCGCCGCTCGAACGGCTCCGCACCGAGCGCCGCCTTCGTCTCTTCGAACAGCTCGTCGACCGCCGCGGCCCCCGCCCCGGAGACGCCCTGGTAGGTGGCCACGGTCACCCGGCGCAGACCGAAGGCGCGGTGGAGCGGAGCGAGGGCGACGACGAGCTGGATGGTCGAGCAGTTCGGGTTGGCGATGATCCGGCGCGCCCGGTAGCGCGGGATCGCGTGCGCGTTGACCTCCGGCACGACGAGCGGCACGTCCTCGTCCATGCGGAAGGCGCTCGTGTTGTCGATCGAGACGGCGCCGCGCGCCGCGGCCTCGGGCAGGAGGAGCCGGCTGACGCTGCCGCCGGCGCTCGACAGGACGATGTCGACCCCCTCGAAGGCCTCGGGCACCGCTTCGCGGACGGTCAGCTCGCCGCCGGGGGCGGGTGCGTAGGGAAGGGTGGTGCCGGCGCTCCGGGCCGACGCGAGGGCGACCACCTCGTCGGCGGGGAAGCTCCGCTCCGCGAGGAGGCGGAGGAGGGTTCGCCCCACGAGGCCGGTGGCGCCCAGGACTGCGATGCGGTATGCCATCTGAATCGATCGTCTCCTTGCTCGTGACGAGCTTTCGGTGTTCGGGGTCCGGGCGCATCGAGAGAATACTTCGTGCCCGTTTGTTTTGACTACAAAATTTTCGGCCCGGAAATTTCTGAGGACGAAGCTTGTTGGGGGGATCGAACGGGGCGGCATGCACCGCTCCCCATCCGATCGATACCGACGACCACTCCGACGAAGGCGCACATGACACCGAGCCGAGAGCCCCGCCTTGCCGAAGCGACCCACGGGATGCACTCCGGGCCCCTGAGCGAGCCCGGCCCGGAGCTGCCCGCGACGCCGATCTGGGACCCGGAGTCCCTGGAGCGCGGCATCGTCCGCTCGTTGCGACAGATCATCCGGGCGGTCGGCCTCTACAGCAAGGAGCTCCTGCGCCGCCGGAACCTGACCACGTCGCAGCTCGCGACCCTGCGGCAGCTCGGCCGGCGGGGGCCCCTCTCGGCCGGCGACCTCGCTCGCGGCATCTCGGTGAGCCAGGCGACCATCACCGGCATCGTCGACCGCCTGGAGAAGGCCGAGCTGGTGACCCGCAAGCGGGACTCGGAGGACCGGCGCCGGGTGGTGATCGACCTCACCGACGCCGGCCGGGACGTGGTCGCGAGCTCGCCGCCGCCGCTCCACGAGCGCTTCGTCGTCCGGCTGGCCGAGCTGCCGACTGAGGAGCGGGAGGAGATCTCCCGCGTGCTCGAGCGCATCGTGCAGATGATGGAGGCCGAGGACGTCGAGGCGGCGCCGGTGCTGGCGAGCGAGACCACTCTGGCCGACCCGGAAGGGCCGGCGAACCCGTGAATCCGGTGGAAGGGACCGAAATGCAGACTCGAGAGGAAGCCACGACCGTGAGGGAGAGCGCCGTCCAGCCGGACGGTGTCTCGATCCGGTCGGCGACGATGGAGGACGGCGCCGACGTCTGGCGCCTGGTCCGCGACTCGAAGGTGCTCGACGTGAACTCGTCGTACGCCTATCTGCTCTTCCTCGACCGATTCGGCGAGACGAGCGTGGTGGCGGAGGAGGAGGGGCAGGTGGTCGGCTTCGTGACCGGCTTCCGGCCTCCCGAATCTCCCGACGTGATCTTCGTCTGGCAGGTGGCGGTCGACGCCTCGATGCGCGGCCGCGGCCTCGCCGGACGCATGCTCGATGCGCTCGTCGGGCTCGACGGCTGCGAGGGAGTCCGCTACCTGGAAACCACGGTGACTCCGAGCAACGGGCCGTCGCGCGCGCTGTTCGCGTCGTTCGCACGCTCGATGGACGCGGAGCACACGGTGTCGCCGTACATCCGGGAGGGGATGTTCCCGAAGCCCGGGCACGAGGACGAGCAACTCCACCGCATCGGGCCGTTTTGATCGCCCCTCCTCCCCCCGGCCCTCTCCTCCCCGCGCGGGGAGGAGAGGGCGCCCCCGCCCGACCCGGGCACCGGCGGGCGGGGGAGAACCGCCTCGCCGACCCGCGTCGGCGGGAGGCGGTAAGCCGAGACGATTTTCTTCGAATCTAGCGAACCGACACTTCAAACCATTCAGTAGAGAGGAAACCCGTAGATGACCGAAGCCAACTCTCTCGAGACCTTCCAGCGCCTCGAGTCCGAAGTCCGGGGATACGTCCGGTCCTTTCCCACCGTCTTCGAACGCGCCGAGGGCGCGCGGCTGTGGGACGAAGAGGGCCGGGAGTACCTCGACTTCTTCGCCGGAGCCGGCGTGCTCAACTACGGCCACAACGAGCCGCGCCTGAAGAAGGCCCTCCTCGAGTACGTCGAGCGCGGCGGCCCGATCCACACCCTCGACATGGCGAGCACCGCCAAGCGCACCTTCATGGAGCGTTTCGAGGAGGTCATCCTCGAGCCGCGCGGGCTCTCCTACAAGCTCCAGTTCCCCGGGCCGACCGGCACCAACGCGGTCGAGGCGGCGCTCAAGCTGGCGCGCAAGGTGACCGGGCGCCACAACGTGATCGCCTTCACCGACGGCTTCCACGGCATGACGCTCGGGTCGCTCGCGGCGACCGGCAACGCCGCCAAGCGCGCCGGCGCCGGCGTGCCGCTCAGCCACGTCACCCGGATGCCGTTTGACGGCTACTTGAAGGGCGCGGACGGCGAGGAGATCGACACGCTCGCCCTGTTGAAGGCGTTCCTCGAGGACACGTCGAGCGGCATGGACATGCCGGCCGCGGCGATCGTCGAGACCGTCCAGGCCGAGGGCGGCGTCAAGCCGGCCCGGATGGAGTGGCTCCAGGGGCTCGCCGCCCTGCTGAAGGAGCACGGCGTGCTCCTGATCGTCGACGACATCCAGGTCGGCTGCGGGCGGACCGGCCCGTTCTTCAGCTTCGAGGAGGCGGGGATCGAGCCCGACATCGTCTGCCTGTCGAAGTCGCTCTCCGGCTACGGCTTGCCGTTCGCCCTGGTGCTGCTCGCGCCCGAGCACGACGTCTGGGAGCCGGGCGAGCACAACGGCACCTTCCGCGGGCACAACCTGGCGTTCGTCACCGCCACCGAGGCGCTCTCCTACTGGCAGGACGATGCGCTCACCCGCGAGGTCGAGGCCAAAGCGGCGCAGGCGTCCGACTGGCTCGCCACGATCGCCGCCCGCTACCAGCACCAGGGTGCAGAGGTGCGCGGCCGCGGACTGATCCTCGGCCTCGCCTTCGACGACCCGGAGATCGCCCCGCGCGTCTCCGAAGAGTGCTTCCGCCGCGGGCTGATCGTCGAGACCTCGGGGCCGCGGGGCGAGGTGCTCAAGCTCCTGCCGCCGCTCACCATCGGCGACGAGGAGCTCGACCGGGGGCTCGGCATCATCGAGGCGGCGGTCGACGAGGTGCTCGCCGGCGGCCCGGAGGTCCCCGCCTCCGAGCGCGAGCGGGTGCTCGCCGGAGGTTCGTCGTGATCGTCCGCCACCTCGAAGACGTCGAGGGGACCGACCGCGACGTCAGCGCTCCGACCTTCAACAGCCGCCGCTTCCTGCTGCGCGACGACGGCTTCGGCTTCTCGTTCCACGACACGGTGCTCTACGCCGGGAGCGAGACCTACATCTGGTACAAGAACCACCTCGAAGCCGTCTACTGCGTGGAGGGGACCGGCGAGCTCGAAGATCTCGACAACGGGGTGATCCACGAGATCCGCCCCGGAACCTTCTACGCCCTCGACGGCCACGAGCGCCACTACCTGAGGGCGACCACGGACCTGCGCATGATGTGCGTGTTCAGCCCCGCGCTGACCGGCGACGAGGTCCACGACGACGAGGGGACCTACCCACTCCGGACGGAGCCGGCCGAGACGGTCGACCGCCGGCCTGAAGCTCCGGCCGTTCCTCACGGATCGCTTTCTGAGACGAGGAGGACGACATGACGAACCGAAGTACCACCGCGACCACCGCACGGACCACGGGAGAAGACCTCTACCCCTCGCGGGTGGGGGCCGAGGCGAAGCTGCTCGAGCGCCACGACCCGGTGCTCCACGGCGTGGCGACCGGCGCCCTGTCGCGCCACCAGCGCGACCGCTACCAGGCGGACGGCTTCCTCGCCTTCTCCGGGTTCTTTCCCCACGACGAGGTGGTGGCGTTCCAGCGCGAGGCCGAGCGCCTGCGCAAGCTCGACGAGCTCCGGGGGCGAGACGACGTGATCACCGAGCCGGAGAGCGACGAGATCCGCTCGATCTTCCGCATCCACGAGACCAGCGAGGTCTTCGACCGGGTGGCGCGCGACCCGCGCATCCTCGGAAAGGTGCAGGAGATCCTGGGCGGCGACGCCTACATCCACCAGTCGCGGATCAACTACAAGCCGGGCTTCACGGGCAAGGAGTTCTACTGGCACTCCGACTTCGAGACCTGGCACGTCGAGGACGGCATGCCGCGCATGCGGGCGGTCTCCTGCTCGATCGCGCTGACGCCCAACCTGCCGTTCAACGGTCCGCTGATGCTGGTGCCCGGGTCGCACCACCACTACCTCTCGTGCGCCGGCGAGACGCCGGAGAAGAACTACGAGCGGTCGCTCAGGAGGCAGGAGTTCGGCGTGCCTGACGAGGAGGAGCTCGAGAAGCTGGTCGAGCTCGGCGGCGGCATCGAGATGCCGACCGGCCCGGCCGGCTCGGTGACGCTGTTCGAGTGCAACACGATGCACGGCTCGGCGTCGAACATCAGCCCGTACCCACGGAGCAACCTGTTCATCGTCTACAACAGCGTCGAAAACTCGCTGGTCGATCCGTTCAGCGGTCTCGCGCCGCGGCCCGAGTACCTCGCCGAGCGCCCGGAACGGGGTGCCGGCGGCCGGGTGAAGGCGCTCGAGAGGGCCGGCTGAGCCGATGCGCTTCCGATTCTCCCGCGCCGTCGCCCTCGCCTGCCTGTTGCTCCTCTCCGGCCTGGCGGCGCTCGCCGGCTGCGCCGACCGCGTGGCCGACGTCGACACCCTCGCCAAGGCAGAGGAGGAGGGCGTGGTGCGGGTCGGCTTCGCCAACGAAGCCCCGTACGCCTACCTCGACAGCGCCACCGGCGAGCTGACCGGCGAGGCGCCCGAGGTCGCCCGCGCGGTCCTCGCGCGCATGGGCGACTACGAGGTGGAGGGCGTGCTCACCGAGTTCGGGGCGCTGATCCCCGGCCTCAAGGCGGGCCGCTTCGACCTGATCGCCGCCGGCATGTACGTCAAGCCGCGGCGCTGCCGCGAGATCGACTTTTCGAACCCGACCTACTGCATCGGCGAGGGGCTGTTGATCGAGCGGGGCAATCCGCTCGATCTGCACTCCTACGACGACCTGCGGGAGTCGGAGGCGAGGCTCGGCGTGGTCGCCGGCACGGTCGAGCTCGGCTACGCCCGGGAGCTCGGCATCCCCGACGAGCGGATCGTCGTCTTCCCGGACGCGCCGAGCGCCGTCGCCGGGGTCGAGACCGGCCGGGTCGACGCCTATGCCGGGACCGAGCTGACCGTGCGCGATCTGCTCCGGAAGGCGGCGAATCCCGAGCTGGAGCTCGCCGAGCCGTTCGAGGACCCGGTGATCGACGGCGAGCCGGTGCGCGGCTGCGGCGCCTTCGGCTTCCGGGCCGGCGACGACGCCTTCCGCGAGGCGTTCGACCGCCAGCTCGCCGAGCTGCTCGGCACTTCGGAGCACCTCGCGCTGGTCGAAGAGTTCGGCTTCGGCGCGCCGACCCTCCCCGGCGAGCTGACCGCCGAGACGCTGTGCGCCGGCGGTACGGGCTGAGGACGGGGTGGAGGGTTCCGGCGGCCAACGCACGGTCTCCCCTGGCGGCCTGGGGAGATTCGGCCGTGACCGTCCCGTCC
>CAZLLV010000548.1:0-5778 GCA_964560325.1 uncultured Thermoanaerobaculia bacterium | reverse complement strand
CCCGCTCGCCCCCACCGAACCTCCCCGAAGCCCCTCATTCCACGACCACTTACAGCCAAGACGACCCGCATTTCGCCATCTGATGTAGAATAACTCGTCCAACGTGTGGACGAGCCGCCTCGGCCCAGCACCCGCTCTGCCATGGACCCCCTCCGCCCACACCGCCACCGGCGCGCCCTCGCCGCCACGCTCGCCCTTCCCCTCCTCGCCGCCCTCGTTTTCCAGACCGCCTGCACCCTCGTGCGGCGCGCCCCGGAGCCCGAGGTCGTCGAGCGCGGCGTCGCCTCCTGGTACGGACCCAAGTTCCACGGCCGGAAGACCGCCAACGGCGAGCGCTACGACATGCACGCCATGACCGCCGCGCACCCGTCGCTCCCCTTCGGAACCGTCCTCGAAGTCCGCAACCTCGACAACGGCAAGGTCTGCCGCGTACGGATCAACGACCGCGGCCCCTTCGTCCACGGCCGGATCGTCGACGTCTCCTACCACGCCGCACGCCAGCTCGACATGGTCCGCGCCGGCACTGCGCGGGTCGAGCTCGCGCTGGTGAAACCGCCGGACGCCGTGCGCCCCGAGATCGATCCCACGCCCCTCCCGGCCGAACCCACCGTGCGCATGGCCTCGAACGGCTCGCTCGACGGCGGGGCTGGCGGATCGAACCTGGCCGACGCCGTCGACGGCGACTTCACCGTCCAGGTCGGCGCCTTTACCGAGCGCGAGCGCGCCACCACCCTGCAGCGCCTGCTCGCGACCCACTACCCGGACGCAGCCGTCCGCTCCGACGGCACCTGGCACCGCGTCCACGTCGGCCGCTTCGACGAACGCGGCGGCGCCGAAGCGCTCCGCGGCGAGCTCGAAGACTTAGGCTGGGCCGCCCTGGTCATCGTGGTCCGGTAGGTGCGGTAGCTCAGCGCCGCTCGAGCTCGGCGATCCAGTCGCGGATGCCTTCGTCGAGGCGGTGGCGGTCGCGGTGGCGGGCTATGGCGATCTTGACGAGGCGGTCGACGAGCTCCGGGAGGGGGACGCCGGAGAGGCCCCAGAGCTTCGGGTACATCGAGATGCGGGTGAAGCCGGGAAGGGTGTTGATCTCGTTGACGTACAGGGTCTCGCCTTCGAGCAGGAAGTCGACGCGCGCCATGCCGTGGCCGCCGACCACCTCGAAGGCCCGGACCGCGGCCTCGCGGAGCGCCGCCGTCACCTCGTCCGGCAGCTCCGCCGGGGCGATCAGCTTCGCTCCGTCCGACAGGTACTTGTCCTCGTAGTCGTAGAACTCCTTGCCCGGCACGATCTCGCCCACCGCCGACGCCTCGATCGTGCCGTAGCCGAGCACCGCCACCTCCAGCTCGCGCCCCTGGATGCCGCGCTCGACGAGCACCTCGTCGTCGAAGCGCAGGGCGAAGCGGATCGACGAGGCGAGACAGCTCGCGTCCGGCACGCGCTTGACGCCGACGCTCGAGCCGCCGACGACCGGCTTGACAAAGAGCGGCGGCTCGAAGCGTTCGAGCCGCGCGAGCACGCCGTCGGGGTCGCGCTCCATCTCGGCCGAGCTGACCGTCTCGAACGGCACGACCGGAACGCCGGCGTGCTCGAGCAGCCGCTTGGTGAGCGCCTTGTTCATCGCCACCGCGCTCGCCGCCACGCCGGCGCCGACGTACGGCAGGTCGACCGTCTCGAGGAAGCCCTGGAGCGTGCCGTCCTCGCCCCAGGTGCCGTGGGCGATCGGGAAGACCGCGTCGAGCTCGGCGTCGAGCAGGTGGCGAAGGCTCGGCAGGATCGAACCGCCGCCGGAGGGCAACCGGTCGAGCTCGCCCGAGAGCGCCCGCTCCCCCACCTCGCGGGCGGCCCAGACGCCGTCGGGACCGATCGGCAGCGGCACCACCTCGTGCCCCGCCTCGTGCAGCCCCTGCGCCACCGTCCGCGCCGAGGTGATCGACACCTCGTGCTCCACACTCCGACCGCCAAAAATCAACCCGACTCGCGCCATTCGCTCTTACCTTTCCTCGTCAGTCCGCTGTGCCGGTGATTCAAGAATCACGCCTGAGAGCCGGGAGCGTGCGTCAGATCGCGCCGCCCACAAGCGAGGAGCGACCGAGGCGTACTGGAACGTACGTCGAGGGAGCGACGAGCGAGGACGGCGCGAGATGGCGTGCGATCGCGGCTCTCAGCCGGCGTCGACGACCCGCGCCCAGGCGACCTCGGGCAGCGAGAGGAGCGACTCCAGCAGCTCCGGACGCGGCTCCGCGTCGAGCCGCAGCACCGCCAGGGCGTACTCGTCGTCCCCCCCGGCGCCGCCCGGCAGAACGCGGGCCAGGTGGATGTCGCCGATGTTGACGCCCGATTCGCCCAGCAGCGTGCCGATCTTGCCGACCACGCCCGGCACGTCGAGGTTGCGGAGCACCAGGAGCTTGCCCTCCGGCCGGAACTCGAGCTGGAAGCCCTGGAGGGCGACCACCCGCGGATCGCTCTCGCCGAACAGCACGCCCCGGATCGACGCCTCCTCCCCGCCACCGCGCACCGTCACGCCGACCAGGTGCGGGTAGTCGCCGGTGCTCGCGTGGGTGGTCCGCTGCACGCCGACGCCACGGTCGCCCGCGATCCGCTCCGCGTTGACGTAGTTGATCCCCTCGCCGAGGAACGGCCCGAGCACGCCCTTGACCGCCGCCACCGTCACCGGCACCTGGAGCGCCTCGTCGACGCCCCAGAGGTCGACGGTCACCGAATCGATCGACTCCGAGCGCAGCCCGCTCGCGAGCCGCCCCAGGCGCTCGCCGAGGAAGAGGTAGGGCTCGCCCCGGGTGCCGGTGGCCGCGAAGGGCAGGTTGACGGCGGTCACCGCGAGCGAGCCGTCGAGGGCGGCGAGGACCATCTTCGTCGTCTCGACCGCGATCCGCTTCTGCGCCTCCCGCGTCTGGGCGCCGATGTGCGGGGTCGCCACCACCTTGGGATGGCGCACCAGCGCGAGGTCGGTCGGCGGCTCGGCCGCGAAGACGTCGAGCCCGGCGCCGGCGAGGTGCCCCGATTCGAGCGCTTCGAGAAGCGCCGCCTCGTCGACCAGCCCGCCGCGCGCGCAGTTGACCAGGATGGCGCCCTCGCGCATCGACCGGATGCGCGCCGCCGAGAGCAGGCCGCGGGTGGCGTCGGAGAGCGGCGTGTGGAGCGTCACCACGTCGGCGCGCGGCAGGAGGTCGTCGACCGAGAGCAGCTCCACGTCGAGCCGCGCCGCCACCGCCGGGTCGAGGAACGGGTCGTGCGCCACGATCTCCATGCCGAACGCGCGCGCGCGCTCGGCCACCCGCTGACCGATGCGGCCGAAGCCGACGATCCCCAGCGTCTTGCCCTGGAGCTCCCGGCCGACGAAGCGCTTGCGGTCCCACTCGCCCGACTTCATCGAAGCGTCGGCCCCCGGGATGTTGCGCGCCACGGCGAAGAGCAGCGCGAAGGTGTGCTCGGTCGCCGACATCAGGTTGGCGGTCGGCGCGTTGACCACCAGGATGCCGCGCTCGGTCGCCGCCTGGACGTCGATGTTGTCGACCCCGATGCCGGCGCGCCCGACCACTCGCAGCCGGTCGCCGTGCTCGAGCAGGTCGCGGGTCACCTTGGTCATGCTGCGCACGATCAGGGCGTCGTACTCCGGCAGCAGCTCCGGGAGCCGCGGCCGCTCCTCGTCGGAGAGCACACGCACGTCGGCGCCCGATTCGCGGAGGAGATCGAGCCCGGCGGCCTGGAGGGGGTCGGAGACGAGGATCTTGTAGGGGTCGCTGGACATCGTGAAAAGGCCTCTCGGTGGTCGACGGTGATGGGGTGGTTGAGTCGTCTCGTCACGCCGGGCCGGCGGCGTCTTCGATCTCGTCCTCGATCTCGGCCAGGAGCGCGTCGAGATCGGACGGTCCGACCTCGCCCATGTGGCCGATCCGGAAGGTCGACTCCTTCCAGTCGCCGTAGCCGCTGCCCAGCGTGAAGCCGCGTCCGGCGAGCCGGCGGACCAGCTCGGGCGCCGGGGTGCCGGCGGGCGGGCGCAGACAGCTCACGGTCGGCGAGCGCGCCTCCGGCGGCGCGAACGAGAAGCCGAGCTCCCCGCCCCGGCCGGCGATCCACGACTCCACTCTCTGCTTCAGGTGCGCGTGGCGCGCCCAACGCGCCTCGACGCCCTCGTCGAGGATGCACGCCACCTGCCGGTCGAGGGCGTAGGCGACCGGGATCGCCGGCGTGGTGATCGGCCCGCCGGCCCGGTGCTTGTCGAGGTAGCGCAGCAGGTCGGTGTAGAAGCCGCGGTGCTCGACCGCGCCCGCCTGCGCCTCCGCCCGCGCGGAGACCGAGAACGGCACCAGCCCCGGTGGCGCCGCGAGCGCCTTCTGACTGCCGGTGACGACCAGGTCGAGCCCCCAGGCGTCGGTCTCGAGCGGTGCGCCGCCGAGCGACGACACCGCGTCGACCAGCACCAGGGCGTCGCTCTCCTCCCGCACGGCGCGGGCGATCTCCTCGACCGGGTTGATGACGCCGGTCGAGGTCTCGTTCTGGACCACGGTCACCGCCTCGTACCGCGTCCCCCCGGCGCGGCGCAGGGCCCGGCGCACCAGGTCGGGGTCGATCGCGCGCCCCCAGGGCACGTCGAGACGGTCGGACGCCTTGCCGAGCGACCGCCCGATCGCGTGCCAGCGCTCGGAGAAGGCGCCGCAGACGAGGTGGAGCGTCGAGCGCTGAACGGTCGAGACGAGCGCCAGCTCCATCACCAGGGTCGCGCTGCCGGTCGCGATCGGCACCTCGCCGCCGGTCCGGAAGATGCGCGCGAGACCGGAGCCGAGGCGCTCCCAGACCGCGCGGAAGTCGGGCGAGCGGTGCGCGACGATCGGCGCGGTCATCGCTTGCCGGGTGGCCTCGGTGACGTAGGCCGGGCCGGGGAGGAAGAAACGGATCGGCTCGGTGGCCTCGCGGGGGTCGCTCGGCAACGGCTTCAGCTCCAGGGGCGGGGGCGACGCAGGCGCACGGCGAGCGCCGGCGGATCGAAGAGCCGGCCCGCCTCGCCCGGCACGGTGACCCGGTAGCTGCCATCGGCCGGCTCGATCGTCGGCTCGCCCGCCAGCTCGGCTTCGAACGGCGCGCCCGGAGCCACCACCACCAGGGCGCAGCCGAGGAAGTGCTCGCGCACCACGTCCCGGAGCACCGGCGGGCCGGCGACGCGCTTGACCGCCACCGAGCGGCCCTCCGAGAGCTCCACCGCACGGAAGGCGCCGGCATCCGACGGAGCCTTCAGGCTCGGCGGCGTCGCTTCGCCGGCCGAGTCGCCGGCCAGACGGGCGCCGGAGAGCCAGCCGATCCGCAGCCCCTCGGCGCGGGCGGCCTCGAAGAGCGGCGCGAGCCGGTCGGCCTCGCCGTCGTAGCGCAACAGGTGGGCCCGCTTCATCGCACCGTCCCCGCCGCGCCCTTCGCGTCCGTCTCCGGATAGAGGAGCGCCGGCCGCCGCTCCTCCCGGAACGCCTCCTCCTCCGCCGCCCAGCCGTCCATCCAGGGCGACGGATCGCGCCCCGCCTCGAACAGCCGGCGCAGCTCGTCGCTCCCGGTCAGCAGATCGATCGCCGGCCGGTCGGTCACGAACTCGTACGGCTCGTCGCGCCAGGCGAACGCGTCGGGGGCGACCTCGTGGAGGGCGAGCAGCAGGTGGATGCCGACGCGGTAGGCGCGAAGCGCCTCTCGGTCGGTCACCACCAGCTCGACCCCGCCGCACTCGGCGCCCGCGTGCTTCTGGACCTGCGGCCGGAAGTAGGTCGGGATCGGCACCAC
>CAZLLV010000547.1:0-6016 GCA_964560325.1 uncultured Thermoanaerobaculia bacterium | reverse complement strand
CCAGCCAGCCGGGCAGCGACTCCTCGGTGCCGGTGCCCGACGGCCGCGGCGTGATCCGGCGCGCCACCAGCCCCTCGGCCCAGGGGCGGCGCGACTCGGCGGCGTCCTCGCGCGTGCCGTAGTTGCCGATGTGGGGCTGGGTCATGACCACGATCTGCCCGTGGTAGGAGGGGTCGGTCAGCACCTCCTGGTAGCCGGTCATCGAGGTGTTGAAGACCACCTCGCCGAAGCGGGTGCCGGGGGCGACGGCGCGCCCCTCGAAGACCGACCCGTCCTCCAGCAGGAGGAGCCCGGGGGACTCGGCGAGCGGCGTCACCGGGCGGCGGCCGGGGCGGGGGCGGCGGGCACGCTGCGCTCGAGCACCGGGGCGAGGGCCCGCGTCTCTCCCATCAGCGTCTCGAGCTCGTCCGGGAGGATCGCCTGCGCGCCGTCGGAGAGCGCCTGGTTGGGACGGTCGTGCACCTCGATCATCAGGCCGTCGGCTCCGACGGCGATCGAGGCGCGGGCGAGCGCGAGCACCTTGTTGCGCTTGCCGCTCGCGTGGCTCGGGTCGCAGACGATCGGCAGGTGACTGATCCGCTCGACCGCCGGCACCGCCGACACGTCGAGGGTGTTGCGGGTGTGGTCGGCGAAGGTGCGGATGCCCCGCTCGCACAGCACCACGTCGCGGTTGCCCTCGTCGAGCAGGTACTCGGCGGAGAGCAGCAGCTCGGTGACGGTGGCGGTCATGCCGCGCTTCAGGAGCACCGGACGGCCGCAGCGCCCGGCGCGCTTGAGCAGGGTGTAGTTCTGCATGTTGCGGGCGCCGATCTGCACCATGTCGGCGTACTCGGCCACCGCGTCGAGCACGTCGATGTCGGTCGCCTCGGTGACCACCGGCAGGCCGGTCTCCTCGCGCACCCGGGCGAGGATTTTCAAGCCCTCCTCGCCGAGGCCCTGGAAGCTGTATGGGCTGGTGCGCGGCTTGTAGGCGCCGCCGCGGAGCATCTGGGCGCCGGCGGCCTTGACCCGCCGGGCGATCCGCAGCGTCTGCTCGTAGCTCTCGACCGAGCAGGGACCGGCGATCACCACCAGGTCGGGGCCGCCGATCGTCACGCCGCCCACCTCGACGACCGTGTCGTCGGGCTGGAACTCGCGCGACACGAGCTTGTAGGGGTGGCTGACCTGGATGACTTCGAGCACCCCGTCGAGCGACTCGAAGTGGGCCGGCTCGACGACGCCGAGGTTGCCCGTGATGCCGATCGCCGTCCGCTGCGCGCCGGGGATCGGGTTCGCCTTGAGGCCGCGATCCTCGACCCTCCGCACCACGCCGTCCACCTGCTCGGCGGTGGCGTCCATCTTCATGACGATCAGCATCTGCGCGTCTCCTTCGAGCGAGCCTCTCCGGCTCTGTGGCCCGCTCGGGGGCCGGCCGGGCGTTCGGCTATGATACCAGAGCCATGCCGACCCGAAAGCCGTACCGTCCCGTCGTTCTCGCCGTCCTCGCCGCCCTGCTCTTCGCCGTTCCGGCGAGCGCCTACATCGTGATGATGAAGGACGGCTCCCGGATCACCGCCGCCCAGGAGTACGAGGTGCGCGGCGACAAGGCGATCATCACGCTGCCGAGCGGCGCAGTGACCCAGATCGACCTCGACGAGATCGACCAGGAGGAGACCCGCAAGACCAACGAGCGCGGCTACGGCGACGCCAGGCTGGTCGACGACGGCACCACCCGCCAGGTCAAGAAGGCGCCGGCCGAGACGACGGCCCGGCGCGAACTCTCCGACATCGCCGACCGGCAGACGCAGCTCGGGCGCCTGGAGCCCCGGCGCCGCGCCGAGCGCGGGCAGGTGAGCGCGGCGGAGCGGACGGCCGCCGGCTTCGCCGACCTCTCGCGCGTGGTGCGCCAGCCGTTCACCGATCTCGAAGCGGCCTCCGAGGTGCAGCGCTTCTTCCGCGGCCAGGGGATCGACGGCGTCGAGCTCTACCAGGGGACCCGGCCGGGGAGCCTGTACGTCGAGGTGACGACCGCGTCGGAGGCGTCGGTCTTCCGCGCGCTCGAGGTCGCCGCCCAGGCCCTGCTCGCCGCGCGCGAGAGCCGTCCGCAGGTGGTCGAGGCGATGGAGCTCTACCTCGCGACGCCCGACCGGGAGCGCGCCGGCCAGTTCGTCCTCACCCGCGGGCTGGCCGAGGAGCTCGTCGGCGGCGGCACCGAGGTGTCGCAGTTCTTCCTGGAGAACGTGCAGTTCTGACGCCCCGCGCCCGGTCGCTGGAAGAGGTTCGGGCGGGGGCGTCCCCGTCCCCCGCGCGGGGGATGGGGAGCGAGGGGCCAGGGGGCGATCAGGTCAGTTACTGATCGCGTCGTCCTCGGGCTCCCCGGCGTCGACCATGCCCAGGTACTCCTCCACCCGGCGCCCCACGCGCTTCTCGAACCGCTGGCGGTAGCTCTCGACCTCGCCGACCGGCTCGTCGAGGAAGATCCGCTCGACCCGGAAGAGCGGGAAGAACATGGTCGCGAGGTCGAGGGTGCGCTCCTCGCCGCGCGCGGCCTGGGCGGTCCAGTCGTCGAAGCTCTGGACGCCGATGCCGCGCAGCGTGACCCCGGCGACGCCGATCTCCCCCAGGATCCCCCAGTACTTCTCCGACGGGTTCGCGAGGTTCACGATCACCGCCGCGCCGGGCGGGATGGTGGGCGGCAGCGCACGCCCCGCGCCCGCCGAGCCGGAGCCGCTCACGGCTCCTCCCCGGGCTCTGACGGCTCCGACAGCTCGACCAGCACGCCGTTCGCGCTCTTCGGGTGGACGAACTGCACGCGAGCGCCGCCCGCGCCGGCGGTCGGCTCGGGCCGCAGCACCCGGTAGCCGGCGTCGCGCAGCCTGCCGTCGTCCGCCGCCACGTCGTCCGATCCGAGGCAGAGGTGGTGGATGCCCTCGCCCCGCTTCTCGAGGAAGACGGCGACGGCCGAGTCCTCGCGCGTCGGCTCCAGCAGCTCGATCCGGCTCTCGCCGCACGGGATCATCGCCACCCGCACCCCCTCCTGCGGCACCTCCTCGATCTCCTCCACGTGGAGGCCCATCGCCTCGTAGAAGCGGCGCGCCTCCTCGATGGAGCGAACCGCGATCCCCACGTGGTCGATCTTCCCGATCATCGCGCGACCTCCTCCGTCCCCGGTTTCCGCTCGCCTCGCTCGTCGTCGGCTGCGTCCTTCGCCATCGCCGCGAACAGCCGGTCGGCCACGCGGTACGGATCGGTGCCGTCGCGCAGCGCCGCGTCGACCGCGGCGTCGAGCCCGGCCGCGCCCCGCACTCGGGCGAGGGCGCGCGCGGCCACCCGGCGCTCCACCCGGTCCTTCAGCCGGGCGCGGCGGCGCTCGGTGAGCCCCTCCTCCCCCAGCGACTCCCGGTGCGCGGCGAGCGCCGCCGCCAGCTCGTCGACCCCCTCGTCGCGCGACGCGACAGTGCGGACGATCGCCGGCGCCTCCGGCGGCTCGCCGCCCCCCCCGCCCCGCTGCGCGTCCGCCGCGACCGACAGCATCGCCCGCAGGTCGCGGAAGGTCTCGTCGGCGCCCTCGCGGTCCCCCTTGTTGAGCACGAACACGTCGGCGATCTCGAGCAGGCCCGCCTTCGCCGCCTGCACGTCGTCGCCCATCCCGGGCACCACCACGACCGCCACCGTGTCGACCGCGCGCACCACGTCGACCTCGTCCTGCCCCACACCGACCGTCTCGACCAGCAACCGGTCGAAGCCGGCGGCGTCGAGCAGGTCGAGGGCGTCGTGGGCCGCCGCCGCGAGACCGCCGAGGGCGCCGCGGGTGGCCATCGAGCGGATGAAGACCTCGGGATCGGTGTCGAGCGACTGCATCCGCACGCGGTCGCCGAGCAGCGCTCCGCCGGTCAACGGGCTGGTGGGGTCGACCGCGAGCACGGCCACGCTCTCGCCCGCCCCGCGGTAGTGGCGCGCGAGCGCCTCGACCAGCGTGCTCTTGCCGCCCCCGGGCGGGCCGGTCACGCCGACGCGGACCGCGCGGCCGGTCTGCGGGTGGAGGCGGCGAAGCAGCTCCTCGGCTTCCGGGCCGCCCCGCTCGATGCGCGAGATCGCGCGCCCCAGAGACCGGGGATCGCGGGCGACGACCCCTGCGATCAGGCCGTCGAGATCCACGGCCCTCCCTACTTGCCCTTGAACAGTTGCCGGGCGATCACCATGCGCTGGATCTCGCTGGTGCCCTCGCCGATGGTGCAGATCTTGGCGTCGCGGTAGAACTTCTCGGCCCGGTAGTCCTTGATGAAGCCGTAGCCGCCCAGGATCTGGACCGCGCGCTCCGAGCAGAAGACCGCCGCCTCGCCGGTCGCGAGCTTGGCCTGCGACGAGATCCGGGTCACCGGCAGGCCGCGGTCCATCGCATCGGCCGCGGCGTAGGTCAGGGCCTCGGCGGCGGCGATGCGGGTCGCCATCTCGGCGAGGTAGAACCGGATCGCCTGGAACTTAGAGATCGGCCGGCCGAACTGCTCGCGCTCCTTGGCGTAGGCGACCGCGGTGTCGAAGGCGCCGATCGCGGTGCCCAGGCCGAGGGCGGCGATCGAGATGCGCCCGCCGTCGAGGATCGCGAGCGCCTGCTTGAAGCCGGTGCCCGGCTCACCGAGCAGGTGGTCGTCGGGCACGAAGCAGCTCTCCATCACCACCTCGGCGGTGTCCGAGGCGCGGATGCCGAGCTTGTTCTCCTTCTTCCCCGGCCGGAAGCCGTCCATCCCCTTCTCGAGCACGAAGGCGGAGATGTTGCGCCCCTTCGTGCCGTCCGGGTCGGTGACCGCCATGACCACGCAGAGGTCGCCGACCGAGCCGTGGGTGGTGAAGGTCTTCGCGCCGTTCAGGACCCAGCCGCCGTCGACCTTCTCGGCCCGGCTGCGCGTACCGCCCGCGTCCGACCCGGCGCCCGGCTCGGTCAGGCTCCAGGCGCCGATCATCTTCCCCTGGGCGAGCGGCGTCAGCCAGCGCTTCTTCTGCTCCTCGGTGCCGAACTTGAAGATGTGGTTCGAGCAGAGCGAGTTGTGGGCCGCCACCGAGATGCCGACCGACGGATCGACCTTCGACAGCTCGGTCACCACCAGCACGTACTCGGTGTAGCCGAGGCCCACGCCGCCGTACTCCTCCGGGAAGAGGATGCCGAGGAAGCCGAGCTCGCCGGCCTTCTTGATCACCTCCATCGGGAACCGCTGGGCCTCGTCGGTCTCCTCGACGATCGGGTCGACCTCGTTGCGCGCGAACTCGCGCGCCAGATCCCGGATCGCGCGCTGCTCCTCGGTGAAGGAGAAATCGGGGCCCGCGCCGCTCTCGACGTCGGTGGGGAAAGACTCTAGGGTGACCATGGACGAAAGACTCCGTGGGGTTCGTGTGGGATGGAACCGCCGCCGGTTTCGAGGGACGGCCGGCGGCCCGATGCTAGCAGGCTGCTCGATCGGGCTACTCGGCGCCCGCCGCCTCCTCGACGCCGCCCGCGAGCCGGAACGGAACGGTCGCCATCGTGTCGTCCCACGTCATGGCGATCTCGCCCCCCGTGCCGCTCACGTCGTGGAACGAGATGGTGAACTGGTCGATCGAGTGGTCGAGCGTCTCGACCGCCATCGGCGCCCGCGCCACGTCGTGCTCGGGGTCGTAACCGTAGGCGCCCCAGGTCGCCCCCTCGTTCTCCGGATCGTACTCCTGCTGGTATGGCTGCTCCGAGACGATCAGCGTCCACCCCCCCTCCGACAGCTCGACGAACAGGCTGTACTCCCCCGGCTCGATCCGCTTTCCGCCGATCACGATCGGCGCCTCGGTCGACAGGCGCGTCGTCTGGTTCGCCCCCGCCCGCCAGACCGGCGCCCCGGCGGTCACCCGCGCGCCGTACTCCTCTCCCGCGCCGAAGATGCCCACCCGCCCCCGCCGGATCGGCCGGCCGTACGAGATCTCCATCCACCGACCCCCCGCGTAGCTCGTCCCCCCGTTCTCCTGCGCCACCCACAACCCACCCCCCTGCGGCGCCCCCATGCCGGGTGGGCTC